>NZ_CAPJ01000503.1 GCF_000331775.1 Xanthomonas translucens pv. translucens DSM 18974
GCCTCGTCGCGGTCGGCCAGCGCCTTGGCGGCGGCGTAGTCGGACGGGCCGGGAACCGGGTCGGCCGCGGTGGCGGGGAACGCCACGGCGGCGGCAAGCAGGCAGGGCAGGAGACGTCGCAGCATGGGCGGATCCAAAGGACAGGCGAAGCTCAACGATACCCAGCGGCCTGCAATTCGAACAACTCCGCGTAGCGCCCGCCCTGCGCCATCAGTTCGGCGTGGGTGCCGCTGGCCTCGATCTGGCCGCCGGCCAGAACCAGGATGCGGTCGGCCATGCGCACGCTGGAGAAGCGGTGCGAGATCAGCACCGCGGTGCGGTTGTCGGACAGCTCCTTGAAGCGCTGGAACACCTCGAACTCGCTGCGCGCGTCCAGCGCCGCGGTCGGCTCGTCGAGGATCATCAGCTGCGCATCGCGCATGTAGGCGCGCGCGATCGCGATCTTCTGCCATTGCCCGCCGGACAGGTCCACGCCGCTCTTGAAGCGGCGTCCGATCAATTGCGCGTAGCCGTGCGGCAGGCCCTCGATCAGCTCGCTGGCCATCGCCCGCTGCGCGGCGGCGCGGATTCGCGCCGCATCGGCCATCGAATCGACCCGGCCGACGCCGATGTTCTCGCCGGCGCTGAGGTGGTAGCGCACGAAGTCCTGGAAGATCACCCCAAGGTTGGCGCGCAGATCGTCCAGGTCGTAGTCGCGCAGGTCGCGGCCGTCGAGCAGGATGCGGCCCTCGTCCGGGTCGTACAGCCGCGCCAGCAGCTTGACCAGGGTGGTCTTGCCGGCGCCGTTCTCGCCGACCAGGGCCAGCACTTCGCCGGCGCGCAGTTCGAAGTCCAGGTGCCGTACGGCCCACTGTTCGGCGTCCGGATAGCGGAAGCCGACGTTCTCGAACACGAAGCCGCGCACGATCGGCCGCGGCACCGGCGCCGCGCCGGGGCGGGTACGGATCTCCGGCACGATGCGGAAGAACGAATACAGGTCGTCCAGGTACAGCGCCTGTCCGGCCACCTGCGAAAACCCGATCAGCAACCCTTCCAGCAACTGGCGCAGGCGCAGGAAGCTGCCGGCCAGGAAGGTCAGGTCGCCGATGCTGAAATCGCCGCGCACCGTGCGCCAGGCGATGTAGCCATAGGCGGCGTAATAGCCCAGCGTACCCAGCGCGGCCAGCAGTGTGCCCCACAGCATGCGTTTGCGCGCCAGCGCACGGTTGGCCTGGAAGAAGCGGTCGGCCAGCGCGCGGTAGCGCTCGATCAGGAAGCTGTGCAGGTTGAAGATCTTCACTTCCTTGGCGGTCTCGACGCTGGCGCCGACCTGGCGCAGGTAGTCGAGCTGGCGCCGCTCCGCGGTCCACTGGAAGTTCAGCGAATAGCCCAGCGCGTTGAAGTGCGCCTCGCCGACGAACGCCGGGATCAGCGCCAGCGCCAGCAGCAGGATCAGCCATGGCGCATAGACCAGCAGGCCGATCGCGAAGCTGACCACGGTGATCGCGTCCTGCACCTGGCCGAACAGCTGGCTCATCAGGTTCATCCGGCCCATGGTCTGGCGCCGCGCGCGGTCGAGCTTGTCCTGTTGCTCGGGGTCTTCGAAATCCTCTAGGTCCAGCTGCGCGGCATGCTCCATCAACTGCACGCTGGTGACGTTGTTGAACAGTTCCGACAGCAGCGTGTCGGCATAGCTGACCAGCCGCCCGAGCAGGTCCGAGCCGATCGCCAGCGCCAGTTCCAGCGCCAGCAGTTCCAGCAGCCGGGACAGCCGCCCGCTGGCCAGCGCCTCGCCGAACGAGGTGAAGCCGGGCGACTGCCCGACCAGGTGGATCGCCTCGTCGATGATCAGCTTGCCGATGTACAGCGAGGCCACCGGGATCAGCGCGCGCAGCATGCGCAGGCCGATGCTGGTCAGGGTCAGCCAGCGGCTGGTCCGCCAGATCTGGCGCAGGAACGGCGGCAGGTTGCGCATCGCATCGAAGCGCTCGCGCAGGCTGGGACCGGTGCGGGGAGAAGGGCGCGGCGCGCCATGGACAGAAGCAGGGGAGGCCATCTGCGCATTGTGCCGGGGCCGGGTGTGCGCGGGGAGTGTTGGCGCCCAGGACTCACGATCGGCGCAAGCGTGAAGACCTGTCCAGCACTGCAACTTCCTGCATGTGCTGAATTGGGCTTGGTCGGTGAGGCCGTCGCGACTGAAGTCGCTCCCACAGAAACGCCGACAGGCCGGACGCTGGACGGCGGCATCCGGGGCAACGCCGGCCATCGCCGAAGCCTTGGTTGGTCGGCTACCGGCTTATTTTGCGGGAGCCACTTCAGTCGCGACGGGCCTTGCCGACCGTGTCCGAGTCGCGACCGATAGCCCCAGGCCAATCGGCGCCGTTCCCACCGGAAAAAGTTCGGGCTGCAGTCTCACTCGTCCAAGCGCAGGGTCAGACACTTAGCCGCGCCGCCGGCCTTGAGGAATTCGTCCAGCGCGGTCTGCACCACGCGGTAGCCGATCTTGGCCAAAGCCGCGCACAGCTCGGGCGAGGCGCGGTTGAGCAGCAGGTGCTGGTCCAGGTCCACCGCGTTGCAGGCGAAGGCGAGGGCGTCGGCTTCGCTCACCGCGATGCGCTGCGCCGGCGGAATGCGGCGGGCGATGGCCTGCTGGGCGTCGTCATCGAAGGCGGCCGGATAGTACAGCAGGTAGCCGTCGCGCAGCGGGCAGAAGCAGGTGTCCAGATGATAGAAGCGCGGATCGACCAGGCGCAGCGGCATCACCTCGATGTCCAGCAAGTCGGCCAGTTCGTGCGCGGCGACCAGGTCGCTGCGATGGCCGTGGCCCATCCACAGCCGGCGTGCGCCGCGCTCCAGCAGTGCGTCGCCGGCGCCCTCGAAGCGCACGTCCTCGGGCAGCGCGCGGATGCGGAAGCCGGCGCGGCCGCACCAGTCGGCGAACAGCGCTTCTTCGCCGCGTCGCTCGGCATGGCGGAAGCGGCTGGGCACGAAGCGGTCGCCGAGCACCAGGCCGGCATTGGCGCTGAACACCATGTCCGGCAGGCCGGCGGCCGGAGCGATCCGCTCGACCCGGGCGCCGGCCGCCGCGGCCGCCGCGACCAACGCATCCCACTGCGCCTGGGCGCGCTCGCGGCTGGCGGCGTGCACGTTGCCTTCCATCCAGGGGTTGATCACGTAATCCACGGCGAAGTGCTGCGGCGCGCACATCAGCAGGCGGTGGCCTGCGTGGGCAGTGGTGGACGCCTGCATTTCCGGCTCGGCGAGCGCCAGGTCGGTGTCGTCCGCGGCCGCGCCACCCGCCAGGAATTTCTCGCTCATGCCCGCCTCGCTCTGCGTTGGTGATGCGCAAACGCTAGCGGTGTCGTGTTGCGGTTTGCGGTCACGCAAGCCGGGAGGACCCGCCATTGAGCTGTTGAAAGCGGCGATTGGGGATTGAGAGGCGGGTGGCGTAACGGCATAAGCCGCTGCGCCGCTTACGGCATTGCCGGTTGCAGGCCTACGCCGAGCCGGTTCCAGGCATTGATGACGGCGATGGCCATGGTGAGCGCGCTGATGCCGTGCTCGTCGAAGTGCGCCGACAGGGCGTCGTAGGCGTCCTGCGGCGGCGCGCCGGACGGCAGCGTGGTGAGCGCCTCGGCCCAGGCCAGCGCCAGCCGTTCGCGCGGATCGAAGAAACGGCTCTCGCCCCAGCCGGCGAGGGTGTCGAGCTTGCGCGGTTCGATGCCGGCCTTGCGCAGCGCGGTGGCGTGCATGTCGATGCAATAGGCGCAGCCGTTGAGCTGGGAGACGCGCAGGAATACCAGCCCGAGCAACTGGCCGATCTGCGCGTAGTCGTAGTCGAACGCCTCTTTCAGCAGGAACGCGGCGCGCTCGTCCGGACCCAGCCGTTCCAGCAGCGCCAGGAACGCCACCGACACCTGCTCGGCGCGCACGTGGCGCGCGGCCGGATCGGTGTCCTCGGCGATCTCCAGCGGCTCGGGCAACCACGGCCCGGTGTAGTGGACGCGGGCGCTGCGTACCGCGCGCAACCGGTCCAGCCCGAGCCGGGTGGTGGTGGTCACCAGCCAGGCCTCGGGATCGCGGATCGCGGCGCGGTCGCTGGCCTGCCAGCGCAGCCAGGCGTCCTGCAGCACGTCCTCGGTGTCGCTGCGGCTGCCGAGCAGGCGATAGGCCAGGCCGAACAGCCGGGGGCGTTGGGATTCGAAGGCGGGATCGAGGCTCATGGCGACCAGGACGGAACAGCGGGTGCCGGCGTGACAGCGGGCGAGGCGGTCACTTTGCCCTAAAATGGCAGGGTTTCCCCCCGCCAGCCGTAGAGCCAGCCGTGACCTCGATCAAGCAGGAAGACCTCATCCAGTCCGTCGCCGACGCGCTGCAGTACATCAGCTACTACCACCCGGTCGATTACATCAAGAACCTGGCCGCCGCCTACGAGCGCGAACAGTCGCCCGCGGCCAAGGACGCAATCGCGCAGATCCTGATCAACTCGCGCATGTGCGCCGAGGGCCACCGCCCGATCTGCCAGGACACCGGCATCGTCACCGTGTTCCTGGAAATCGGCATGAACGTGCGCTGGGACGACGCCACGATGGGCGTGGCGGACATGGTCAACGAGGGCGTGCGCCGCGCCTACAACCATCCTGACAACAAGCTGCGCGCCAGCGTGCTGGCCGATCCGGCCGGCAAGCGCGCCAACACCAGGGACAATACCCCGGCGGTGGTCAACACCAAGATCGTGCCGGGCGAGCACGTCGAAGTGATCGTCGCGGCCAAGGGCGGCGGTTCGGAGGCCAAGAGCAAGTTCGCGATGCTCAATCCGTCCGACTCGATCGTCGATTGGGTGCTCAAGACCGTGCCGACCATGGGCGCCGGCTGGTGTCCGCCGGGCATGCTCGGCATCGGCATCGGCGGCACTGCGGAAAAGGCGATGCTGCTGGCCAAGGAAGCATTGATGGAGCCGATCGACATCGTCGATCTGCAGGCGCGCGGCGCGTCCAACCGGGCCGAGGAACTACGCCTGGAACTGTACGAAAAGGTCAACGCGCTGGGCATCGGCGCGCAGGGCCTGGGCGGCCTGACCACGGTGCTGGATATCAAGGTCAAGGATTATCCGACTCACGCCGCCAACCTGCCGGTGGCGCTGATCCCCAACTGCGCGGCCACCCGCCATGCGCATTTCACCCTGGACGGCAGCGGCCCGGTGGTGCTGGAGCCGCCGTCGCTGGAAGACTGGCCCAAGCTCACCTACAACCCGAGCAACGCGCGCCGGGTGAACCTGGACTCCATCACCCGCGAGGAAGTGGCCAGCTTCAAGCCGGGTGAGGTGGTCTTGCTCAACGGCAAGCTGCTGACCGGCCGCGACGCCGCGCACAAGCGCATGATCGACATGCTCAACCGCGGCGAGACGCTGCCGGTGGACTTCACCAACCGCTTCATCTACTACGTCGGCCCGGTCGATCCGGTGCGCGACGAGGTGGTCGGCCCGGCCGGCCCCACCACCGCCACGCGCATGGACAAGTTCACCCGGCAGATGCTGGAGCAGACCGGCCTGCTCGGCATGGTCGGCAAGTCCGAGCGCGGCGACGCGGCGATCGACGCGATCCGCGACAACAAGGCGGTGTACCTGATGGCGGTCGGCGGTTCAGCCTATCTGGTGTCCAAGGCGATCAAGGCCGCGCGCGTGCTGGCGTTCGAAGACCTGGGCATGGAGGCGATCTACGAATTCGAGGTCAAGGACATGCCGGTCACGGTGGCAGTGGACTCCAGCGGCGAGTCGGTGCACAAGACCGGCCCGCGCGAATGGCAATCGCGCATCGGCAAGATTCCGGTGGTGGTCGAGGCCTGATCGGCCTTGCGGCGCACGCCGGCGCAGTCGCCGGTGCGCGCGTGGTCGCTGGCCTTGGGCCGGCGCCATGGCCATGATCGGCGCTGGCTTCCGCTGGTCCTGGACAGGCAGGTGCTGACCGAATCGGTCGCCATTCGCAGAC
Organism: Xanthomonas translucens pv. translucens DSM 18974; assembly: GCF_000331775.1. The sequence continues at coordinate 5,967 of NZ_CAPJ01000503.1, forward strand.
GATCAACGGCGGGACGAACAGGATGGCGAACGCTGCGGAGAATTCGCCAAGCATGCCGATCGCCACATAGGACAGCGGCGTCAGCAGCAGTCCTGCGACGAGCGCGGCCAGGCCGTAGGTCCGTGCCGAAGCGCTCGGGCGGTAAGGTTGTTCTTCATACGGCGGGGACGTCGCGCGAGCCACCGCGACGACTTGCCGGATGATCGTGCATGGAAGGTCAGGCTCGCCAGTTCCTCGGCAAGTCACTTCCCTGGATGCAATCAGTCGATCTGCGGCACCTCGCTTACGCTTGAGGCGAGAACCGCAGCGACCGCGCGCCATTGCCGCAGGTGCCGTCGCTGGAGTCGCGGCTGCGTGCGGTGGGAAGGCCGGCGCTGGGCGCGCGCGCTTGCTGCGTCACGTTGTCGCACCCGCGGCCGCACCCCGTCCGCGACCGGCAGTGCCCCTAGAATAGAGCGGTGTCCACCTTCCGCCATCCAACCCGACTGCGCAGCCTGATGCGCTGGCCCGCCTTGCTGGCCGCGCTGTTGCTGGTGGTCGTGCCGGTGGCCAGCCGTCTGCTCGAGGCCGAGGCGCTGTCGGTGCCGCTGTGCACCTCGGCCGGGTTGCAGGCGGCACTGGACTCGCCGTCGCTTCATAGTGCCGCGCATACCGCGCACGGAGACGCGTCGGACGCGCAGCGCGACCATGGCCCGGCGCATGCGGCTTGCGACTACTGCCTGCTCGCCGCGCGCCTCCTGCCGGGGCTGGCGATCGTCCTGCTGTTGGCCGCCACGTTGCCGGTGCCGGCGGCGGCGACGCCGCTGCGCCACCGCGTCCATGCCAGCGTGCCCTGGCATGCCCACTGCGCGCGCGGGCCACCGTCAGTCCTCCAGAACGCTCTCCTGTTTCCGGCACGTTAGGCGCGCCGGCATCGTTCTTTTCTGGAGTCCGATCCATGTCCCAGTTGCTGCCGTCGCCCACGCGGGCGGCGTTGTCGTGCTGCGTCCTCGCCAGCCTGTTTCCCGCCTTCGGCCGCGCCGAGGCATCCGATGCCATCACCCTCGACCGGATGGTCGTGACCGCCACTGCGCCCGTCGCGCCACTGACCTGGACGGTCGATCCGAAGCTGCCGCGGCAGCCGGTGCCGGCCAGCGACGGTGCCGACTATCTGAAAACCGTGCCCGGCTTCGCCGCGATCCGCAACGGCGGCACCAACGGCGATCCAGTGCTGCGCGGCATGTTCGGCTCGCGGCTCAACGTGCTCAGCAACGACGGCACCCTGGTCGGCGCATGTCCGGCGCGCATGGACAACGCCTTGTCCTACATCGCGCCGGAAACCTTCGACCGGCTCACCATCGTCAAGGGTCCGCAGACGGTGCGCTGGGGGCCTGGCGCGTCCGCAGGCACCGTGCGCTTCGAGCGCGATACTCCGCATTACGCCATGCCGACCCTGGAAGGCGAGGCCAGCGCGCTGGTCGGCTCCTGGAACCGCAACGACCAGAACCTGGATCTGCGCGGCGGCAGCCGCGGCGGCTACGCGCGACTGGACGCCAACCGCTCCGAGTCCGACGACTACCGCGACGGCGATGGCGCGGTGGTGCCGTCGCGCTGGCGCAAGTGGAATGCCGATGCCGCGCTCGGCTGGACCCTGGACCCGGACACGGTGCTGGAATTCTCCGCCGGCACCGGCGACGGTCTGGCCCGCTATGCAGGGCGCGGCATGGACGGCAGCCAGTTCCGCCGCCGCAGCTATGCCGCGCGATTCGAGCGCACCGATCTGCCCGGCGCCTGGGAGGCGCTGCGCGCCAACGTCTACCTCAACGACGCCGACCATGTCATGGACAACTACACGCTGCGCCGGCCCAATCCGCAGTCGGCGATGCCGATGCCGATGGCCTCCAACGTGGACCGGCGCACCAGCGGCGGGCGGGTGGAGGCGGAATGGCGTTGGGACCGGATCGCGGTCCAGGCGGGTGTGGATACCCAGCGCAGCCGCCATCGCGATCGCAGCGCCAGCGGCGAGGGCGTGTACCGAACGTTGCCGTGGCGCATCGATGCGCATTTCGACAACCTCGGCGCCTTCGCCGAAGCCACCTTCGGCGCGGATACCGCACAGCGCTGGATCACCGGCCTGCGCCTGGATCGCGCGCAGGCCCAGGACAACCGCAGCAGCATCGGCATGATGGGCATGCCCAATCCCACCGCCGGGCAGACCCGCCGCGAGCACCTGGGTAGCGGCTTCGTGCGCGTGGAGCGCGATCTGTCCGCCAACACCGTTTGGTACGCGGGCCTGGGCCGCAGCGCGCGCATGCCCGACTACTGGGAACTGTTCTCCGCCGACATGGGCCCGATGGGCGCGGCCAATGCCTTCGCCGGTGTTCGCCCGGAGCGCACCACCCAACTGGACGTCGGCCTGCAGTACCGCGGCGCCACGCTGCAGGGCTGGGTCTCGGCCTATGCCGGGCGGGTGCAGGACCTCATCCTGTTCACTTATGCCGACAGCGGCATGATGGGCACCACCACCCGCGTCGACAACGTCGATGCGCGCATCGCCGGCGCCGAGGCTGGATTGGATTGGCAGCCGCTGCAGGGCCTGACCCTCGGCGGCACGCTGGCCTATGCCTGGGGCGAAAACCGCAGCAACGGCACGCCGTTGCCGCAGATGCCGCCGCTGGAGTCGCGGCTGCGGGCGGAGTGGGAAGGCCAGCGTTGGTCGGCCGGGCTACTGTTGCGGGCGGTCGCGCGACAGGGGAGGGTGGCGCCGGACCAGGGCAACGTAGTTGGCCGCGACCTTGGCCGCAGCGCCGGCTTCGCCACATTGGGGCTGAGCGGCGGCTACCGCGTCAGCGAGGCGCTGCGCCTGAGTGCCGGCGTCGACAACGTCTTCGACCGGCGCTACAGCGAGCACCTCAACCTGGCCGGCAGCGCCGATTTCGGCTTCCCGGCCGACCCGGTACGGATCGCCGAACCGGGCCGGAACCTGTGGCTGAAGGGAAACTATCGGTTCTGAGCGCGCGCGGCGGACGCGTCGCGCGTTTGGATCTCGTGGTCGGTCACCAGTGCGCCGTGCAGTGACTCGCTCTGCACGGGGGCGCTCGACGCAGGCGATGGTTCGCCCAGCGCATGCGGCATCCGCACGCCAGGCGGACGCCGCATGCGTTTCAGGCGTGCCGCAGACTCAGTACCACTCCAGCAGCGACACGCCCAGGCCCACATAGGTGGCGCGGTGGTTGTAGTCGATCATGCTCTCGCCGTAACCGTCGAACACCTGTACATGACCGCGCAGCAGGTTGCTGATCGGGAAGCCCCAGTCCAGCTGCAGCGCGCCGTGCGAGCGGTCGCCGCTGCGCAGCGAATGCCGCGCCATCAGCGAGATCTCGTGGCCGCCGCGGTTGTAGGTCAGGGTGGCGTCGCCGCGGCCCATGTAGTCCTCGATGTCCGGGTTGTTGTCCTGGCGTTCGTTCTCCGGGATCCGGTACCACGGGCGCAGCACCAGCGCCCAGTTCTCGCGGTCCAGGCCGACGTTGAGGATCGCCCGGTTCCAGCTGCGCGAGAACGGATCGCTGCGGCCGTTGGACTGGTGGGTGAGCTGGATCCCGGTCATCCGCCCCTTCCAGCCGAACAGGCTGTAATTGTTGCGGAACACCAGCGCCAGTTCCGGCTCGTAGTTGGTCTCGCGGAACGGCCGCGACTGCTCGCTGTTGTAGACCTGCCAACGCGAGCTCTGGGTATAGGCGCCCCACAGGTCGCCGTTGTCGCCGAAGATGTTCTCCACGATCTTGGTCTTGAAGCTGAGCTGGAACTTGGCTTCGATGCTGTCCAGCGACTCGGGGCTGGTCACCGTGTCGTTCGGGTTCGGCGAGGACGGCGTCTCGTTCTTCTTGCTGGTCCAGAACGCCGGCAGCAGGTACACCGGCTTGTAGGCGCGCAGTTGGAAGGTCCCCAGCTTGGAGTCCTTGGCCAGCTCCCAGCGGCTGTCCAGCAGCGAGCCCTTGCCGGCGTTGGCGATGGTGGCGTCGTAGAGGTCGTTCTTGAACAGCGTGGCGGTGCGCTGGCGGGTGCGCTCGGCCAGGCCGGCGTCCTGCGGGACCGCGGCATCCAGCTGCTGCTTCTGGTTCTGGCTGGCCATCTTCGCCGCCGCATCGGCGGCCTGCGGATCGGCGACCCGGCGCGACAATGCTTGGTCGTAGCAGGACAGGCGCGCGGCGTTGCTGGTGATCGCGACGCAGGCTTCGGGCGAGGCAGGGGTGGGTTTCACTTCCTGGGCGTGGGCCAGCGGCATTGCCGCGAAGGACAGCAGCAACAGGGGACGGGCCGGGCGATGGATCATGCAGGTTCTCTCGAAAATGGGCGGCGCGGGCGGGGAGTGCGCTGCCGATGTGAATAGCCGGCTGCGAAAATACAGCAGCCGCTATAACGGGGTCATCACACGTTCATTTCGCCGCGACTCAGAACAGCCAGGCCGCCGCGAACAGGCCGACCATCGCCAGCGCCAGGGCCAGTTTGGCGGCGGTGCCCAGTACGATGCCCAGCCAGGTGCCGAGGCCGACCCTGGTCGCCTGCTGCAGCTGCCGGCCATGCCAGTACTCGCCGGCCAGCGCGCCGACGAAGGGGCCGACGAACAGGCCGATCGGCATGAAGAACAGGCCCGCCACGCTGCCCAGCAGCGAGCCCCATAGCGCCTTGCGGCTGGCGCCGACGCGCTTGGCGCCGAACACGGTGGCCAGGAAATCGACCAGGAACGACAGCAGCGTCAGCACCCCGAGCAGCGTCAGCATCACCCAGCCCACCCGCTGGAAACCGTCGGCCCAGGCCGCCAGCAGCAGCCCGGCGAATAGCAGGGGCATGCCCGGCAGCGCCGGCAGCACCACCCCGGCCAGGCCCAGCAAGACCAGCAGCCCGGCGACCATGTAGTAGATGAACGTAGGATCCACGCAGTTTGCTCCAGGGCGATTTGGGGGTTGACAGAAAGGGTGGTTTTGCTGATTGCATTTTCATTTTCGCCGCGGTAAGTTTTCAGCCGCTGCGTTTGCAAAGGTCACCGTGAATCGTGGCCCGATGCGGTAGATCCAGTGCGTCGCTACAGCGTTATACCTCGCTTCCTCCTTGCAACCAGCCGCCGAACCCCCGGCGTACCCACCTCTGAGACTGTTTCAAGGAGTAAGTCCATGACTGACGGCAATCGCGAAAACGGCACCGTGAAGTGGTTCAACGATGCCAAGGGTTTCGGTTTCATCAGCCGCGAGAACGGCGAGGACGTGTTCGTGCACTTCCGCGCCATCCAGACCCAGGGCTTCAAGAGCCTGAAAGAAGGGCAGAGGGTCAGCTTCACCGTGGTGCAGGGCCAGAAGGGCCTGCAGGCCGATGCGGTGCAGCCGGTCTGACCGCGGCGCGCGCGCGCCGAGCGCATGCGCAACCGGCGCGCGCAGCAAAAAGGCCCGCAGTCGCGGGCCTTTTTGCGTTGCGGCGGGCCGTGCCAGTGCTTAGCGCGGCACCACGCGGCCGTTGACCACGCGCACATAGGTGTTTTCGCGGATCCCGGCCAGGTCGCGCTGGTTGAGCACGATCACCCGGCCATCGTCCATCTGCACGTGCACGTCGTAGCTGTCGCTGGTGACGTTGTTCTGAATCTGGTTGCCCGCCAGGGCGCCGGCCGCGGCGCCGGCCACGGCCGACACGTTCTGGTTGCCCTTGCTGCCGCCGGTGTGGTCGGAGACCTCATGGCCGGCGATCGCGCCGACGATGCCGCCCAGGACCGCGCCGGTGCCGGTGGGCGCGGTGCGGCCAGAACCCACGGTATCGATGCGGGTGACGATGCCGCAGTCCGCACAGCGATTGTCCGAATAGCCGCGCGACGGCTGGCTGTAGCCGCCGCCACCACCACCACCACCGCCATAGCCGGGGGACGTGGCGCAGCCGGCCAATGCCAGAACGGCGACGGCGCCAGTGGCCAGTAGATGAATCTTCATTATGTGCTCTCCTCGACGGACGGTGATCGCGGCAGATCCGCGTTTGCACGCATCCTGTCCGCCAGTGTGTGAATGCAACGCCAATCGCGACGCTGGTGCGGCGCTGACGCGCTGCAGCGTCAGGGGCAATTCATCGGCGAGCGCGATGGCGGGTCAGCGGAAATCGCGGTGGCAGGCGGCGCAGCCGTCGTCGAGGCGATGGGTGAGCTGGTCGAGCGCGGCGCAGCTGGTCGGGAGCGTGGTCTGCGCCGCATCCAGGGTGGCCCGCAGCGTGCGGGCGTGCTGCTGGAAGCGGCTGTCGTCGCCCAGTCCGGCGAACGCGGTTTCCAGATCGTTGCCGAGCAGGCGCAGCGTCTGCACCCGCGCTTGCAAGTCGGCGGCGCTACAGCGGTTCTGGGCATGGCTGCGTTGCAGCAGGGCCAGTTGCTTGTCCATCACCTGCATCAGACTGCGCGGGAACTGATCCTGGCGCGCCTGCAATGCGCGCATCGCCATCACCGTCGCGACCAGGCCGATCAGCAGGCCGGCGAGCAGCACGAACAGGTAGCGCGAGGCGCTGGAAGCGGGGGCGTGCGGGCTGGCCATGGCGGGCGTGCAGGACGAAAGCGCGATAGTACGCCCGTCGCCGGGATTGCGTGGCGCCGCCGCCGCGTCGCCGATGAAATAAACTGCGCGCATGAACGAACAACTGCGTGAGCGCTTCGCCGGCATCGACCGGCTGTACGGGCGCGGGACCATCGAGCGCCTGGCGCAATGCCGCGTGGCGGTGGTGGGTATGGGCGGTGTCGGCTCGTGGGTGGTGGAGGCCTTGGCGCGGTCGGCGGTCGGCCATCTGACCCTGATCGATGCCGACGACATCTGCGTCTCCAACACCAACCGCCAGTTGCCGGCGCTGCAAGGCCAGTACGGGCGCAACAAGGCGCGGGCGATGGCCGAGCGCTGCGTGGCGATCAATCCGGCGATCGCGGTGAGCACGGTCGAGGCGTTCCTGACCCCGACCAATATCGCCGAGCTGCTCGGCGGCGGCTTCGACCTGGTCATCGACGCCTGCGACAGCTTCCGGGTCAAGGTCGAGGCCATCGCCTGGTGCCGCCGGCGCAAGCTGCCGTTGCTGACCGTGGGCTCGGCCGGCGGGCGCACCGACCCGACCCTGGTGCGCATCCGCGACGTGTCGCGCACCGAGCACGACGCGATGCTGGCGCTGATCCGCAAGAAGCTGCGTGGCCAATTCCATTTCCCCAAGAACCCGCAGCGCTACTTCGGCGTGCCGGCGGTGTACTCGCTGGAGAACGTGCGCTATCCGCAGGCCGACGGCAGCGTCTGCGGACTGCGCCCGCCGCTGGGGCCCGATGCGGCACTGAATCTGGACTGCGGCGCCGGGCTGGGCGCGGCCACCCACATCACCGGCGCGTTCGCGTTCGCCGCGGCCGGCAAGGCGTTGGAGATGCTGTTGAAGCCCAGGCGGGAGCAGGCGAGCGTGGCAACGGCCGCAGTGCAGGCGGACGACGCGGCGAGAATCGATGCGCTCTGAGGCCAATTGCGTTGCAGAAATCAACGCGTTCGCGCTTGTTTAACCACTGTGGGAGCGACTTCAGTCGCGACGGGCGTTACCGTGAGTGCAGCCGCAACGGATGGCCCGAGGCTACCGGCTGTCGCTGCCACAGACGGCAACGCACCCGACGTGCCAGCAACTGCCGCGAACCACCAGGTTTGGGTCAGGCAGGCTGTGCAGCCGGCGTCTGCAGGCCGAACAACTGCTGCGCGTTGCGCGTGGTCTGTTCGGCGATCTCCGCAGCGGGCTGGCCACGCAGCATGGCGATGGTGTCCAGCACTGTGCGCAGCCGCGCCGGCTCGTTGCGTTGGCCGCGGATCGACGCGTCGGGCTGATCCGGGGCGTCGGTTTCCAGCAGCAGTTGCTGCAGCGGCAATTCGGCCGCCAGCCGGCGCAGCCGCTGCGCGCGTTCGTAGGTGACCGGGCCGCCGAGGCCGATCAGGAAATCCAGCTTGTGCAACTGCTGCGCCTGCTCGGTGCTGCCGGCAAAGCTGTGCACCACGCCGCGCAGACGCCCGACCTTGCGGATCGCCAGGATCACCGCGTCCACCGCGCGCCGCGCATGCACGATCAGCGGCAGGTCGAACTCGCGCGCCAGCTGCAGCTGGCCGAGGAAGTAGCGTTGCTGTTCGGCTTCATCCAGTCCTTCGACGAACAAATCCAGCCCGCATTCGCCGATCGCGCACGGGCGCTCGCGTGCGATCCACTCGCCGAGCAAAGGCAGATGCTCGGGGCGGTGCTCATCCAGGAAGAGCGGATGCAGGCCATAGGCCGGAGACAGGCCGTCGGCCATCGTGCAGACCTCGCGCAGCTTCGGCCAGGACGCCGCCGTCACCGCCGGCAGCACCTGCGCGGCGATGCCGGCGGCCTGCGCGCGCGCGATCACCGCGGCGCGGTCGCCGTCGAACTCGGCGGCGTCAAGATGGCAGTGGCTATCGATCAGCCGCATCGGGCTTCAGCGGCGCATGCGCCGCGCGCTGGACGCGATGGGCTCCGCTTCGGCAGGCGCAGGCGTGCGCGTCTTCCAGTTGGCCAGCAACAAGGTGCCCAGGCCGAACACGATCTCGTCGATGAAGGGCAGTGGGTCGGGCAGCAGCACGCTCAGCACGAACAGGCCGGCGGTGAGTTTGAACAGTGTCGGGTAGCGCAATTTGCCGGCCCAGCGCAGCAAAGGCAGCGTGATCGGGTTGGGCATGGACGGTCCTCCGGCGAAGTGATGAAAACGCTAACACTCTTGATATGGCTGCTTTCCAGGCGTGTCACCAGAGCACGCTGCGGATTTTTACTGAATAGGGAGCGGATTGGTTCAGCTTCGGCATGGTAATCACAGCGTCGTAGACAACGCGGCCAGACCGCAGGAGAGCAACGATGAAAAGCAATACGACAACCATTCTGGTCGCGGCTGGCGCATTGCTGGTCGGCGGTGTGGCCACCGCGGCCTTCATGAACAACCGCGACAAGCAGGAATTCGTCGGCAATGGTGACGTGCGTCCGGCCCTGGACAATAGCCCGAGCGGCGACGCGGTCGCCAGCAACGGCGTCGGCGGCAAGCTGGAATACGCCGACGTGGTCCGGGTCGATCCGATCACCCAGCAGGAGCAGCGCTACGCCGAGGTGATCGGCACCGAGCCGCTGCGCGAGACCTCCAGCACCACCACCCCGCGGCAAGTCTGCAATGACGTGGTGGTGCAGGAGCGCCTGCCCGAGCGCGACGGCAACGTCGGCGGCACCGTGGTCGGTGCGCTGGTCGGCGGGCTGCTCGGCAACCAGGTCGGCCACGGCAATGGCCGCAAGGCGGCCACCGCGGCCGGCGCGGTGGCCGGCGGCTTCATCGGCAACGAGGTCGACCGCAACCACGTCGGCGGCCGCGTGGTCGACCGTACCGAGCGCAAGTGCCACACCGAGAACAGTACCGCCGAGTCGTCGCGGATCACCGGCTACAACGTGACCTACCGCAACGACGATGGCAGCACCGGCACCATGCGCACCGACAGCAAGCCGGGCAGCCGCATCGCGCTGGGCAGGGACGATGTGGTCAAGGGCTACGAGGTCACCTACCGCTACGACGGCCAGGAGAAGACCGTGCGCATGGACGACAGGCCGAACAGCGACCGCCTGCCGGTGCTCGACGGGCGCCTGGTCACCCAGACCGCCTCGGCCAGCGACGTGGTCAGCCAGCGCTGAAGCGGCGTACGCCAGTAGCGTGGTGAGCGAGGCCGGCCGCAGCGCCGGCCTCTGTTTTTTTGGCGGCGCGCGCGCTCCGATACACTGCGGTTTTCGCCCCGAGTCTCGCCATGCCGTTGCCCTGCGACGATCTGTTCGATGTGGCCTCGTTGTTGAGCGAGGAGGAGCGCGCGATCCAGCACGCGGTGGCGCGCTTCGTCGATGCCAAGGTACTGCCGATCATCGGCGATGCGTTCGATCAGGCGCGGTTTCCCGCCGAACTGGTGCCGGAACTGGCGCAGTTGGGCCTGCTCGGCGCCACGCTGCCGCCGGCCGATGGCGGCGCCGGCCTCAATGCGGTCTGCTACGGCCTGATCTGCCAGGAACTGGAACGCGGCGACAGCGGCCTGCGCAGCTTCGTCAGCGTGCAGTCCTCGCTGTGCATGTATCCGATCCACGCCTACGGCAGCCAGGCGCAGCGGCAGCGTTGGTTGCCGGCGATGGCTGCCGGCAGCGCGATCGGCTGCTTCGGCCTGACCGAGGCGCAGGGCGGTTCCGACCCGGCGGCGATGCAGACCCGCGCGTTGCGCGATGGCGACGGCTGGCGCCTGAGCGGCAGCAAGATGTGGATCACCAACGGCAGCCTGGCCGACGTGGCGATCGTGTGGGCGCAGACCGAGGACGGCGTGCAGGGGTTCCTGGTCGAGGCCGGCGCGCCCGGTTTCGCGACGCAGGACATCGCGCACAAGATGAGCCTGCGCGCTTCGGTGACCTCGGCGCTGTTCCTGGACGACGTGCGCCTGCCGGACGCGCAACGGCTGCCGGGCGTGCGCGGGCTGAAGGGCCCGCTGGGCTGCCTGACCCAGGCCCGCTACGGCATCAGCTGGGGCGCGATCGGCGCGGCGATCGCCTGCCTGCGCGAGGCGTTGGCGTATGCCGGCGAACGCATCCTGTTCGGGCGCCCGCTGGCGGCCACGCAGAGCGCGCAGATCAAGCTGGCCGACATGGCCCGGCGCATCGCCGGCGCGCAGCTGTTGGCGCTGCAGCTGGGCCGGCTTAAGGATGCCGGTGCGCTGCAGCCGGCGCAGGTGTCGCTGGCGAAGTGGAACAACGTGCGCATGGCGCTGGACATCGCCCGCGACTGCCGCGACCTGCTCGGCGCTGCCGGCATCACCACCGAGTACGGCGCGATCCGCCATGCCTTGAACCTGGAATCGGTGATCACCTACGAAGGCACCGAGACCGTGCACCAACTGGTGGTCGGCCGCGAGCTGACCGGGATCAATGCGTTCTGAATCGGTTGGCGGCGCTGGCGTGGTCACCGACGCAACCGACCGGCACGAGGGGGAGAGGGTATGAGCGTTCGCCGCCGAGAACGCCAATTCCAAAGCGGTGGCGGCCAAGCTGGGCGCGTGCTACCTGCCCTGCGCCATGACCGGCTGTCCGAGCCGCTGCAGGCGCACGCGGTGGAGGTGTGGGGGCGGTCGCGCAGCCTGTCAGGCGTGGCGCTGAGCGGCCTGGCAGCGGTCGTTTGGCCCGTATTCACCTGGCGGCGCCGCGCCGGCGGCTAGGCTGCAAGCCCCAAATCGGTCAGGAGTACGCCATGAGCCAGTACCGCATCGCGGTTTTCGTCGGCAGTCTGCGCAAGGAGTCGTACAACCGGCGCCTGGCGCTGGCGCTGGAGACGCTGGTCGGCGACCGCGCGCGTTTCGAGTACGTGGAGATCGGCGACCTGCCGCTGTACAACCAGGACCACGACCACGACTACCCGGAGCAGGGCAAGCGGCTGAAGGCGCAGGTCAGCAACGCCGACGCGGTGCTGTTCGTCACCCCCGAATACAACCGCTCGATCCCGGGCGTGCTCAAGAACGCGATCGATCTGGGCTCGCGGCCCTACGGCGACAGCGCTTTCGCCGGCAAGCCGGCGGCGCTGTGCGGGGTCTCGCCCGGCGCGCTCGGCACCGCGCTGGCGCAGCAGCACCTGCGCAACGTGCTGGCTTACCTGGACATGCCGGTGCTGGGCCAGCCGGAGGTGTTCTTGCAGTTCACGGATGGACTGATCGACGCCGACGGCAACATCGGCAACGCCGACACGCGCAAGTTCCTGCAGGGTTTCGTCGACAAGTTCATCGCCTGGGTGGACGAACTGCAGGCCTGAGCGCGTGCCGCCGCGCTTCGGGGCCGGCGCGTTCGGTCGCAGCCGGCGCGACGCGTCGCGGCGATGCTGGCGCTGCGGCAATCGCCTTGCGTGGCGGGGCCTGTGCGCAGTTCTCAACGGGTTGTCCACAGACTTGTCCCTAGCCGCGCCGTGCGCCGCTGACTAAGATGGCCGACCGGGCCGCGCCCTCGCGCCGCCCGTGTCCCGCAGTCCCGCAGTCCCGCAGAGAGAAGACCCAGCCCATGTCCGCCCGTCCCGGCTACCGCGGCGACCGCAAAAGCGAGCGTGGCGAACGCAGCGAGCCGCGTATCGATCAGTTGCGCGTGCCGCCGCATTCGATCGAGGCCGAGCAGGCCGTGCTCGGCGGCCTGATGCTGGCGCCCGACGCCTACGACCGGGTCAACGACCAGCTCACCGACAACGATTTCTACCGTCGCGACCATCAGCTGATCTACCGCGCGATCCGCGAGCTGGCCGAGAAGGGCCGCCCGTTCGATGCGGTGACCCTGGGCGAGTGGTTCGAATCGCAGGGCAAGCTGGAGATGGTCGGCGACGGCGCCTACCTGATCGAACTGGCCAGTACCACGCCGTCGGCGGCTAACATCGCCGCCTACGCCGAGATCGTGCGCGACAAGGCGGTGCTGCGGCAGCTGATCGAGGTCGGCACCAGCATCGTCAACGACGGCTTCCAGCCGGAAGGGCGCGAGAGCGCCGAGCTGCTGGCCAGCGCCGAGAAGGCGGTGTTCAAGATCGCCGAGGCCGGCGCGCGCGGGCGCAGCGATTTCGTGGCGATGCCCGGCGCGTTGAAGGACGCGTTTGAGGAATTGCGCAGCCGCTTCGAGAGCGGCGGCAACATCACCGGCCTGCCCACCGGCTACAGCGACTTCGACGCGATGACGGCCGGCCTGCAGCCGACCGACCTGATCATCCTGGCCGCGCGTCCGGCGATGGGCAAGACCACGCTGGCGCTGAACATCGCCGAGTACGCGGCGATCAAGTCGAAGAAGGCGGTAGCGGTGTTCTCGATGGAAATGTCGGCCTCGCAGCTGGCGATGCGCCTGATCTCCTCCAACGGCCGGATCAATGCGCAGCGCCTGCGCACGGGCCAGCTCGAGGACGAGGACTGGGCGCGGGTCACCGGTGCGATCAAGATGCTGAAGGAGACCAAGATCTTCATCGACGACACGCCGGGTGTGTCGCCGGAGATCCTGCGTTCCAAGGCGCGCCGGCTCAAGCGCGAGCACGACCTGGGGTTGATCGTCATCGACTACCTGCAGCTGATGGCGGTGCCGGGCAACAGCGAGAACCGCGCCACCGAGATCTCCGAGATATCGCGCTCGCTCAAGGGCCTGGCCAAGGAACTGGGCGTGCCGGTGATCGCGCTGTCGCAGCTCAACCGCTCGCTGGAAACGCGCACCGACAAGCGCCCGGTGATGGCCGACCTGCGCGAATCCGGCGCGATCGAGCAGGACGCGGACATGATCGTGTTCATCTACCGCGACGACTACTACAACAAGGAAAATTCGCCGGACAAGGGCCTGGCCGAGATCATCATCGGCAAGCACCGCGGTGGCCCGACCGGTTCGTGCAAGCTCAAGTTCTTCGGCGAGTACACCCGCTTCGACAATCTGGCGCACGATTCGGTGGGCGCGTTCGAATAGGGCCGTGCGCCCGCGCTGGCGGTCGAGCGCCAGCTGCGTTGCGAGAGGTCTTGCGTCGGCGCGCGCCTTCATCGATTGCCCGCGCTCACGCCGGCTGCGCGCCGGCCACGCGTATCCTTGCGCGTCCTTTTCCGGCCCGTCCTGCGCATGAGCTACGCCATCGTCTGGTTCCGGCGCGACCTGCGCCTGCACGATCACCCCGCGCTGCACGCGGCGCTGGCCGCCGGGCACACGCCGGTGCCGGTCTATGTGCACAGTCCCGGCGACGAAGGCGCCTGGGCCGCCGGCGCGGCCTCGCTGAGTTGGCTGCAGCGCGCGCTGGCCGCGCTCGACGCGCAGCTGCAAGCGCGCGGATCGCGCTTGATCCTGCGCCAGGGTCCGGCCGAGACCGTGCTGCGCGAGCTGATCCAAGCATGCGGCGCGGTCGCGGTGTACTGGAATCGCCGCTACGAACCGGCCACGCAGCCGCGCGACGCCAGGCTCAAGCGCGAACTGCGCGAGCAGGGCCTGGACGTGCACAGTTACAACAGCGCGTTGCTGTTCGAACCGTGGCAACTGGCCACCCAGCAAGGCGGGCCGTACAAGGTGTTCACGCCGTTCTGGCGCAGCGCCCTGAGCCATTGGCAGGTACCGGCGCTGCGGCCCGCGCCGAAGACGCTGCCACCACCACCGTCGGCCCTGCCCAGCCTGCCGCTGCAACAGCTTGGGCTGGCGCCGGCGCTGGGCTGGGACCGCGGCTTCTGGGAGGTATGGCAACCCGGCGAGGCGGGCGCGCACGAGGCGCTGGAGGTGTTCGTCGACGGCGCCCTGCGCGGCTACGTCGCCGGCCGCGACCGTCCCGACCAGGTCGGTACCTCGCGGCTGTCGCCGCACCTGCATTTCGGCGAGATCGCGCCGTGGCGGATCGTCGCCGCACTGGAAAAGCAGCGCAGCGCCGCCACCGGCGCGGCGATCGACGGCTACATCCGCCAGCTCGGCTGGCGCGACTTCGCCCACCACCTGCTGCACCATTTCCCGGCCACGCCCGAGCACAACCTCAATCCGCGCTTCGCCCGGTTCCGCTGGGCCACGCCGGACCCGGCGCAGCTGCAGGCCTGGCAGCGCGGCCGCACCGGCGTGCCGATCGTCGATGCCGGCCTGCGCGAACTGTGGCACACCGGCTGGATGCACAACCGGGTGCGGATGATCGTCGCCAGCTACCTGTGCAAGCATCTGCGCGTGCACTGGTCGGAGGGCGCGCGCTGGTTCTGGGACACGCTGGTCGATGCCGACCTGGCCAACAACACGCTCGGCTGGCAGTGGGTGGCCGGCACCGGCGCCGACGCCGCGCCGTATTTTCGCGTGTTCAATCCGGTGACGCAGGCGCAGAAGTTCGATCCGCAAGGCCGCTACATCGCGCGCTGGGTGCCGGAACTGGCGGCGCTGCCGGTGGCCGAGCGCTTCGCGCCGTGGCTGTCGCCGCAACGCCTGGCCGCCAGCGCGCCGCACTATCCGCGGCAGCCGATCGTGGATCTGGCCGCCGGCCGCGACGCCGCGCTGGCCGCC
>NZ_CAPJ01000502.1 GCF_000331775.1 Xanthomonas translucens pv. translucens DSM 18974
GCAAGCGCGAGGCTGCTGCGCCCGCTGCCGCACCGGCACCGGCGGCCGCCGCCCCCGCTGCCGCAGTAGCGCCGGCCGCCCCGGCGCCGACGGAACTGAAGGATGTGATCGAGCACACGCCCAGCTACGTGGTTGGCATCACCTTCCCGCCAGCGCTCAATCGCTACCCGGGCCTGGCCCAGGCAGTCGGCCGCTACGCGCAGGCCGCGCGCGGCGAGTTGATGCAGGCGGTCGGCGGCCTCGGCAACGACCGTCCCAGCGCACCCTACGCGTTGTCGCTGCAGTTCGAGATGCTGCTGGAACGGCCCGAGCTGGTGGCGGTGGCCGCCGACGGTAGCCGCTACACCGGCGGAGCCCATGGCGAACCGTTGGTGGCGCGCTTCGTGTGGCTGCCGCAGCAGCAGCGCATGCTCACCGCCGACACGCTGATCCCCGATCCCAAGGGCTGGGCGCAGGTGGCCGGCTATGTCGCCACGCAGTTGCGCCAGGCGGTGCAGGCGCGGGTGGATGCCGAGCAGCTGCCGCCGGAGGACCACGACGAACAGGTCCGTAGCGCCGACAAGATGATCGCCGAAGGTACCGGGCCGCAGGCGCAGAACTTCAGCCAGTTCCAGCCGCTGGTCGACGCTGCCGGCAAGATCGTGGCGTTGCGCTTCGTGTTCCCGCCTTACCAGGTGGGACCCTATTCCGATGGCACGCAGTCGGTGGATGTCCCGGCCAGCGTGTTGCGCGGCCTGGTGGCGCCGGAATACGCGGCGCTGTTCGCGGCGTAGCGGCTGCGGTATCGGCCGCGCGCGGACGGGCGACGGGCTGTTCCCGCTTCACACCATCGGCAGCACCGTGTCGCGGCATCGCACCGATTCGTGGATCGCGCGCTAGCTATTCCCCAGTTCGATGCTGCCGTCGGTCGCGCAGCTGGCCGCGACACTGGAAGGCCGCTTCGTCTTCGCGGACTGGCACAACGTCGGCGCCGACCACGAGCGCACTCTGCAGGCCTGGCGCGACAACGCGAGGCCTGCCTGGCCACGGCTGCATGCGCAGCGCTACGAGCGGCGTTTCCGGCGCGTTTGGCGCTCCAATCCGGCCGGTCGATGGCCAGCTTGCGCTGCCGTGCGTGCGGCTGTGGCAGCGGCTGCTGTCGCCCGAAGGTGTACCGAGACGATACCGCGCACCGTGCTGAACGGCCGTGGCTGGTCTGCGCCGCACAACAGCCGGTAGCATTAGCGGCTTCGTCCCCCACAAACGATTGCATTCTCCATGGGAAGTTTTGATCAGACCGAGCGACGCGTCGTCTTCACCTGCGAGCGCTACCATGCCTTCCCGCGCGAACCTGCCGTGGTGATCAGGCTCGTCAAGCATCTGTACAAGCGCATCCACGCCAATGCCTGCGTGCGGCTCAAGGCCTACGGCATCAGTCCGCCGGAGTACGACATCCTGATGATGCTGTACGGCACGCCCGGCGAGTGCATCACCCCGACCGAAGTGGCCGAGGCCGCGGGCGAGAAGCCGGCCAATATCACCCGTCTCACCGACAGCCTGTGCAGCAAGGGCTTGATCCTGCGTTCGGCCAGCCCCGAGGACAGGCGCAAGATCAGCATGACCCTGCTGCCGGCCGGGACCGCGTTGATCGAAGCCATGCTGCCGGAGGTCTGCAGTTTCCTGGAAGAGGAAACCGCCGGCCTCGGCGAGGCCGAGCAGGTGCAGCTGGAGAGGCTGCTGAAGAAGATGCTCGCCGGCATCGACAGCGCCGGCTGAGCGCCCCGCGTCCGCGCGTGCCGGCGGCACATTACGGCAGTGATGCAAACGAAAACGCCGCCCGGGATGCGGGCAGCGTCGGGTGATGCGCGATGCTGCCGATCAGTCCTTGTCTGCAGGCGTCTGCGGCAAAGCACCGCCGCCGCCGCCCGGGGTCAAGCCGCGTTTTTCCAGCAACGGCTCGATCTTCGGTGCCTGTCCTGCGAAGTCCTGGAACAGCTGCATCGCATCGACGCTGCCGCCGCGCCAGAGCAGGGTCTGGCGGAAGCGGTCGCCGTTGGCGCGGCTGAGCCCGCCATGCTGCTTGAACCACTGCTGGGTGTTGGCGTCGAGCACCTCGGACCAGATATAGGCGTAGTAGCCGGCCGCGTAGCCGCCCATGATGTGGCTGAGAAATAAGGCGTGCGGTAGCGCGGCGGCACCGGCGCGTAGGCGATGCGGTCGGCGGCCAGCGCCTTGGCCTCGACGTCCATCACCCCCGAGGCCGGCGGCACCTGGCCGGCGCCGAGCTGGTGCCAGCGCTGGTCGAGGATCGCCGCGCCCAGGCATTCGGTGGTGGCGAAGCCCTGGTTGAACCTGGCCGCGGCCACCACCTTGTCCAGCAAGGCCAGCGGCATCGGCACGCCGCTCTGGTAGTGCTTGGCGTAGTGCTTGAGGATCGCCGGATCGTTGGCCCACATCTCGTTGACCTGCGACGGGAACTCGACGAAATCGCGCGGCACGCTGGTGCCGGAGAAGTACGGGTACTTCACGTTGGAGAACATGCCGTGCAGCGCATGGCCGAACTCGTGGAACGCGGTGGTGACATCGTCCCAGGTCAGCAACGTCGGCTGCCCTGCTGGCGGCTTGGGAATGTTGAGGTGGTTGGCGACCACCGGCTTGTAGCCGGTCAGCGCCGACTGCGACACGTAGGAATTCATTCAGGCGCCGCCGCGCTTGGATTGGCGTGCGTACATGTCGGCGATGAAGATCGCCAGCTGCTGGCCGTCGGCGTCGAACACGTCGTAGACCAGCAGGTCGTCGCGGTAGGTCGGCAGGTCGCTGCAATGCTTGAAGGTCAGCCCGTATTCCTGGTTGGCGGCGTAGAACACGCCGTTTTCCAGCACATTCTTCAGTTCGAAGCAGGGCTTGAGCTGGGACTCGTCGAAGTCGTACTTGGCCCGGCGCACCTTCTCGGTGTAGCAGGCCCAGTCCCAGGCTGCGAGCTTGAAGCTCGGCTTGCCGGCCGCCTTGTGTTCCTTGTCGATCATCGCCGCTTGCGCGGCAGCGGGCGTGGCGGGGTTGGCATAGGCAGGCATGGCGAGTCCGAGCGTGGCGGCGAGCGCCAGGGCGAGGCGGGAGGTCATCAAGCGGCATCCAGCGATGAGGTTGGATCATGCGGGCTATCCCAACGTGGCGCATGCGGCC
The DNA here is from genome assembly GCF_000331775.1 of Xanthomonas translucens pv. translucens DSM 18974. The sequence goes on from NZ_CAPJ01000502.1 coordinate 3,163, forward strand.
CGTGACTGCAGCCAGGTGCCTGCCCCGCTTCGCAGCGACTGCGGCAACCGCGCTTGCCTTCGCCGCCGCGGCGGCGTCATATAGCGCCTGACCGAGGCAGACCACTGCATCATTGCGTGAAGATGGCCGACCGCCGCAGGGAGACACCATGAAAGCGATCTTTGCCGACCCGACCCGCGGCATCGCCCCCCTGTGCAAGGTCGCACTTGCGCTGAAGCCGGGCAGCGCGCACTACCCCAGCGAGATCTACGCGGCGCTGGGCATCGCCGCCTTCGCCGCGCCCGCGCGCACCGCCACCATCGAGGATTGAGCGCATGGACACCCCCACCACCGCCTACGCCTTCACCGCCACCGACCTGGATGGCCACGCGCAGCCGCTCGCCGACTACACCGGCAAGGTGCTGCTGATCGTCAACGTCGCTTCCAAGTGCGGCTTTACCCCGCAATACGCCGGGTTGCAGGCGCTGTGGCAGCAATACCGCGAACGCGGGCTGGTGGTGCTGGGGTTTCCCTGCGACCAGTTCGGCCACCAGGAGCCGGGCGACGCGGACGAGATCAAGCGCTTCTGCGCGCTGACCTACGCCATCGATTTCCCGATGTTCGCCAAGGTGCAGGTCAACGGCGACGCCGCGCATCCTCTGTGGCAATGGCTCAAGCAGCAGAAGTCGGGACTGCTCGGCATCGCCGCGATCAAGTGGAACTTCAGCAAGTTCCTGGTCGGCCGCGACGGCCGCGTGTTGGCGCGCTATGCGCCGACCGACAAGCCCGAAGCGCTGGCGGCGGACATCGAGCGCGCGCTGGGTTGAGCGGACTTGATGCGCGACGCGGCCTGCTGTTCTGTAGGAGCGGCTTCAGCGGCGACAGGCTCTATGGATAGCAGCTGTCGCGGCTGAAGCCGCTCCTACGACGGCCTGCGGATCGCCGGCTGGGTGCACTGTAAGAGCGGCTTCAGCCGCGACAACGTCCGAAGCCGGAAGGCCCGCCGCTGCGCTCGTCGCGACGGAAGTCGCTCCAGTGAGGCGTGGCGGTTGGCTGGCGCAGGCACGCGGCCGCGCGTCACTTCTCGACGAAGGCGCGCTCGAACACGTAATGGCCCGGTGTGCCGATCCGCGAGGAGGCGACGAAGCCGCGCGTGTCCAGGGTCTGGCGCAGGTCGGCCAGCATCTGCGGGCTGCCGCAGATCATCGCCCGGTCGTACTCCGGATCCAGCGGCGGCAGGCCCAGGGTCTGCTGCATGCGCCCGCTGTCCAGCAGTTCGGTGAGGCGGCCGCGGTTGCGGAAGTCCTCGCGGGTCACCGCCGGGTAGTACAGCAGTTTCTCGCGGATGGTCTCGCCGAGGAACTCGTGCTGCGGCAATTGGTTCTCGAAGTAATCGCGGTAGGCCAGGTCTTTTTCGAAGCGCACGCCGTGGGTCAGGATCACCTTGTCGAAGCGCTCGTAGGTCTCCGGATCCTTGATCACCGACAGCCACGGCGCCAGGCCGGTGCCGGTGCCGAGCAGGTACAGGTGCCGACCCGGGTGCAGGTCGCTGATCAGCAAGGTGCCGGTGGGCTTCTTGCCGACCAGGACCGCATCGCCCGGCTGGATGTGCTGCAGGCGCGAGGTCAGCGGACCGTCCGGCACCTTGATGCTGAAGAACTCCAGCCGCTCTTCCCAGTTGGCGCTGGCGATGGAGTAGGCGCGCAGCAATGGCCGCGTTTCCGTCTCCAGGCCGATCATCACGAACTGGCCGTTGTCGAAGCGGAAGCCTTCGTTGCGGGTGGTGGTGAAGCTGAAGTAGTCGTCCGTCCAGTGACGGACGTCGAGCACCGTTTCGGGGCCAAAAGCAGAGGACATGCCGTTGATCGTGAGGGGGAAGGAGCGGGCGCCATTCTACCCCATGTCAGCTCAAATGAGAGGGAATCTCATTTGTGGTGATGCATCCCGGCGTACGTCACTTCTCGAACGACAGTTCATAGGACAGGTACAGCGGTGCCTGCGGCGGGACCAGCAACGGGCGCTTGCCCAGGAAGCGCTCCAGGCACAGCGCCAGCGGCGTGGTGCCGTTGCGCCAGCTGGCGCCGACGCTGCCGTCGGCCTGCAGCTGGACCACGATGGTGAACGGCGAGGTGTCCGGGCGCGGTGTGGCGCAGCTGGCCACGCCCTCGTCCAGCGCCGCGCGTTGCAGCGCCTGCAGGCGCTCGGCCAGCGCGCC
>NZ_CAPJ01000501.1 GCF_000331775.1 Xanthomonas translucens pv. translucens DSM 18974
GCTGGCGCTGGGCGCCAGGCGCAAGGTACTGACCAGGCCGAAATGGTCCGAGGCCCATACGCCGTTGGCATCGGGCGTCTGGAACAGGATGCGGCTGCTCACCGGTTCGAAGCGCGCGCGCTGGAAGAACACATGGTCGATGCGTTTGGGCGGGTTGAACTTCGGGTTCAAGGTGCTGTCGGCGCGGCGGTCCTTGGTGCCGTGCAGGCTGCCGTAGCTGTCGTCGAAGCCGGCGCGCAGCGCGGCCAGTTCCGGCGTATCGGCGCTGGCGTTGAAGTCGCCGGCCAGCAGCGACGGCGCGCCGTCGGCGGTCTTCTCGACCCAGGCCAGCAGGTCCTGCAGCTGGCGTTCGCGCAGCGCACCGCCGGCTTGCGTCCAGTGCAGGTGGGTGACATAGAGATTGACCGCGCGGCCGTCCACGTCCAGGCGCAGGCGTCCGGCCGTGCGGCTGTCGTCGAGCGGGTTCAGGCGGATCTGTTCGCGTGCCAGGATCGGGCGCCGGGTCAGCAGCGCGTTGCCGTAGCGCTGCGCGGCGCCGGGCGGATCGACGCTGGTGAAGTACCACGCGTAGCCGAGTTGCTTGGCCAGCCATTGCGCCTGGTTGGGCAGGGCGTCGTGCTGCAGCACTTCTTCCAGCGCGATCGCGTCGGGGTGCAGTTCGCGCAGGGTCTGCACGATCTGGGTGCGCCGCTTCGGCCAGTCGAGCTTGTCGTGATACAGGTTCAGCGTGACCACGCTGAGCGTCGGGGTGTCCTTGTCGGTCGCGGGCGCAGGCGCGGCGAAGGCCGGCCAGGCCAGCGCGAGCGCCAGGCAGAGGAGTCCTGAAAACGTTTTCATGGCAGGGCGTGAAGCCTCTCCAGCAGCAGAAGGGAAAGTCGCATCGGGGAGTGGGGGAGGGTGAAGCGGGGGAGGCGAACAGCCGGGTACGGCGTTAGGACGGCGCTTCGTCGCTACGCATCACCGGATACAATCGGTACTGCGCGTCCCAGGAGGAATGGCGGCGGTAGAAGAATTCCAGCCGCGCGTGCGGATCCTTGGCGAAGTCGGCGTCGTGCTCGAGCTTGGCCTCGAACTCGGCCTGCAGCGCCGGGTCGCTGGCCAGCATCTGCCGCGCCACGTCCTCGGCGACGTAGTCTTCCATGTATTCGGCGCGTTCGAAGGCGCTGTTGAATTCGCCCCATTGCAGCAGCGAGTCCGGCGCCTGCGGTTCCAGCAACGCCATCAGCAGCCGCGCCTTGGGCTGGGCGATCGGCACGAACAAGGCGCCGGCGCCGATGGCGCGCGTTTCCGGTGTCCACGCGCCCTGCAGGCTGAGCCGCTGGTGGCCTTCGGAGGAACCCGCGGCGAAGCTGGCGTCGTCGGCATGGAACGTCTGCACCGGCAGCGTGGCGGCGCGCTCCAGGGTGCGGAAGGCGATGCCGTGCTGGCGCAATTTGGCGGCGACCCGCGCGGCCTGCGCGGCCGGCACCAGATAGCCGGCGCGCGGCGCCACGACTTCGACGCTGGGTACGATGTGATCGCGCAGCGGTACCCGCCAAAGTTGCGGGGTGTGCTCGTCGTAGCGGGTCATCAGTGCGCCGGACACCGGCGACAGCGTGCGGGTATAGGCGTAGCCGCGGAACTCCACCAGCCGCGACTGCTCGGTGGTGCGGTAGTCCAGCGCCAGCGTCGTCCCGCCCAGCCGTTGCGCGCGCACGTCGGCTGCCAGCGCGTCGGCGCGCCAGCTGCTGCCGTTGCGCTCCACCTGCTGCAGCACGGAGACGATGGTGTTGCGGGTGATGCGCACGCGCTGCGGATACGGCTTCCACGAATGCGTTTCCACCAGCATGCCGAAGCGGTTGCGCAGCTGGAAATAGCCATGCGAGAAGCGCGGCGTGGCCACGCCGTCCTCGAAGCCGGATGCCGGATCGTCGTTGACCACGAACGAGGGGTAGTAGGGCAGCGGCAGCGAGCCCTGCCGCGTCAGGTCGGCGAGCACGCCGTCGCGCAGGCGCAGGCCGTCGCCGCGCAGCGCGGCGTCGCCGGCATGCAGCGGTTCCACCTGCACCGACACGTCGTGTTCGAACTGCGCGCCGTCGGTGACGTGCAGGTCCACGTACAGCAGCGGATCCCACTGTTCGACCAGGCGCAGCATCGCCTGCATCTCCGGCGCGTCGGCCTTGACGTAGTCGCGGTTGAGGTTGAGGTTCTGCGCGGTGGTGCGCCAGCCCATCTGCTCCGGGCCGCGCTGATTGGGCCGATTCCAGGCGCCGAAGCGCTCGTGGCCATCGACGTTGAACACCGGCACGAACAGCCACACCTGCTTGTCCAGCGCGCCGCGCGCGGCCTGGCCGTCGAGCAGCTGGCGCAGGGCCAGGAAGCCGGCGTCCTTGCCGTCGATCTCGCCGGCGTGGATGCCGCCCTGGATCAGCACCACCGGCAGTTTGCGCGCCTGCGCCGCGGCCGCATCCAGCGCGCCGGAGGTGGACACCGCCAGCGCCTGCATCGGCCGGCCTTCGGGCGTGGTGCCGAACTCAAAGCAGCGCACCGCCTGCGGATAGCGCTGCGCGAACGCCTCGCACAATGCGATGGTCTCCGCATAGCGGCCGGTACGCGCGTAACCGCTGCGTTCGGCCTGCGTGGACAGGCCCGCCTCGCTGGCCAGCAATGGCATGCTGCACAGCAGCATCGACAGCAGGAAGGGGACCAGCCAGGGTCGGATCATTGCGGCTCCGTCGCGCGATAGGCCCCCATGATGCGTGCAGCGCGCCGATTGCGAAAGCACCCGGATGCCGCCGCGCGCGTCGCGGCCGGTTCGATTCGCCCGGAACGATCGGGTAACCTGCTGAAAATTTTGCCTGGACCACTGCCTGTGACGCACGATCGAGCGACGAGGAATGCTGGATGAGCGCGGCCAGCGCGGCGGCCGGCGCGCGGATGCCGCGGCAGATCCCGTACATCATCGGCAACGAGGCCTGCGAGCGTTTCAGCTTCTACGGCATGCGCAACATCCTGGTGCAGTTCCTGATCACCTCGTTGTTGCTGCAGGAAGCGACCGCGCCCGGCCGCGAGGCCGAGGCCAAGCACATCATGCATAGCTTCATGGTCGGCGTGTATTTCTTCCCGCTGCTCGGCGGCTGGCTGGCCGACCGCTTCTTCGGCAAATACACCACCATCCTGTGGTTCAGCCTGATCTATTGCGCGGGCCATGCCTGCCTGGCGCTGTTCGAAGGCAGCCGCGAAGGGTTCTTCGTCGGCCTGGGGCTGATCGCGCTGGGTGCCGGCGGGATCAAGCCGCTGGTGGCCTCGTTCATGGGCGACCAGTTCGACCAATCCAACAAGCACCTGGCCAAGCTGGTGTTCGATGCGTTCTACTGGATCATCAACTTCGGTTCGCTGTTCGCCTCGCTGCTGATCCCGCTGGCGCTGAAGAACCTCGGCCCGGCCTGGGCATTCGGCATTCCCGGCCTCCTGATGTTCGTGGCCACGCTGGTGTTCTGGGCCGGCCGCCGCCGCTACGTGCGCGTGCCGCTGCCGCCGCGCGATCCGCACGGTTTCGCCCAGGTGGTGCGCAGCGCGCTGCTGTTGCGCGCGCACGGCCATGGGCGTCCCGGCCTGGCGCTCGCCGCCGTCGCGGTGGTGCTGGCGCTGGCTAGCTTCGCGCTGTTGCCGACGCTGGGCATCGTGATCTGCCTGTGCCTGGCGCTGGTGCTGCTGCTGGCCGGCATCGGCGGCGGCACCTGGTGGCAGCTGGAGCGCGCCCGCGCGATGCATCCGGACGCGGCGGTGGACGGCGTGCGCGCGGTGCTGCGGGTACTGGTGGTGTTCGCGCTGGCGACGCCATTCTTCTCGCTGTTCGACCAGAAGGCCTCGACCTGGGTGCTGCAGGGCCAGCAGATGCAGATGCCCGACTGGTTCAGCGCCTCGCAGATGCAGGCATTGAATCCGGCGCTGGTGATGCTGCTGATCCCGTTCAACAACCTGGTGCTGTACCCGCTGCTGCGCCGCGGCGGCTACGAGCCGACCGCGCTGCGGCGGATGACCGCCGGCATCGCCTGCAGCGGCCTGGCCTGGATCGTGGTCGGCGCGCTGCAGGTGGCCATGGACGGCGGCGACGCATTGTCCATCGCCTGGCAGATCCTGCCGTACGCGCTGCTGACCTTCGGCGAGGTGCTGGTCTCGGCGACCGGGCTGGAGTTCGCCTACAGTCAGGCGCCGCAATCGATGAAGAGCGTGGTGATGAGTTTCTGGAATCTGACCACCACGGTCGGCAACCTGTGGGTGCTGCTGTCCAACGCGGCGGTGCGCAACGCCACCGTCACCGCGCACATCGGCAGTACCGGGCTCAGCGAAACCGCGTTCCTGATGTTCTTCTTCGCCGCCTTCGCTTGCGTCGCCGCGCTGTTGTTCGGGCTATACGCGCGCCGTTACCGCATGGTCGATCATTACCGTACCGCCTGAGGCCCCCGCATGCCGTCCGTCACCCCCGTCAACCTGATCCTGATCATGCTCACCGTGCTGGTGTCGTGGGCGGCGTTCAACAACCGCAAGCTGCTCGACCGGCTGATCCTGTGGCCGCCGGCGATCGACCGGCACAAGCAGTACGACCGGCTGCTGACCCACGGCTTCATTCATGCCGATTTCCCGCATCTGCTGTTCAACATGGTCACGCTGTATTTCTTCGGCGGCCCGATCGAGCGGCTGATGGAGCGGCTGACCGGCAGCCTGCTGACCTATCCACTGTTCTACCTGGCGGCGCTGGTGGTGGCGATCCTGCCCAGCTACCTGAAGAACCAGAAGAACCCGAACTATTTCAGCCTGGGCGCGTCCGGCGCGGTGTCGGCGGTGCTGTTCGCCTACATCCTGCTGGCGCCGTGGACCGGGATCTACTTCTTCTTCATCCCGATCCCGATCCCGGCGATCCTGTATGCGCTGTTCTACGTGGGCTACAGCATCTGGATGGACCGCCGCGGCGGCGACAACATCAACCACAGCGCGCACTTGGCCGGCGCCGCGTTCGGGGTGATGTTCCTGCTGATCATGGAGCCGTCGGTGCTGCAGCACTTTATCGACGAACTGGCGCAACCGCGCTTCGGCCGCGGCTAGCGAGCGACGCGCGCGGTGGACACGCAGCTGCGGGAGATGCGGCCGGCGCGCGCCGCGCGTGGCGGCGGCTCGGGCGCCACTGACAGGATTGCGCGCCGTGTCGCGGGCCGCAGCGTCAGGCTCAGCCGCTCAGCCGGCCATGCTGCCGCGCAGCTGCACCTTGGCGCTGCCAATGGCGGCGTGCTCGTAGGTTTCCTTCAGCCGGTCGTAGACCTCGCTGCTGAGCTGCTCGAATTCCCAGCCCTGGGTCTGCCCATCCACCACCAGCTGGAACAAGCCTTCCAACAACGACGTGTCGTGGTCGCCCTGGATCTGTTCGTTGTCGCTCATGCGCCTTGCCCTTTTTCGATTACATCGTGATGGACTGCGCAAAAACCCATGCCAGGTTCGTGCGGTGATCCAAAATCGATAGCGGCTGCCTGCGGCGTGGCTTTAGCCCACAGGATCCGTTTCACAACCCGGCGCACAATTCGCGCGCCGCGCAGGGCGGGGCACGGGTTGAATGCCGGCCTGCCCCAGGTCGGAAGTGACGCCGCGTGGCGTCAGCGGGTGACGCCGCGCGGCGTGCGGCTTCACATGGCCGCGGCGCGCGCGCGACCAGACTGCGCATTCTGTCGCACGAGCCGGGTCATGAGCGCAGCGTCCCCTCCCCCGATCGAACACGATCCGCAGCGGCAGCGCTTCACGCTGCAGTTGGACGGCCACGAGGCCGAGCTGGACTACCTGCTGCAGGACGGGCGCCTGGTCGTCACCCATACCGGCGTGCCGGGCGCGATCGGCGGCCGTGGGCTGGCGGCGCGCCTGGTGAGCGCGGCACTGGAGCATGCGCGCGCGCAGGGATTGAAGGTGGTCCCTGCCTGTTCGTATGCGGCGCTGTTCGTGCAGCGCCATCCCGAATACGCCGACGTGCTCGGTTGAGTGCGCACGACGCGACGACGGCGCGATAATTGGTCATCACACACAGGCAGCACACAGGGGAGCGGACGTGAGGCACAGCGCACAAACGGGGCAACACATGGCATGGCGGTGGACGGCGCTGGCGTTGGCGGCGAGCCT
>NZ_CAPJ01000500.1 GCF_000331775.1 Xanthomonas translucens pv. translucens DSM 18974
AAAGGTTTTGCGGCCAGCGTGCTGGGTGCACTGTGGTAGGGACTTCAGGGTCGAACAGGCGCCAGCGGCGCGACGGCGCAGCCGGCGTTGGCTCAGCGCGAAGCGGCTTCCTCTTCGTCGTCGTCTTCATCCAGATCATCGGCCTGGCTGGTTCGCTCGTCGGGTTCGGCCTCGTCGCCGGTCAGCAGGCCGACGAAGGCGACGAAAGCGATGCCGTCCTGCGCCCATTCCTTGGCCACGTCGTCGAGCAGTTCCAGCAGTACGTCGAAATCCTTCTTCGCCACCGATTGCAGTTCGGCCGCGTCTTCCAGCAGCAGCGCGTAGCCGCCCTTGGCCGGCAGCCACGACAGGTCGCGCAGGCCGTCCATCAACGCATCCCAGTTGCGGCCGAAGCCGATCGGGAAGTCCAGTTGCGCGGCCAGCCGCATCAGCAGCATCGGCTTGCTGCTGCAGCCCTGCAGGTCGATCCGGCATAGCCGCAGGCCGGCGTCGCGGCCGAGCGCGGCGATGCTGTCCAGGTCGCTGTTGGCGACGCGGTAGACGCCGGAGGCGGCCGGCTCGGCCAGGTTGAGCGAAAAATTGAAAGTGTTCATGGCGACGGCCTCCCGGAGGCGATGCTGAAACTGCGGAAACTGCCGTAGTGGTCGTCGCTGTAGTACCAGACGTCCGGCGGGTCGCCGCCGGTGACGATGCGCCGCGTCCCGCGGTGCTCCAGCCCCGGCGTGTCGACGGTGTATTCGTGATAGTAGCCGCGCTGGCGTGACGGCAGCCGGTTTTCGCGGTTGCCGAACACGCTGCCGTCCTGGCGATGCGGGAACGGACCGCCGCGCTGGATCAGCGCGATGGTGGCGCGCGCTTCGGGCGGCAGGAACGGTGGCAGCGTGTCGTCCGCGCTCGCGTTCGCGGCCGGCGGCGGTGCCGGGGCAGGCAGCGGCGCGGGATTGGTGAGCGCCGGCGCGAACTGCGGATGTGGCGGCTGCTGCAAGGCGCGGATGCCCCACAGCCCGGCGGCGAGCAGCGCGATCGCGACGATCAGTAACACGGGCTTGCGCATCGAGGGGGAGCTCCAGCGAGAACGGCGGACGCCGCGTTCTGGCGCAGCAGCGGCACAGTATGGGCGAGTGCGGCTGTTCGTGCTCTTAACCAGGCGCCGGCAACGCTGGCCTGGCATCGCAGCGGCGCTGCCGATGCCGCTGCAACACGCGATTCACATTCGACTAACCGGGGGCGGGCGCATCGTAGCCGCCGATCTGCGGCGGCGGCCGGCACGGCCGCTGCGCGATGGGACGATGTTTCCGCAACGCCGGTCTTGGTATGGTCGCCGGTCGTCCCTACCATTGATCACGCAACGTCCGTCCTTCCGGCGGGCGAACGTCCAGGAGAACTACATGGCCTACACCCTCCCCACGCTGCCCTACGCCTACGACGCGCTGGAACCGCACATCGATGCGCAGACGATGGAAATCCATCACACCAAGCATCACCAGACCTACATCAACAACGTCAACGCCGCACTGGAAGGCACCGAGTACGCCGAGCTGCCGGTCGAAGCGCTGGTGTCCAAGCTGAAGTCGCTGCCGGAGAACCTGCAGGGTCCGGTGCGCAACAACGGCGGCGGCCACGCCAACCATTCGCTGTTCTGGACGGTGATGGCGCCCAACGCCGGCGGCACCCCGGTCGGCGAGGTCGCCAAGGCGATCGACAGCCAACTGGGCGGTTTCGACAAGTTCAAGGACGCCTTCACCAAGGCCGCGCTGACCCGCTTCGGCAGCGGCTGGGCGTGGCTGAGCGTGACTCCGGACAAGAAGATCGTGGTCGAAAGCACCGCCAACCAGGACAGCCCGCTGTTCGAGGGCAACACCCCGATCCTGGGCCTGGACGTGTGGGAACACGCCTACTACCTGAAGTACCAGAACCGCCGCCCGGACTACATCGGCGCGTTCTTCAACGTGGTGGACTGGAACGAAGTCGAGCGCCGCTACCACGCCGCGATCGCCTGATCGCAGCGGCTTCACTGTCGCACCGAAGGCCGGGCTTGCCCGGCCTTTGTTTTTCGCAGACATGCATGCCCCTGACAGGCACGCGGTCAGCGCGGCGGCAGCGGTGGCAGCGCCTCGACCGGCAGCGGATCCAGCGGTTGCAGCGCCACCAGCAGGCCGCTCGGGTCGCTGCCACGCGCGGCGCCCGGGGTGCGCGGCAGCAGCCGCGCGCTGCGCAGCGGACGGAAGCGGTCGCGTTCGAAGAACACATGGTCGGCCTGCGCGGACAGTGCGAACAGGTGCGGATCCAGGCCGTTGCGCTGGATGTCGTTGCGTGCGCCGCGCAGGCGCGCATCGCTGTCGCCGAAGCGTGCGGCCAGCGGCGCCAGCTCCGGCGCGTCGGCGGCGGCGAAGAAGCCACCGGCCAGCAGCGAGGGCACGCCCTCGGCGGTGGCGTCGATCCACGCCATCAGGTCGTCGGCCTGCTCGCGGCGGCTGGCGCCGCCATCGCGTTCGGCATGCAGGCGGGTGAAGTACAGGTTCACCGGCTGCCCGCGCAGGTCCACGCGCACCAGCCCGGCCACGCTGTAGTCCTCGAACGGATGCAATAAGGTTTCCGCTTCCTCCAGTACCGGCAGCCGGGTCAGCAGCGCATTGCCGCGGCGTTGCGGCCGGCTCGGCGGATCGGCGCTGATGAAATGGCAGTGGTAGCCGAGCTGTGCGGCCAGCCATTGCGCCTGGTTCGGCAACGCCTTGGTCTGCAGCACTTCCTGCAGCGCGATCGCATCGGGTTGCAGGCGTTGCAGCGTCTCGACGATACGCACGCGGCGCGCCGGCCAGTCGTTGCGGTCCTGCTCGAGATTGAGGCTGACCACGCTGAGCGCGGCGGTCGGGGGCGGCGGCGCAGGCAAGCCGGGGGGCAGCGCTTGCGCGCCCGCATGCGCGACCAGGGCCAGCAGCAGCCAGCCGAGGCGATGCCGTCGTCGTGGATTGCCCGTCATGCGTCGGATGCTAGGGCGTGCGGCTTCAGCGCCGCGTGTACGCAGACACGCGGCGCTGCAGTTCCTAGCGCGGCAGCACGCTTTCCGCCAGACGCAGGGGCGCGCTGGCCGCGGCCTGCGTCGCCGAGCGGCCCAGCACCAGTTCGTAGTCGCCGGCGGCGATGCGCCACTGGCGCTGCGCCGGGTCGTAGTCGGCCAGGGTTTTGGGTTCGGCGACGATGCTGACGCGGCGGGTCTCGCCGGGCTTGAGGGTGAGCTTGTCCCAGCCGACTAGGCGGATCGGCGTGTGGTGGCCCTGCGGCAGGCGCAGGTACAGCTGCGGCACGTCGGCGCCTTCGCGCTGTCCGCTGTTGCGCACGTCGAAGCTGGCGATCACGCGGCTGCCGTCCATCTGCACGCTCAGGTTGGCGTAGTCGAAACGGGTGTAGGACAGGCCGTGGCCGAACGCGTACAACGGCTCCAGGCCGCGTGCGGCGAACCAGCGGTAGCCGACGTTGGCGCCCTCGATGGCGTAGTCGACATTGCTGCCGGCCGGTTGCGCCGGCTTGAAGCCCAGCCCTGGGATCGACGGCCGCGGTAGCTGCGCCACGTCGCGCAGCCAGGTCACCGGCAGGCGCCCGGACGGATTGACGTCGCCCAGCAACAGCCGCGCCAGCGCTTCGCCGCCACGGATGCCCGGGTACCAGGCTTCCAGCACCGCCGGCACTTGCTGCAGCCACGGCATCGCCACCGGGCCGTTGGTTTCCAGCACCACCACCGTGCGCGGGTTGGCCTTGGCCATCGCCGCGATCAGCGCGTCCTGCTTGCCGGGCAGTGTGATGTCGGGCAGGTCCACCGATTCGGCCGACCATTGCGTGGCGAACACGATCACCGCTTCGGCGCCGCGCGCGAGCTTCGCCGCGGCGGCCACATCGTCGCCGCTGGCGTAGTCGATCTGCGCCTGCGGCAGGGCCTTGCGCAGCGCCTGCAGCGGCGAGGACGGATGGAACATCACCGGGCCCGGCCAGGTGGTCGGGGCTAGCCCCGGCACCGCGTTGGCGCCGTTGACGGTGAAGCCGACCATCGACGAGCCGCCGCCGCCGATCACGCCCTTGTCGGCATGCCCGCCGATCACCGCGATGCGCCGCAGCGTGCGCGGCAACGGCAGCGTGTCGCGCTCGTTGCGCAGCAGCACCGTGCCTTCCTCGACCACCTGCTGCACCGCCGCGCCGCCGGCGCCATCGTCGATCGGCTGCCGCTGCGGCGGATGGTCGAAACTGCCGGTGGCGATGAAGGCGCGCAAGATGCGCCGCACCATGTCGTCCAGGCGCGCCTGCGGCACCGTGCCGCCGGCCACCGCCAGGCGCAGCGGCTGGTCGAAGTACACCGCCTTGTCGAACACTTCGCCAGCCGATTGCTGGTCCAGCCCGGCCAGCGCCGCCTTGGAACCGCTGTGCACGCCGCCCCAGTCGGACATCACGTAGCCGGGGAATTTCCATTCCTGCTTCAGCACCTGGTTGAGCAGGTAGTCGTGCTCGCAGCCGTAGATCCCGTTGATGCGGTTGTAGGAACACATCACCGAGCCGGGTTCGCCGATCTGCAGCGCCAGCTCGAACGCCAGCAGGTCCGATTCGTGCATGGCCTGCGCGCCGATGTCGGCGCTGTGGGTGTTGCGCCCGGTCTCCAGGTCGTTCATCGCGAAGTGCTTCATCGTCGACACCACGCGCTGGCTCTGCACGCCGCGGATCGACTCGCCGACCATCACCCCGGCAAGCAGCGGATCTTCGCCGGCGTACTCGAAGTTGCGGCCGTTGCGCGGGTCGCGCTGCAGGTTGACGCTGCCGGCCAGCAGCACGTTGAAGCCTTGCTGCCAGGCTTCGCGGCCCATCGTCGCGCCGCCGGCGTAGGCCAGCTCGCGGTTCCAGGTGGCGGCGGTGGCCGGGCCAGACGGCAGCGCGGTGGCGTGGTCGCCGCGGCGCACGTTGCCCGGGTTGGTCACGCCGACGCCGGCATCGGCCAGCTGTTGCGCGGCGATGCCCAGGCGTTCGATCGCCGGCACGAAGCCGGCCGAGCCGAGCGCGCCGGGCGGCAGCGGACCGCCGTCCTTGCCCAGGCCGAAGTAGCTGTGCAGCATCTGGAACTTCTCGTCCGGGGTCATCGCCTGCACCAGCAACGCGGCGCGGCGGTCCGGCGCCAGCGCGCGGTCGGCCCACGGGCGCTGCG
>NZ_CAPJ01000499.1 GCF_000331775.1 Xanthomonas translucens pv. translucens DSM 18974
CTCAGCGCCAGGCCGCGCTTGCCGGCGCGGGCGGTGCGACCGATGCGGTGGCGGTAGGTTTCGGTATCGGTCGGCAGTTCGTAGTTGAGCACCGCGGCCAGGTCTTCCACGTCCAGCCCGCGCGCGGCCACGTCGCTGGCGACCAGCACGTTGCAGCTGCGGTTGACGAAGCGCACCAGCACCTCGTCGCGGTCGCGCTGCTCCATGTCGCCGTGCAGCGCCAGCGCCGAGAAGCCGAACTGCTGCAGCGAGCCGGCCACTTCGTCGACCTCCTTGCGGGTGTTGCAGAACACCACGCTGGATTCGGGGGTGAAGCGCAGCAGCAGCCCCGCCACGGCTTTCTGCCGGTAGCTCGGATCGACTTCGAAGAACTGCTGCTCGATCTCCGGCGCGCTGTCGGCCCCTTCGATGGTCACCTCGACCGGTTCCTGCAGCAGCTCGCGCGCCAGGGTGCGGATCGCATCGGGGAAGGTGGCCGAAAACAGCAGGCTCTGGCGGTGCTTGTCGCAGCGGCTGGCGATCTCGCGGATCGGTTCCTCGAAGCCCATGTCGAGCATGCGGTCGCCCTCGTCCAGCACCAGCGTGCGCACTCCGCCCAGGTGCAGCGCGCGCTTGCGCGCAAGCTCCTGGATGCGCCCGGGCGTGCCGACCACCACCTGCGGGTCGTGCGCCTCCAGCGAGGCCAGCTGCGGGCCCAGCGGCATGCCGCCGGTCAGCACCACCAGCTTCATGTTGGGAATGCCGGTGGCCAGCTTGCGCAGCTGCTTGCCGACCTGGTCGGCCAGTTCGCGGGTCGGGCACAGCACCAGCGCCTGCGCGCGGGTCAGCGCCGGGTCCAGCTTGTGCAGCAGGCCCAGGCCGAACGCGGCGGTCTTGCCGCTGCCGGTGGGCGCCTGCACGATGACGTCCTGGCCGGCCAGGATCGGCGGCAGGCTCTGCGCCTGCACCGGGGTCATCGTGGTGTAGCCGAGCGCGTCGATGCCCGGCGCCAGCGCCGGGGAGAGGGACAGGGTGTCGAAATCGTTCATGGCGCATTTTAGCCGGGACTGGGGACTCGGGACCGGGGACTCGGCAAATCCAGAGCAATGCGCGGCGCCAACCGCGGCTGTCTGCGCGCTTGGTCCCGAGTCCCGGGTCCCGAGTCCCGTACAATTCCCCCATGCCTCTTATCACCCTACAGAACGTCGACTACAGCGTCGGCGGCCCCTTGTTGCTGGAAAAGACCGAACTGTCGATCGAGCCGGGCGAGCGTATCGCCCTGATCGGCCGCAACGGCGCCGGCAAATCGACCTTGATGAAACTGATCGCCGGCGAGCTCAAGCCCGATGATGGCGAGATCCGCGTCCAGCAGGGCGTGCGTATCGCGCGGCTGGAGCAGGAGGTGCCGCACGGCGCCGCCGGCAGCGTGTTCGACGTGGTCGCCGACGGCCTGGGCGAGCTCGGCCACTGGCTGGCGGAGTTCCACCGGCTCAGCCATGCCGCCGAGTTCGACGGCGATGCGCTGGGCGCTGTGCAGTCCAAGATCGACGGCGCCAACGGCTGGGCGCTGGACCAGCGGGTCAACGAGACCCTGACCCGGCTCGACCTGGACGGCGACGCGGAGTTCGCGCGGCTGTCCGGCGGCATGAAGCGGCGCGTGCTGCTGGCGCGCGCGCTGGTCTCGGCGCCGGACCTGCTGCTGCTCGACGAGCCGACCAACCACCTGGACATCGAGGCGATCGACTGGCTGGAACTGTTCCTGAAAGGCTGGAACGGCAGCGTGGTGTTCGTCACCCACGACCGGCGCTTCCTGCGTGCGCTGGCCACGCGCATCGTCGAGATCGACCGCGGCCAGGTCACCAGCTGGCCCGGCGACTGGGCCAACTACGAGCGCCGCCGCGAGGAGCGGCTCAACGCGCAGGCGCAGGAGAACGCGCGCTTCGACAAGATGCTGGCGCAGGAAGAAGTGTGGATCCGCCAGGGCATCAAGGCGCGCCGCACCCGCGACGAAGGCCGCGTGCGGCGCCTGGAATCGATGCGCAACGAGCGTACCCAGCGCCGCGAGCTCGGCGGCAACGTGCGCATGGAGGCGGCGCAGGGCGAGTCCTCGGGCAAGAAGGTGATCGAGGCCAAGGAGCTGAGCTTCGCCTTCGGCGCGCGGACCATGGTGCGCGATTTCTCCAGCACCATCCTGCGCGGCGACCGCATCGGCCTGATCGGCCCCAACGGCAGCGGCAAGACCACGCTGCTGAAGCTGCTGCTGGGCGAACTGACCCCGGCCAGCGGCGAGGTGCGCACCGGCACCAACCTGCAGGTGGCCTATTTCGACCAGTACCGCGCCACCTTGCGCGAGGACTGGAGCGCGATCGAGAACGTCGCCGAGGGCCGCGATTTCATCGAGGTCAACGGCAAGCGCAAGCACGTGCACGGCTATCTGCAGGATTTCCTGTTCACGCCGGAACGCGCGCGCGCGCCGATCACCCGCCTGTCCGGCGGCGAGCGCAACCGCCTGCTGCTGGCGCGGTTGTTCGCGCAGCCGTCGAACCTGCTGGTGATGGACGAACCGACCAACGACCTGGACGTGGAGACGCTGGAGCTGCTGGAAGAGCTGCTCGGCGACTACACCGGCACCTTGCTGCTGGTCAGCCACGATCGCGACTTCATCGACAACGTGGTGACTTCGACCATGGTGATGGAAGGCGACGGCCGCATCGGCGAATACGTCGGCGGCTACAGCGACTGGGTGCGCCAGC
>NZ_CAPJ01000498.1 GCF_000331775.1 Xanthomonas translucens pv. translucens DSM 18974
GCTGCGACGGGGCGAGGCGGCGTCGCGCGGGCGATTGTGCGATCCTTCATGCTTATTTATTTGTCTTTAAGTAAATTAAATGATCCTCCTCTCAGCTCCCAGGATCAAGCGCATGTCCGCGCCTTTCGTCCAGCGTTCCCGCCGCACGCTGTCGTTGCTGCTGTGCCTCGCCCTCGTCACGCTCGCCGGCTGCAAGGGCGAACGCACCGCGCCGCCGGCGCAGGCCAGGACCGTGGGGGTGCTGACCTTGCAGCCGCAAAGCGTGCCGCTCAGCGCCGAACTGGCCGGGCGCACCGCCGCCTCCGAAGAATCCGAAGTGCGCCCGCAGGTCGGCGGTATCCTGCGCAAGCGGCTGTTCGAAGAGGGCGCGATGGTGCGTGCCGGGCAGCCGCTGTTCCAGATCGAGCCGGTCCTGTACCAGGCCGCGGCCAACGAGGCGCAAGCCAACCTGGCTACCGCCGAGGCCACCCTGGCCACCGCCAAGCTGCGTGCCGAGCGTTATCGCGAACTGGGCAAGACCCGGCTGGCCGCGCAGCAGGACGTGGACGACGCCCAGGCCACCTACAAGGAAGCGCTGGCCGGCCGCGACGCCAACCGCGCCGCGCTGGACACCGCGCGCACCCAGCTGCGCTTCGCCACGGTGGAGGCGCCGATCAGCGGCCGCATCGGCCGCGCGCGGGTGACCCCTGGCGCGCTGGTCACCGCCAGCCAGGCCGATGCGATCGCCAAGATCCAGCAACTGGATCCGATGAACGTGGACATCACCCAGTCCGGCAGCCAGTTCCTGGCGCTGCGCCGCGCGATCGCGGCCGGCGGGGTGCAGCCGGCGACCGCCGACGTGCGCCTGAAGCTGTCCGACGGCAGCGACTACCCGCTGCCGGGCACGCTGCAGTTCGCCGACATCGACGTGGAGGAGACCACCGGCAGCGTGACCCTGCGCGCACGCTTCCCCAATCCCGACGCGCAGTTGCTGCCGGGCATGTACGTGCGCGCGATCGTCGGCCAGGGCATCCGCCAGCAGGCGCTGCTGGTGCCGCAGGCGGCGGTGGACCGTACGCCGCGCGGCGACGCGCAGGCCTGGGTGGTGGGCGCCGACAACATCGTGCGCCAGCGCCAGTTCACCACGCTGCGCGCGGTCGGCGACCGCTGGCTGGTGGGCGACGGGCTCAAGCCCGGCGAGCGGGTGGTGGTGGAAGGCCGGCAGGGACTCAGCGACGGCGCCAAGGTCACGGTCAAACCGGCCGCCGCTGCCGCCGGCAAAGGCTGAGCCGGCATGCTCGCGCGCTTCTTCATCGCCCGCCCGATCTTCGCCTGGGTGCTGGCGATCTGCATCATGGCCGCCGGCACCATCGCGGTGGTCACCCTGCCGGTGGAGCAGTACCCGGACATCGCCCCGCCCACGGTCAACGTCACCGCCACCTACAACGGCGCCTCGGCGCAGACGGTGGAGGACAGCGTCACCCAGGTGATCGAGCAGCAGATCAAGGGCATCGATCATCTGCTGTACTTCTCCTCGACCAGTTCCTCGTCCGGGCAGGCGCGGATCAGCATCACCTTCGACCAGGCCGCCAATCCCGATATCGCCCAGGTGCAGGTGCAGAACGCGGTCAACCAGGCGCTCAACCGGCTGCCGCAGGAAGTGCAGCAGCAGGGCGTGACCGTGGCCAAGTCGCAGGGCGACAGCCTGATGGCGGTGGCGCTGTACGACAGCACCGACCGCCTGGACAACGTCGATATCTCCGACTACCTGATCAGCACCTTGCAGGATCCGATCAGCCGCATCAACGGCGTCGGCGAGATCAACGTGTTCGGCGCGCAGTACGCGATGCGCGTGTGGCTGGACCCGCACAAGCTCAACGCCTACAAACTGATGCCCGGCGACGTGCGCAGCGCGATCGAGGCGCAGAACACCCAGGTCACCGCCGGCGAACTGGGCGCGCTGCCGACCGGCGCCGAGCAGGCGCTCAACGCCACGGTCACCGCGCAGTCGCGGCTGCGGACCGCGGAGCAGTTCCGCGCCATCATCCTGGCCACCCAGGCCGACGGCTCCAGCGTGCACCTGGGCGACGTGGCGCGTGTGGAGATCGGCGCGGAGAACTACCAGAACAGCGCCACGCTCAACGGCCATCCGGCGTCCGGCTTCTCGGTGACGCTGTCCTCCGGCGCCAACGCGGTGGCCACCTCCGATGCGGTGCGTGCCGCCATCGAGCGGCTCAAGCCGACCTTCCCGCCGGGCATGGAGGTCGCCTATCCGCGCGACAGCACGCCGTTCGTGCGGATTTCGATCGAGGGCGTGGTGCACACCCTGATCGAGGCGATCGTGCTGGTGGTGGTGGTGATGTTCCTGTTCCTGCAGAACGGCCGCGCCACGCTGATCCCGGCGATCACCGTGCCGGTGGTGCTGCTGGGCACGTTCGGCATCCTCGCCGCGGCCGGCTTCACCATCAACACGCTGACCCTGTTCGCGATGGTGCTGGCGATCGGCTTGCTGGTGGACGATGCGATCGTGGTGGTGGAGAACGTCGAGCGGATCATGCACGAGCAGCATCTGCCGCCGCGCGAGGCGACCCAGCAATCGATGGGCGAGATCACCGGCGCGCTGATCGGCATCACCGTGGTGCTGGGCGCGGTGTTCCTGCCGATGGCGTTCTTCGGCGGCTCCACCGGCATCATCTACCGCCAGTTCTCGATCACCATCGCCTCGGCGATGGCGCTGTCGGCGCTGGTCGCGCTGACCCTGACCCCGGCGCTATGCGCGACCCTGCTCAAGCCGGTGGAAAAGGAGCGCCAGCTAGGACGCTTCTTCCGCTGGTTCAACCGCGGCGTGGAGCGCAGCCAGCAGGCCTACCAGCGCCGGCTCGGCACGCTGCTGCGGCAGCCGCGGCGCTGGATGGTGCTGTATGTGCTGATCGTGCTGGCGATGGCGGCGCTGTACGCGCGCATGCCGACCGGCTTCCTGCCGGTGGAGGACCAGGGCCAGGTGCAGATCCAGTTCACCACGCCCGAGGGCACGCCGCTGGCCAGGACCGAGGCGCTGGGCCGGCGCATCAACGATTACTTCCTGGCCCACGAGAAGCACAACATCACCGCGGTCTTCATGGTGATCGGCCGCAACAACGCCGGCACCGGGCAGAACGCCGGCCAGGCCTTCGTCGCGCTGCGGCCATGGGGCGAGCGCAACCGCGACAACACCGCGCAGGCGATCATCGACCGCGCCAATGCGTATTTCCGCGGCACCGCCGACGCCAAGGTCAGCGTGCTGTCGCCGCCGGCGGTGCGCGGCCTGGGCCAGTCCAGCGGTTTCGAGCTATGGATCCGCGACAGCGACGGCGCCGGCCGCGCGGCCCTGCTCAAGGCGCAGCAGCAGGTGCTGCAGGACGCCGGCGACGATCCGCAGCTGACCGCGGTACGGCTCAACGGCCTGGGCGACAAGGCGCAACTGCAGGTGGATATCGACCAGGCCCAGGCCAGCGCGCTGGGCCTGGCGCAGGGCGACATCAACGGCACCTTGTCCACCGCCTGGGGCGGCAGCTACGTCAACGATTTCGTCGATCGCGGCCGGGTCAAGCGCGTCTATGTGCAGGGCGATGCGCCGTACCGCTCGCTGCCGGAAGACATCGGCCAGTGGTATGTGCGCGGCAAGGACGGGCAGATGGCGCCGTTCGCCAGTTTCGCCAGTACCCACTGGACCCGCGGCCCGCAGTTGCAGCAGCGCTTCAATGGCCTGCCGGCTGCGCAGATCCAGGGCGGCGCGGCGGCCGACAGCAGTTCCGGCGAGGCGATGCAGCGGATGCAGGAACTGGTCGCCAAGCAGAAGGGCTTCGACCTGCAGTGGAGCGGCCTGTCCTACCAGGAGCAGCTGTCGAGCAACCAGACGCTGTGGCTGTACACCGCCTCGATCCTGTTCATTTTCCTGTGCCTGGCGGCGCTGTACGAGAGCTGGTCGATCCCACTGGCGGTGCTGCTGGTGATTCCGCTGGGCGTGCTCGGTACGGTGGTCGCGACCACCCTGGTCGGCTTCGTCAACGACATCTATTTCCAGGTCGGCCTGCTGACCACGATCGGTCTGTCGGCGAAGAACGCGATCCTGATCGTGGAGTTCGCCGAGGCCGAGCAACGTGCCGGGCGGCCGTTGCTGGAGGCGGCGCTGGAAGGCGCGCGGCTGCGCCTGCGGCCGATCGTGATGACCTCGCTGGCGTTCGTGGCCGGCGTGCTGCCGCTGGCGCTGTCCACCGGCGCCGGCGCGGCCAGCCGCCGCGAGATCGGCGTCAGCGTGATCGGCGGCATGCTCTCCGGCACCGCACTGGCGGTGCTGCTGGTGCCGCTGTTCTTCGTGCTGGTGCGGCGCCTGCTGCATGGCCAGGCGGCGCACACACCGGCGGGGTAGGCGGTAGATGCGCAATGCGGTGCCGCTGCACGGCGCCGCATTGCGCCTAAAATGGGTGTTTCCCCACACTGCGATGTGCCGATGAACGATTCCTCCTGCTGCGGCGGGCCCAGCGACGCACCGGCCCACTGGTCCGGGCGCATCCGCGATATCGCCGATTTCCCGAAGCCGGGCATCGTGTTCAAGGACATCACCCCACTGCTGGCCGACGGCCCGGATTTCGCCTCGGCGCTGGACGAGATGGCGCGTCCCTGGCGCACCACGCCACTGGACGCGGTGCTGGGCATCGAGTCGCGCGGCTTCATCCTGGGCGCGGCGCTGGCGCATGAACTGCGCACCGGTTTCGTGCCGATCCGCAAGCCGGGCAAGCTGCCGGGCAGGACGGTGACCCAGGACTACACGCTGGAATACGGCAGCGACCGCATCGAAATGCATGCCGACGCGCTGCCGGCCGGGGCGCGGGTGCTGATCGTCGACGATGTGCTCGCCACCGGCGGCACCTTGTGCGCGGCGCTGGCGCTGGCGCGGCAACTGCAGCTGGAGATCGTCGGTGCGGTGGTGCTGGTCGAGCTGCAGGCGCTGCAGGGGCGCGAGCGCTGGAGCGAGGACGTGCCGCTGCTGGCGACGCTGACCTATTGAGAGCAGTGCGGTGCGGCGGCCGTCACGCGCGGCCGCCAGCGGACCGCGGTGGTAGCGGTCGCGGCGCGGCCTTGTGCGCCAGCACGGTCACAGCTTGCTGACCCGGAACCGGCGGCCCTTGATCTTGCCCGCCTGCAGCTGGCCCAGCGCGCGGCCGGCGTGCTCGCGGGCGATGGCGACGTAGGAGCGGGTGGCATAGATCGCGATCTTGCCGATCGCCGCGCCCGACAGGCCGGCGTCGCCGGTCAGCGCGCCGAGGATGTCGCCGGCGCGCAGCTTGTCGGTCTTGCCGCCGTCGATGCGCAGCGTGACCATCGCCGCCTGCGGCAACTGCGCCGGGCGCGCGGTGGCCAGCGGCGCGCGCGACCAACGCAGCGGCTGGCC
>NZ_CAPJ01000497.1 GCF_000331775.1 Xanthomonas translucens pv. translucens DSM 18974
CCGCGCGGCCGCGCCGGGCACGCTGCGCGGCCGGTCCACGTCCTCGATGCGCAGTAGCCACTCGCCGCCAGCATGCCGCGCCAGCAGCCAGCTGCCGAAGGCGGCGAGCAGCGAGCCCAGATGCAGCGGGCCGGTGGGCGAGGGCGCGAAACGGCCGCGGTAGGGAGGCGAGGACATGGGCAAACTGAATCGTCGGTCAGGTATGCGCTTGAATTCAAGCTGTACGCGCCGCAGATCCGAACCAATCCTTCATGTTTCCTGGTGCGGAGTCCACGCTCACATGTTCAATCGAATCGCCTTGTTCCTCATCACCAATCTGGCGGTGCTGGTGCTGGCCGGCATTGTCATGTCCGTGTTCGGCATCAATCCCAGCCAGATGGGCGGCCTGCTGGTGATGGCCGCGCTGTTCGGCTTCGGCGGCTCGCTGGTGTCGCTGCTGCTGTCCAAGTTCATGGCCAAGCGCGCCACCGGCGCGCAGGTGATCGCCGAGCCGCGCAATCACACCGAGCGCTGGCTGCTGGAGACGGTGCGGCGGCAGGCGCAGGCCGCTGGCATCGGCATGCCCGAGGTCGCCGTCTACGATGGTCCGGAGATCAACGCCTTCGCCACTGGTGCCAACCGCAACAACGCGCTGGTCGCGGTGTCCACCGGCCTGCTGCAGAACATGACCGAAGACGAAGCGGAAGCAGTGCTGGCCCATGAGATCAGCCATGTCGCCAATGGCGATATGGTGACGATGGCGCTGCTGCAGGGCGTGCTGAACACCTTCGTGATCGTGCTGGCACGGGTGGTCGGCGGGGTGGTGGACGGCTACCTGTCCGGCAACCGCGACGGCCGCCGCGGCCTGGCCTACTACGCCATCGTGATGGTGCTGGAACTGGTGTTCGGCCTGTTCGCGACGATGATCGCGATGTGGTTCTCGCGCTACCGCGAGTTCCGCGCCGATGCCGGCGGCGCCAGCCTGGCCGGGCGCAACAAGATGATCGCGGCGCTGCAGCGGCTGGAACTCAACCACGGGCAGAGCACGCTGCCGTCGCAGGTACAGGCGTTCGGCATCGCCGGCGGCCTGGGCCAGGGCGTGCGCAAGCTGTTCATGAGCCACCCGCCGCTGTCCGAGCGCATCGCCACGCTGCGCGCGTCGCACAACAGCGCGACGGTGAGCTAAAGCCACCGCACGAACCGAACGCAGCGGCTCATCACCCGCTTCCACCCGCAGCATGTCGGCGTCAGTCAACCGCTTTTCCGAGTCCCGAGTCCCGAGTCCCGCAACGTTCAAGCAAAATCGAACGTCATCCCCGGCCCGGCCAGTCCGACGAACTCGCCCTGCACGTAATCCACGCCGGCGCTGAACAGCAGGCTCATCGAGGTGGCGTCGACGACGAACTCGGCGATGCTGCGGATCCCGGCCGACTGCGCGCGCTCGGTGATCTCG
This sequence comes from Xanthomonas translucens pv. translucens DSM 18974, assembly GCF_000331775.1. The sequence goes on from NZ_CAPJ01000497.1 coordinate 1,433, forward strand.
CGGATCTTGTCCTGGTGCTCGCGGGTCTGCGTCAACTCCTGGGTGAAGCCGCGGTCCAGTTTCAGGAACGAGGGCTGGAAGTGCGCCAGCAGCTGGAACGAGTCCAGGCCCGAACCGAACTGCTCCAGCCCGACCTTGCAGCCCAGGCCGGTGGCCTCGGCCAGGAACTGCTGCGCGTTGCGCAGGTGGGTGAACACCTTGGCTTCCGGCGTCTGCAGCCACAGCCGCTCGCCGGGCACGCCGTGCGCTGCCAATTCGCGCCGGATCAATTCCACCATCTGCAGATCGGCGAAGGCATCCGGGCTGATATTGACCAGCAGGCTGGTGGCGTGGCCGGCACGCTGGCGCTCGCCGATCACCGCGATCGCGCGCGCCACCACCCAGCGGTCGATCTCGGCCATCAGTCCATGTTCGGCGGCGATGCCGAGGAAGGTGGTCGGGCCGATGATCTCGTCGTTGCGCTCCAGGCGCAGGTAGGCCTCGTACAGTTCGTGCGGCTCGCCCTGCAGGTTCAGCACCGGCTGGTAGTGCAGCAGGAAGCCGTCGCCGGCCAGCGCCTCGCGCAGCTGCTGGACCCAGCGCTGGATGCGCTGTTCCTCGACCCGGTCGGCCGCGCCGGGGTCGAAGATCTTGCAGGCGTTGCCGCCCAGTTCGATCGTGGCCTGCACGTTCTCGCTGGCGCGGGCCAGGACCTGGCCGACGGTGGCGATCTTCTCGCCGATCTGCACGCCGCCGATGCTGACGGTGACCGTGGCCGAGCGCTCGCCGACGCTGAACACGTGCGCCGCGTAGGCGTTGAGCAGGTGTTCGGCCTGCGCCGCGGTACGGCCGTAGTCGCCCTGCAGCAGCAGCGCGAAGTTGTGCTCGCCGAAGCGCGCGGCCTGCACGTCGCCGTCGATCGCCGCGGCCAGATGCTGGGCCAGCGCCGCCACCAGCGCGTCGGCCGAGTCCAGGCCGATGTCGGCCAGCAGCCGCGTGTAGTGGTCGGGTTCGACCAGTAGGAAGCCGTAGTGGCCGTCGCCACGGCCGACCTGGGCCACCGCGTTCTCCAGCGCCAGCATGAAGGTCGGGCGGTTGAGCAGGCCGGTGACCTGGTCGCGCTGGCGCAGGTCCTCGACCTCGCGCGCCAGTTCCGGATCGAATTCCTCGCGGCGGCGGAACACCACCTGCACGCAGACCTCGCCCTCGTAGCTGGCGGTGGCGAACTCCATCGTCGCCGGGAAGCTCTCGCCCTCCATGGTGCGCGCATCGACCTGGTACTGCGCCGGCGGCGGTTCGCCCTTGCCCAGTGACTTCAGCAATCGCTTGAATTCCTCCACATGCTGCGGCGCGACCATGTCCAGCAGCGAGACGCCTTCGACGTCGTCGAACGAGGCGAAGCCGAACATCTCCAGGTAGGCGTCGTTGGCGCGGATGTGCATGCCTTCGTGGATGTAGGCGATCGGATCGCGCGAGGATGCGATCAGCGCGTCGCAGCGGCGCTCGGTCTCGCGCATCTGCGCCTCGATCCGGCGCAGTCCGCGGCGCGCCTGCAGGTCGGCCCAGGTGTTGCGCAGCACCGACAGCAGGTGCTCGGGGCGCTGGCGCAGGGCGATCGCGCGGGCGCCGCCGGCCACCGCCTCGACCCATTCGTTCTCGTCGATGCTGTCGGCGAGCAGGATCACCGGGATGTCCTTGCCGCTGGCGCCTACCCGCTGCAGCACCTGCGGCAGGGGGATGGTCTGCGAGCGCGCGCTCAGCACCAGGTCGATCGGCTGCGCGGCGAGCATCGCGCCCAGCTCCTCGGCGTGCTGCGGGCGCGACGGCCGCACCGCGATGCCGCTGTTGCGCAGGCTGCTGACGATCGCTTCGGCGTTTTCACCGCTGTCGTCGATGATCATCAGACGTAGGGTGGTGTCTTTGCCTGTTTGCATGAAGCCTCCCTGAGACGGGGTTTAATACACGATGCCCACTGTGCCGTCCATGTGGGGTGCAGGGATGGGGGATTCGCAAACCCGGGGCCGGCTTGTCTGAACGTTCGCGGCCCCCCGAGGCGGAGTGCAACCACCGAAACGCGCTTGTGCGAATCCCCAATCCCGAATCCCCGCTTTCAACAGCCGAATGGCTGCTCATCCCGGCCCTCAAACCACCGAGCCGGCGGCATGCCCCGAGGCCCAGGCCCACTGGAAGTTGTAGCCGCCCAGCCAGCCGCTGACGTCCAGCACCTCGCCGACGAAGTACAGACCGGGCACCTGGCGCGATTCCATCGTCGCCGACGACACCTGATTGGTGTCCACCCCGCCCAGGGTGACTTCGGCGGTGCGATAGCCCTCGGTGCCGCTGGCCACCAGCGGCCAGGCGCCGAGCAAGGCGGCTGCGGCGCGCAACTGCGGTTCGTCGAGCTGGCGCACCGGCTTGTCCGGCAGCCACACCTCGCACAGGCGCTGCGCGAAGCGGCGCGGCAGCGCCTCGCCCAGCACCGTGCGCAGTTCGGAGGCGCCGCGCAGGCGCTTCTGTTCGCGCAGCCACGCGGCCGCGTTCTGCCCGGGCAGCAGGTCCAGGCGCAGGTCGTCGCCCGGCTGCCAGTACGAGGAGATCTGCAGGATCGCCGGGCCGCTGATGCCGCGGTGGGTGATCAGCATGAAGTTGCGGAAGCTGGCGCCGTTGCAGCTGGCTTCCACCGGCAGCGCCAGTCCGGACAGGTCCTGCAACCGTTCCTGGTGCTTGCCGCTGAGGGTCAGCGGTACCAGTCCGGCGCGGGTCGGCAGCACCGCGTGGCCGAACTGGCGGGCCAGTTCGTAGCCGAAGCCGCTGGCGCCCAGGCTGGGGATGGACAGCCCGCCGCTGGCCACCACCAGCGAGGTGGCGTGCAGCGGGCCGTCGTCGCTGTCGATGCGGAACCCTTCGCTGCCGCGTTCCACGCCGCGCACGCCGCATTGGGTTTGGATACTGACGCCGGCCGCCTCGCATTCGTCCACCAGCATGCGCACGATCTGCTTGGAGGAGATGTCGCAGAACAGCTGGCCCAGTTCCTTCTCGTGGTAGGCGATGGCGTGGCGCTCGACCATCTCGACGAAGTCGGCCGGGCGGTAACGCGCCAGCGCCGACTTGCAGAAGTGCGGGTTGGAAGACAGGAAATTGCCCGGGCCGGTACCGGTGTTGGTGAAATTGCACCGCCCGCCGCCGGACATCAGGATCTTCTTGCCGACCTTGTTGGCGTGCTCGATCACCCGTACGCGGCGGCCGCGGCGGCCGGCGGTCAGCGCGCACATCAGCCCGGCGGCGCCGGCGCCGATGACGGCGACATCGACGCGGAGAGGCTCGGCGCGCGCGTTCATGCCGCGGCTTTGCGCACCGTCGGGGTGAAGGTGACGCTGGCCTCGTCGCCGAGCAACTGCACTTCGCCGTCCTGGATCACCACGTCGAAGCGCATGCTGCGCTGGATCAGTTCGGCCGCCGCCGCGACCGCGTCGCCGGGCAGGTCGAGCACCTGCAGCGGCTTGAGCTTGAGCAGGCCAGAGCCGTTCTTCTCCCACCAGATGTCGGCGAGGCGGCCGCCATAGTTGACCACCACCACCTCGCGGGCGCGGCCGCAGGCCTTGCGGATGCGCGATTCGTCGGGCTGGCCGACCTCGATCCATTGCTCGATCGCGCCGGTGTAGTCCATCCGCCACAGGTCCGGCTCGTCGTCGCTGCTCAGGCCCTTGCCGAACAGCAGGCGTTCCTCGGCGAACAGGGCGAAGGTCAGCAGCCGCGCCATCAGCCGCTGGTCGGTCTCGGACGGGTGCTGGGCCAGGGTCAGCGAATGCGCCGCGTAGTAGCCGCGGTCCATGTCGGAAATCTGCAGTTCGGCCTTGCGGAGGGTGGCGGTGAGGGCCATGCGGCTACCGGGATCAAAGGGCGGCCATGATAATGCGTGGCGATGTCCGATCCCCGCCCACCGTCCGCATTGGTTCCGGCCCCGAGCCGCTGGCAGCTGCCGCCCGGGCCGTGGCCGACGTTGCTGGACGGGCTGTGCGCGCGCTTCCCGCAGGTGTCGCGGGCGCAGTGGCAGGAGCGTTGCGATCGCGGCCGGGTACAGGATCCGCGCGGCCAGCCGCTGCCGGCGGCGCTGCCGTACCGGGTTGGGCTGGAAGTGCGCTACTTTCGCGAGGTCGCCGACGAGGCGCCGATCGCCGCGGTGGAGCGCATCGTCCACGCCGATGCGCACCTGGTGGTGGCCGACAAGCCGCATGGGCTGCCGGTCACTCCGTCCGGGCGTTATCTGCGCGAGACCTTGCTGGCGCGGCTGGTGGCGCGATTGGGCAATCCGGCGCTGGTGCCGCTGCACCGGCTGGACCGCGCCACTGCCGGGCTGGTGCTGTTCTCGGCCGATCCGGGCAGCCGCGCCGCGTACCAGGCGTTGTTCCGCGAGCGGCGCATCGCCAAGACCTACCAGGCGCTGGCTCCGGCCTTGCCGGGACAGGTGTTTCCGCTGGTGCGCGCGAGCCGGCTGGTGCGCGGCGAGCCGTTCTTCCGCATGGCCGAGGCCGACGGCGAGGCCAACAGCCTGACCCGGATCGCGGTGCTGGACGCGCCCGACGGACCGCTGTGGCGCTATGCGCTGGCGCCGGTGACCGGGCGCAAGCACCAATTGCGTGTGCACATGGCCGCGCTGGGTGCGCCGATCCTGGGCGATACGCTGTATCCGCAGTTGCGCGCGGAGGGCGATGACGCCTGCGCCTGTGTGCTGCAGCTGTTGGCGTGCGGACTGTCGTTCGACGATCCGCTCAGTGGGCAGGCGCGCCACTTCGCCAGTGCGCAGACCTTGGCCTGGCCGCCGGCGTGACGATGCGCCCCAACTCCGTGAGACGCTTCGCGCCGGACACTCACCCCCAACTTTTCTCCCGGTGGGAGAGGGACTTTCAGCGATTGCCTGCGCCGCCACGCTATCCGGTCAAATGCACGGCAAGGCAGGGAGGTTGCACGATTTGTGTAACGCAGCAGGCGTATCGACGGCACTGCCGCGAACTTTAGGCCTAGGTTCAGCATCTTTATGGGCGACCTCGGTTTGTCTACACAAAAATTGTCGCTTTTTGCGGACGACCCGCGTATGGTAGGTCCCACTGTGTTTGCTAGGGTCACCGTGAATCGTGGCCTGGTGCAGTTGATCTCGCGATCCGCTTCATCGTTCCGCTTTACCAACGCCTGCAACTCAGTCTCGGCCCCGATACCCGGTGGCTGCGATTTTTTTCAATTCAATGTTTCAGGAGTTAGTAAATGAGCGATCGTCAGTGTGGTACCGTGAAGTGGTTCAACGATGCCAAGGGCTTCGGCTTCATCACCCCGGAAAGCGGCCCCGACCTGTTCGTGCACTTCCGCGCAATCCAGGGCACCGGTTTCAAGTCGCTTCAGGAAGGCCAGAAGGTGACGTTCGTCGCCGTCCAGGGCCAGAAGGGCATGCAGGCTGACCAGGTGCAGGCCGTCTAAATCTAGACGCCAGCTGCAGCAAGTTTGCCAAAACGCCGGGAGCGCAAGCTTTCGGCGTTTTTCATTTGTGCGCTGTGACCCCGCGGTTGCCACGATCGGCCCGCGGTCGCATCGGGGCGTAGCCGCGCCTGCGTTGCATGCGCGGCCTGCCGCCGGGTACGGCTACCATTGCCGGCCACGCGTCCTCCGGAGCCGTTGCCATGATCACCGTCCATCACCTCAACCAGTCCCGTTCCCAGCGCGTGCTGTGGCTGCTGGAGGAACTGGCGCTGCCCTATCAGGTGGTCAAGTACCAGCGCGACCCGCAGACCATGCTGGCGCCGCCGGAACTGCGCGCGATCCATCCGCTGGGCAAGTCGCCGGTGCTGGTCGACGACGGCCACGTGTTGGCCGAATCCGGCGCGATCCTCGATTACCTGGTGGAGCGCTACGACACCGTGCGCGCGCTGTCGCCTTCGCCGCAGCCGCTGGAGGCGCCCGAGCGCCTGCGCTACCGCTACTGGATGCATTACGCCGAAGGCTCGGCGATGCCGCCGCTGCTGATGAGCCTGGTGTTCGGGCGCATCCGTTCGGCGAAGATGCCGTTCTTCGCGCGGCCGATCGCCCGCGCCATCGTCGACAAGGCGATGCACGGCTTCGTCGGCCCGCAGCTGACGCTGCACCTGGACTGGATGGAGCGCGAGCTGGCCGCCACCGGCTGGTTCGCCGGCGAGCGCTTCACCGCCGCCGACGTGCAGATGAGCTTCCCGGTGCAGGCCGCGGCCGCACGCGCCGGGCTGCAGGCCTATCCAAACCTGGCCGGCTTCGTGCAACGCATCGAGCAGCGCCCGGCCTACCAGCGCGCGCTGCAGCAGGGCGGGCCGTTCGAGCTGCTCGGCAGCGGCAAGGCCGACTGAGGCCGGGCGTTGCACGCGGCGCGGGCGCTCGACACGCCGCGCCGGATTCACGGTGGCGGCATGCGTGGCTGGCACTGGCGCACGAAGGCGATGCTGTCGGCCATGACCGGCAGCGCCGGATCGTCCTTGCGTAGCGCCAACGCCAGGTGCAGGTGGCCGACGCCGGGATAGAGCTTCAGTTCGGCGGGCACGCCGGCGCGTTGCAAGGCCGCCTGCAACGACTGGCTGTCGCGCGGTTCGACCACGCGGTCGTCGGCGCCGTGCAGCAGCAGCGCCGGCGGTTCGTCGCCATCGATGAAGGCGACCGGTTGCGAGCGCCGCTGCTGTGCCGGGTCGCGGCCGAACATGCCGATCAGGTCGGGATCGGTCAGCGGCAGGAAGTCATAGGGACCGGCCAGGCCGACCAGGCCGCATAGCTGCCGCGGCGACAGGCCCTGCGCCTGCAGCCAGCGGCCGTCGCTGGCCAGCAGCGCGGCCATGTGCGCGCCGGCGGAGTGTCCCATCAGCACCAGCCGCTGCGGGTCGCCGCCGTGCTCAGCGGCATGGCGCTGGCTCCAGGCCACGGCGGCGGCGGCGTCGTGCATGAAGCCGTCCAGGGTCACCTGCGGGTATTTGCGGTAATCCGGCACGATCGCGACCACGCCGTGCCGCGCCAGCGCTTCGCCGGCCCAGCGGTACTGCTGGCGGTTGCCGGTCTTCCAGGTGCCGCCGTGGAAGAACACCACCACCGGCGCGTCGTTGGCTGCGGCCGGGCGGTAGACGTCTAGCTTCAAGCCGTGCGCTGCATCGAACACGATGCCGCGCTGCTCGCTCAGCCCGTGGCGCCCGGAGCCGGCATTGAGGCCGGCGAAGAACACGCTGCTGCAGGCGGAGACCAGCAGCGAGGACAGCGCGACCAGCAGGTGGCGCGGCCAGCGCGGCGGCAACAGCGAACGTTCGGACATAGGCGGTACCTGTGGAAAGGAGCAGGAGCATGCCGCATGCGCATGTCGGCAGCGAGTGCATGGTGTGGCGGTCCTGCAGGCAACTACGCGGGAGATGATGCTGCGGATGCGCTGTGTCGGCTGCAGGCGCAGTCTTGTGTACTTCGCTCCGCGAGCCGCTTCGCGCCGGACCCTCACCCCAACTCCTCTCCCGACGGGAGAGGGCTGTAAGCTGGCGCGTATGCCGCCATTGCGCTTAGACAACCGTTTTACCGCCGAATTGCCCGGCGATCCCGAGCGCGGCCCGCGCCTGCGCGAGGTATTGGGCGCGCTGTGGTCGGAGGTCGCGCCGACGCCGGTGGCCGCGCCACAGCTGCTGGCCCACTCGCGCGAGGTCGCGGCGATGCTGGGCTTCTCGGAGCAGGAGGTGCTCGCGGCGCAGTTCGCCGAGGTCTTCGCCGGCAACGCGCTCTACCCGGGCATGCGGCCGTATGCGGCGAACTACGGCGGCCACCAGTTCGGGCATTGGGCCGGGCAGCTCGGCGACGGCCGCGCGATCGCGCTGGGCGAGGCGCTGGGCGCGGACGGACGACGCTGGGAACTGCAGCTCAAGGGCGCCGGGCGCACGCCGTATTCGCGCGGCGCCGACGGCCGCGCGGTGCTGCGCTCGTCGATCCGCGAATTCCTGTGCAGCGAGGCGATGCACCATCTCGGCGTGCCGACCACGCGCGCGCTGAGCCTGGTCGCCAGCGGCGAGCGCGTGGTGCGCGACATGTTCTACGACGGCCATCCGCGTGCCGAGCCGGGCGCGGTGGTGTGCCGGGTCGCGCCGTCGTTCGTGCGCTTCGGCAGTTTCGAACTGCCGGCCGCGCGCGGCGACACGGCCTTGCTGCGGCAACTGGCCGACTTCGTGATCGACCGCGATTTCCCCAGGCTGCGCACGTGCGGCGCCAGTCGCTACGCCGACTGGTTCGGCGAGGTCTGCGCGCGCACCGCGACGATGGTCGCGCAGTGGATGCGGGTCGGCTTCGTGCACGGGGTGATGAACACCGACAACATGTCGATCCTGGGGCTGACCATCGACTACGGCCCTTACGGCTGGATCGACGACTACGATCCGGATTGGACGCCGAACACCACCGATGCGCAGGGCCGCCGCTATCGTTTCGGCACCCAGCCGCAGATCGCGTACTGGAACCTGACGCGGCTGGCGCAGGCGCTGGCGCCGCTGTTCGCCGACGTGGCGCCGCTGCAGGCCGGATTGGCGCGTTTCCGTGACACATACGCGCAGGCCGAACGCGACAGCGCCGCCGCCAAGCTCGGCCTGGCCGAATGCGGCGCGGCCGACCTGGCGCTGCTGCAGGACCTGCTGCATTTGCTGCAGCAGGGCGAGGTGGACATGACCTTATGGTTCCGCGGGCTGAGCGCGGCGCAGCTGCCGATGCTGGCGGACCTGGCCGATGCGTTCTACGGCCCGGCCAAGCTGGCCGCGCAGGCGCCGGCGTTCGAGGCTTGGCTGGCGCGCTACGCGCAGCGGCTGCAGGCCGATCCGCTGCCGGCAGCCGCGCGCGTGACGAAGATGCGCGCAGCCAATCCGCGCTACGTGCTGCGCAATTACCTGGCGCAGCAGGCGATCGACCGGGCCGAGCAGGGCGACGCCGACGGCATCGCCGAATTGCTGGACGTGCTGCGCCGTCCCTACGACGAGCAGCCGGGACGCGAGGCGTTCGCGGCGCGGCGTCCGGACTGGGCGCGCGAACGCGCCGGTTGTTCGATGCTGTCGTGCAGTTCCTGACCAGGCGCGACGTGCTGCAGCAGGAGCTGCAGCCGCGACGCCTTGCCGGCAACGCGTCTGGGCTGAAACCTCGCCGTGAAAAGCGCGGCGCGCGCAGCGCAAGTGAGGTGCCGGACGTCAGCGCGGCGCAGCTGCGCGATAGCGCCAGGCGGCAAGGAACGTGGCCACCACTTCCGCGGCCAGCGCCTGCTGGCTATCGCGATCCGGGGCCTGCCCGTTGAGCATCGCGCCGGGGTAGGCGTAGCCGATCGCCGCGCCGATGAAGGCGCTGGCGGCCAGCGTGGGCGAGGCCACGCTGACGTCACCGCGCGCATCCCGCCTCTGCAGCAGGTCGCTCAGGCGCTGGCGCAGGCGCCCGGTGCGGCGCTGGTGCATCGACTGCAGCAGGTCCGGCATCTGCGCGCTGGCCTGCACCAGCAGCCGATGCAGGCGCAGCGAGGACGGCGCGTACAGGTGCGCCTGCACGGTCAGCGCGATCTGCTGCAGCGTGCGCGGCAGGTCCTGCGAGGCCGCATCGCCGATGTTCTCCAACTGCGCCTGCAGTTCCTCGTTCAGCGCCTCGAACACCTGCATCAACAGGTCGGCCTTGCTGGAGAAATGGTTGTACAGGCTCTGCCGGGTGAGCCCGGCATGCAGCGCGATCTGCTCCAGCGAGACCTCCAGGCCGTGCTCCAGCAGCAGTTCGCGCGCGGCGCGCAACAACCGCGG
>NZ_CAPJ01000496.1 GCF_000331775.1 Xanthomonas translucens pv. translucens DSM 18974
GCGCGCCGTGGCAGGCGCGCTACGGCTTACGGCTCGGCTCGGCGCGCGCGCGACTTCGGTGCGGCGCCGGCAGCGGGCGGCGGCTCGCTCGGCTTGCTGCTGCCACCGGCGGCGGGGCGGCCGAAACCGGTGCCGAGGTTGCGCTGGAACTCCTGCCACAACTCCATGTTGCGCTCGGTCAGCTGGTTCATCATGGTCCACGGGGTCTGCCCGAGCAGGTTGCCCATCTGCTGGCGGAACTGCTGCTGCTGGTCCAGGAACACCTGCATGCTGCGCTCCAGGTAGTTGCCCATGAAGCCCTGCAGCGAATCGCCGTAGAACCGGATGATCTGGCTGAGCAACTGGGTGGACAGCATCGGTTCGCCGTCCTGTTCCTGGTCGGCGATGATCTGCAGCAATACCGCGCGGCTGAGGTCTTCTCCGGTCTTGGCGTCGCGGACTTCGAATTCTTCGCCGTCGATGATCAGCTGGCGGACGTCTTCGATGGTGATGTAGCTGGAAATCTCGGTGTCGTAGAGGCGGCGATTGGGATACTTCTTGATGATGCGAATCTCAGCCATGAAGCGGTCGCTCTTGACGGTAGGCGCGCAGCATGGCGCAGCGCAGCAGGGCTTGCAACCGCCATACGCTCCTGAACTCGGGCCGAACGGCAAAAAAATGCTGCGCAGCAGGCGCGCAGCATGAATGCACAGCGCTCAGCGCCAGCTGCAGCATTTTCGATCGCGTTACCTCGGCCACGCCGCGCATCGACCTGAGCGGTTCAGTCGCCTGCCGTTACCAGCCCATGTGGTGGCCGCCGTTGATGTCCAGGTTGGAACCGGTGATCCAGGCCGCCTCCTCGGCAACCAGGAACGCGACCGCGTAGGCGATCTCTTCCGGCCTGCCCAGGCGCCCGGTGGGGATGTCGGCGATGATCTTGGCGCGGACCTCGTCCGGCACCGACATCACCATGTCGGTGGCCACGTAGCCCGGCGACACCGTGTTGACGGTGATGCCGTAGCCGGCGTTCTCGCGCGCCAGGGAAATGGTGAAACCATGCATGCCGGCCTTGGCTGCGGCATAGTTGGCCTGGCCGTACTGGCCCTTGAGGCCGTTGATCGAACTGATCTGGATGACCCGGCCCCAGCGCTGCTTGCGCATGCCTTCGATCACCGGGCGGGTGACGTTGAACACCGAGTTGAGATTGGTGTTGATCACCTCGTGCCACTGCTCGGCGGTCATCTTGTGGAAGGTGGTGTCGCGGGTGATGCCGGCGTTGTTGATCAGCACCTCGATCGGGCCGAGCTGCCGTTCCACCTCCTGTACCAGCGCCTGTGCGTGGTCGGGCGAGCCGACATCGCCGGCGACGATGGCGATCTCGTGGCCGCGTTCGCGCATGCGCTGCTGCCAGGCGCGCGCCTTGGCCGCGTCGCGGTAGTTGCTGGCCACGCGATGGCCCAGCGCGGCCAGCCGCTCGCAGATCGCAGTGCCGATGCCGCCGGTACCGCCGGTGACCAGCGCAACGCGTGATGTCATGGATTCGCTCCGGATAGGGAAGAAAGAGGGGAGGGCCGCTGCGGCCCAACCTTCGATTCTAGTCAGCCTTGGCGTCGCTGGGGATATCGGCCGCATCCGCCAGCGTCCGATCCTGCG
>NZ_CAPJ01000495.1 GCF_000331775.1 Xanthomonas translucens pv. translucens DSM 18974
TGCGCGTCAACGAGGCGCCGGCCGCCTACGCCGCGCTGTACGCCGCGCCTGCAGGTGCGGCCGATGCCGCAACGGGCCTGCCGCTGCAGGCCCAGGATGCGGCCGGCGGCCTGCCGGCGACCTCGGCCGACAGCGGCGTGCCGCCGCTCGGCTATGCCATCGCGCAGCTGCACGGCATCTACATCCTGGCCGAGAACGCCGAAGGCCTGATCGTGGTGGACATGCATGCCGCGCACGAGCGCATCGGCTACGAGCGGCTCAAGAACGCGCACGACGGCATCGGCCTGCATGCACAGCCGCTGCTGGTGCCGATCACTCTGGCGGTGGGCGAGCGCGACGCCGACACCGCCGAGCGCGAGGCGGAAACGCTGGCCGCGCTCGGCTTCGAGATCACCCGCAGCGGCCCGCAGTCGCTGCACGTGCGCAGCATCCCGGCGTTGCTGGCCCAGGCCGAACCGGAAGCCTTGCTGCGCGACGTGCTGACCGACCTGCGCGAACACGGCCACAGCCGCCGCGTCGCCGGCGCGCGCGACGAACTGCTGTCGACGATGGCCTGCCATGGCGCGGTGCGCGCCAACCGGCGCCTCACCGTGCCGGAAATGAACGCGCTGCTGCGCGACATGGAAGCCACCGAGCGCTCCGGGCAGTGCAATCATGGGCGCCCGACCTGGGCGCGTTTCACGCTGGGCGAGATCGATCGTTGGTTCTTACGGGGGCGCTGATGGGCAAGCGGGGAAGGGCGGCGGCGCTGCTGGCAGCGCTGCTCGCGTTGGCTGCCTGCGGCAGGCAGGCGCCGGCACCGGCCGCACCGGCGGTCGCCGACAAGGCGTTCCTGGCCGATGAGCAGCGCTGGCGCGCGCAGCGCAAACAGGAGCTGCTCGCGGCCGACGGCTGGACCAGCCTGGTCGGCCTGCACTGGTTGGAGCTGAAGGAGCACTACATCAGCAGCGGCCCCGGCAGCGGCACCCGCCTGGCGGTGGGGCCGGCGCGGATGGCGCTGGTGTCGCGGGTGGACGGACAGTTATTCCTGACCCCCGAACCCGGCGCGGCGCTGAGCGTGGACGGCACGCCGCTGCAGCGGCGCACGCGCATGTACAGCGACCACGACGCGACGCCGAGCGTGATCGACTTCGACGGCGGCAAGGGCAAGCTGAGCCTGATCGAGCGTGGCGGGCGCTATGCGCTGCGGGTCAAGCACGCCGATGCGCCGACCCGGCTCGGCTTCGCCGTACTGAACGACTGGCCGCCGGCCGAATCCTGGCGCATCCGCTGCCGCTTCGTGCCCAACCCGCCGGGCAAGACCCTGCCGATCGTCGACATCATCGGCACCACCACCGCATCGCCCAACGCCGGCGCGCTGGAGTTCGAGCGGGACGGTAAGCGCTTCCGCCTGCAAGCGATCGGCGAACCCGGGGGGGCGCTGTTCGTGGTGTTCGCCGACCGCAGCAGCGGCCGCGGCAGCTATCCGGCCGGGCGCTTCCTGGATGTGCCGGCGCCGAGCGCCGACGGCAGCGTGGTGCTGGATTTCAATCGCGCCTACAACCCACCGTGCGCGTTCACCCCGTTCGCGACCTGTCCGCTGCCGCCGCCCGAGAACCGGCTGGGTCTGGCGGTGGAGGCCGGCGAGCAGACCTACGCTGCCGCACACTGAACCGAGAGCCCCGATGATGCCGATCCCGCGCCTGCTGCGCAGCCTGCTGTTGTGTCTGACCCTGTTCGCCCCCGCGCCGGTCCCGGCGCGCACGCCGCCGCC
>NZ_CAPJ01000494.1 GCF_000331775.1 Xanthomonas translucens pv. translucens DSM 18974
GTCGGTCGGCGCCGCCGTGCCGGCGCAGCAGGTCGCCGTCGCGCCAGCGCCCATACCCGATCGGCGCGACGCGGCCAGCATCGACGACGACGCGGCGGTCGCCGCCGCTGCCGAAGCGCGCCCGGTGATGCCGAGCGCGCCGTCGCGGGTGGGGATGAAGCCGGGCATGCGGCCGTTGATCGTGGCCATCGATCCCGGCCATGGCGGCCAGGATCCCGGCGCAATGGGGCCGAGCGGCAAGCGCGAGAAGGACGTGACCCTTGCCATTGGTCGCGAACTGGCGCGGCAGATCAATGCCACGCCGGGCATGAAGGCCTACATGACCCGCGATACCGACGTGTTCATCCCGCTGCCGATGCGCGCGCAGAAGGCGCGTGCGGCCAAGGCCGACATCTTCATCTCGATCCACGCCGACGCCGCCGAGAACCGCAGCGCGACCGGTTCTTCGGTCTACGTGCTGTCGACCAAGGGCGCTTCCTCGCAGCGCGCGCGATGGTTGGCGGACAAGGAAAACGCGGCCGACCTGGTCGGCGGCGTGCGCCTGCAGAAGACCGACAGCACCCTGGCCAGCGTGTTGCTGGACCTGGCCCAGAGCGGCCACATGAAGTCCTCCGAAGACGCCGCCGGCCACGTACTGGGCGGGCTCAAGCGGATCGGCAACAACCACAAGCCGGAGCTGGAGCGCGCCAACTTCGCGGTGCTGCGCACCTCGGACATGCCGGCGATGCTGGTCGAGACCGCTTTCATCTCCAATCCGGACGAAGAGCGCCGGCTGACCGATCCTGGCTACCAGCGGCGCCTGGCCGGCGCGGTGCTGGACGGGGTCAATACCTTCTTCACCCGCCAGCCGCCGCCAGGCACGCTGTTCGCCGCGCGCGCGCAGGCCGAGGCCGAAGCGGCCAGCACCGTGGCCGGCGGCAGCCGCTGAGGCGCTCGGCTATCATCGCCGGCTGAACCCGATGGCGGCGTCCGTGCCGTGAGCCGTGCCGATGTTCCGTAACCGTTTCTGCTCTCCCGTTTCCGAATTTCGCGCGATCGCGCGATGCGCGCATTGCGCGTGCACGCCGCAGCGCAAGCGGGCGGCGGCATGAGCATCCGTCAGTTGCCCGATATCCTGATCAACCAGATCGCCGCCGGCGAAGTGGTCGAGCGCCCGGCCTCGGTGGTCAAGGAGCTGGTCGAGAACGCGCTGGATGCCGGCGCGCGCCGGGTGGACATCGACCTGGAAGAAGGCGGCGTGCGCCTGATCCGGATCCGCGACGATGGCGGCGGCATCCCGCCCGAGGAACTGCCGCTGGCGGTGTCGCGGCACGCGACCAGCAAGATCGCCTCGCTTGACGACCTGGAGTCGGTCGGCACGCTCGGGTTCCGTGGCGAGGCGCTGCCGTCGATCGCCTCGGTCAGCCGCTTCATCCTGGCCTCGCGCCGTCCCGGCGACGCGCACGGCGCAGCGCTGCAGGTCGATGGCGGCAAGGTCGGGCAGGTGCAGCCGCGCGCGCAGGCGCCGGGCACCACGGTGGAGGTGCGCGAGCTGTTCTACAACGTGCCGGCGCGGCGCAAATTCCTGCGCGCCGAGCGCACCGAACTCGGCCATATCGAGGAATGGCTGCGTTCGCTGGCGCTGGCGCGCCCGGACGTGGAATTGCGCGTGTCGCACAACGGCAAGCCGTCGCGGCGCTACAAGCCGGGCGACCTGTATTCGGACGCGCGGCTGGGCGAAACCCTGGGCGAGGACTTCGCGCGGCAGGCGCTGCGCGTGGACCACAGCGGCGCCGGGCTGCGCCTGCATGGCTGGATCGCCCAGCCGCATTATTCGCGCGCCAGTGCCGACCAGCAGTACCTGTACGTCAACGGCCGTTCGGTGCGCGACCGCAGCGTGGCGCATGCGGTGAAGATGGCCTATGGCGACGTGCTGTTCCATGGCCGGCAGCCGGCCTATGTGCTGTTTCTGGAACTGGAGCCGGCGCGGGTCGATGTCAACGTGCATCCGGCCAAGCACGAGGTGCGCTTCCGCGATGCGCGGCTGATCCACGATTTCGTCTATCGCACGCTGCAGGATGCGCTGGCGCAGACCCGCGCCGGCAGCACGCCGA
>NZ_CAPJ01000493.1 GCF_000331775.1 Xanthomonas translucens pv. translucens DSM 18974
GTCGGCGTGCGCAGATCGGCGGCGAAGTCGGCCAGGGTCACGTCGGTCTCGTGGCCGACCGCCGACACCACCGGCGTAGCCGCGGCGGCGATCGCCCGCGCCAGGCGTTCGTCGTTGAACGCCCACAGATCTTCCAGCGAGCCGCCGCCGCGGGTCAGCAGGATCGCGTCGTAACGGCCGCTGGCATCGGCGCGCTGCAGCAGCGAGGTGAGTTGCGCGGCGGCGCTGTCGCCCTGGACCAGGCTCGGCAGGATGTCCACCTGCAGCAGCGGCAGGCGCCGGCCGAGCACGCTCAGCACGTCGCGCACCGCCGCGCCGCTGGGCGAGGTGATCACCGCCAGGCGGCGCACGAAGGCGGGCAGGGCGCGCTTGCGCTCGCTGGCGAACAGGCCCTCGGCGGCGAGCCTAGCCTTGAGTTCCTCGAACGCGCGGCGCAGCGCGCCTTCGCCGGCTTCCTCCAGGTGATCCAGCACCAGTTGGTAGTCGCCGCGCGCTTCGTACAGGGTCAGCCGGCCGCGCGCGAGCACGCGCAGGCCTTCGCGCGGAACGAACTTCAGCCATTGGCTTTTCGGCTTGAACAGCGCACAGCGCACCTGCGCGCGCGCATCCTTCAAAGTGAAGTACAGATGGCCGGACGAGGGCCGGGTGACGTTGCCCAGCTCGCCTTCCACCCAGGCCAGCGGGAACGCGCTTTCCAGCAGGTCGCGCGCCAGCGTGTTGAGCTGGCTGGGGCTGAGGATCTGGTCGTCGCGATCGGGCATGCGGGCGGTGCGTGGGCGTGCGGGTCGCCTATCCTCGCACGTCGCCGTGAGCGGCCGGTCGCGGCAATGCGGCCTCGCTCACGGACGCTTGGTCCGCATGCTGCGCCAGCGCCCATTGCACGTGCTCGCGCACCAGCGGCGAGCCATGTTGCGCGCGCGCGTCGAGCGCGGCCAGTACCTGCGGCGTGGTCGGCGCATTGCCCAGTGCCACCGCCAGGTTGCGCAGCCAACGCTCGTGGCCGCTGCGGCGGATCGCGCTGCCTTCGGTGCGGCGCAGGAACTCGTCCTCGTCCCAGGCGAACAGCTGCGCCAGCGTGGCCCGGTCGAGCGCGTTGCGGGCGCGGAAATCGGGTTCGTCGCTGCGCTTGGCGAACTTGTTCCAGGGACACACCAACTGGCAGTCGTCGCAGCCGAAGATGCGGTTGCCGATCGCCGGGCGCAGTTCCTCGGGAATCGCGCCCTCGTGCTCGATGGTGAGGTAGGCGATGCAGCGACGCGCGTCCAGCCGGTACGGCGCGACGATCGCCTGGGTCGGGCACACCTCGATGCAACGCGTGCAGGTACCGCAGTGCGCGCTGGCCGGCGGATCGATCGGTAGCGGCAGATCGACGTAGATTTCGCCGAGAAAAAACCAAGAGCCGCCGTTGCGGTCGATCAGGCAGGTGTGCTTGCCGATCCAGCCCAGGCCGGCGTCGCGCGCCAGGGCGCGCTCCAGCACCGGCGCCGAATCGACGAACACGCGATGGCCGAACGGGCCGATCTCGGCCTGGATGCGCTCGGCCAGCTTCTGCAGGCGGTTGCGCATCAGCTTGTGGTAGTCGCGGCCCAGCGCGTAGCGGGCGACGTAGGCGCGTTCGCCGTCGCGCAATGTGTCCCAGGCCGAATCGTCGTCGTTGCGCCCGTAGTCCAGGCCGACCGAGATCACCCGCAGCGTGCCTGGAATCAATTCGGCCGGACGCGCGCGCTTGTCGCCGTGCTGCGCCATCCATTGCATCGTGCCGTACAGGCCTTGTGCCAGCCAGTCGCGCAGATGCGCTTCGTCCTGTTGCAGTTCGATGCCGGCGATGCCGCAGCGCTGGAAGCCGAACTCGCGCGCCAGCGCACGGATGCGCGCGGCAGCGGTGCGGGGATCGGCGGGGGCGACGTTGCTGGACATTGCGCAAGTATAGAATCTCGCGCATGTCCGACTCGTTCGATCTCTACGACACCGCCGCCGCGCGGCGCATCGATGCGCAGGCCAGGGCCTTGCTCGGCGGCGATGGCTACGCCCTGATGCAGCGCGCCGGCCAAGCCGCCTGGCAGACGCTGCTGCAGCATTGGCCGCAGGCGCAGCGCATCCTGGTGGCCTGCGGCAGCGGCAACAACGGCGGCGACGGCTATGTGTTGGCACGGCTCGCGCACTGCGCCGGGCGCCGCGTGCGCGTGCTGCAGTTGTCCGGCCCGCAATCGGCGTTGGCGCAGCGCGCCTGCACCGACTACATCGGCGTCGGCGGCCGCATCGAGGTGTTCGATGCGGCGCTGGCGGGGGCCGACGTGGTCGCCGATGCGCTGCTCGGCATCGGTCTCAACCGTGCGCCGGACGCCGAACTGGCCGCCTTGTTCGGCGCGCTTGCCGGACTCGGCGCGCCGGTGCTGGCGCTGGACGTGCCCAGCGGCGTGGATGCCGAACACGGCAGCGTGCCCGGTGCGGTATTGCCGGCGACGCTGACTGTGCAATTCATTGTCGCCCACGCCGGCTTGCACACCGGAGCGGCGCTGAACCAGGTCGGCGCTACTGCGCTGGCGACGCTGGAGGTGCCGGCCGCTGCGTTCGATGGCTGCGTGGCGCAGGCGCAGGCCTGGACCGGCGCGGCGCTGGCCGCGCGCCTGCCGCCACGCCGGCGCGACATCCACAAGGGGGATTCCGGGCATGTGCTGTGCATCGGTGGCAACCTCGGCAGCGGCGGTGCGGTCATGCTCACTGCCGAAGCGGCATTGCGTAGCGGTGCCGGGCTGGTCAGCGTGGCGACCCGCGCCGCGCATGTCGCGCCGCTGCTGGCGCGGTGTCCGGAGGCGATGACGCACGCGGTCGAGGACGGCGCCGCGCTAGCGCCGCTGTTGCGCAAGGCAAACGTGCTCGCGCTGGGACCCGGACTGGGCCAGGACGGATGGGCGCAGGAACTATGGCGGCTGGCGCTGGCGGCCGAATTGCCGGTGGTGATCGACGCCGATGCGTTGAATCTGCTGGCGCAGGCGCCGCGTGCGTTACCCGATGCGGTGCTTACCCCGCATCCGGGCGAGGCCGGGCGCCTGCTCGGTCTCGCCACCGCCGAGGTGCAGCGCGACCGTTTCGCCGCCGCTGCGGCGCTGGCCGAGCGCTACCAGGCCGCGGTGGTGCTGAAAGGCGCCGGCAGCATCGTCGCCGCGCCGGGACAGGTGCCGCGGGTCATCGCCGCCGGCAATCCCGGCATGGCGGTCGGCGGCATGGGCGATCTGCTGACCGGGGTGATCGCGGCGTTGCGCGCGCAAGGCCTGGCCGCCTTCGAGGCGGCCAGCGTCGGCGCGCTGCTACATGCGGCGGCAGGCGATCGCGCCGCCGCCGAAGGCCAGCGCGGCCTGCTGCCCTCCGATCTGCTGCCCGCGCTGCGCCACCTGGCCAATCCGGAAACAAGGCGATGATGCGGCTCTACCTGGAAGACAGCGACGCCACCGAGCACCTCGGCCAGGCGTTGGCCGCCACCCGCCCGGCGCAGGCGACGGTGCACCTGCACGGCGATCTGGGGGCCGGCAAATCGACCCTGGCACGGGCGCTGCTGCGCGCGCTGGGCGTGCAGGGTGCGATCCGCAGCCCGACCTACACCCTGGTCGAGCGCTATCCGCTGTCCGACGGCGAAGCCTGGCACCTGGACCTGTACCGCATCGGCACTGCCGGCGAGCTGGATTTCCTGGGGCTGGACGAGGCTACGGCGACCTTGTGGCTGGTGGAGTGGCCCGAACGCGGCGGCGATCTGCTGCCGCCGGCCGACCTGGTCGTCGCGCTGGCGCTGCGTGACGCGGGACGCGCAGTGCAATTGCAGGCCGGCACGGCGGTGGGCGCGGCCTGGTTGTCGCGGATGGCCGAACGCGATGACTTGCGGGGTTTTTCTGCCGGCTGACACTAGGAAGTGCAGGCAGGTTATGGATTATTAAGGGAAAACCGCTTGTGTTTATGTCCCGGTGATGCTTGAATCGCCTCCATGCGCCTGGGGATCCATTTTTTCGCTTGTTCCGTTATCGCCGCAGGCTGCTGCCTGGCGGCGCAATCGGCGTTTGCGGGCCAGGTGCAGACGGTGTCGGTCGGCAACGGCGCCACCGGCACCCGTGCCGAGATCCGGCTGCAGGGCAGCGGCGGCTTCACCACGCTGACCCTGTCCAACCCCAACCGGCTGGTCGTCGATCTTCCTGAATCCTCTGCCGCACAGGGCCTGAAGCTGCCTGCGGGCACCGGCGTGGTCACGGCGGTGCGCACCGGTCATCCTGTCCCGGGCACCTTGCGCATCGTGTTCGACCTGAGCAGCCCGGTAGTGGCATTCAAGCCGCAGATGCAGACCGTGGCCGGCAGTTCGGTGCTGGTGATCGAGTGGCCGGGCGATGCGGCGTCGGCCAAGCCGCTGG
>NZ_CAPJ01000492.1 GCF_000331775.1 Xanthomonas translucens pv. translucens DSM 18974
TTGATGCAGGTGGGGATGACGATTATCGACCAGATCAATACGGCTGGGGATCCGGAGCGTGACAAAGAGAAAGATCGGGCGCGGATGTTCTCGGGCCTGGGCATGGCGGGTCCGGCTGCGTCGCACGTAGGCCGGGCCGAGCCATTTGGGAACCTGCGGCTGCGGCGTTGCCGGCGGTGCGACTTCACAATCCCGCCAAATGGGTTACCATTTGGTCATTCTTCAATGCGGAACTACGGGTGGCCCGCGGCAACGCCGGCCGAGCGTGCGACATGAGCACTACCATCGCCCCAGCATGAAACCCCGTCCAAGGCTGTCCGAGCAGGCGCCCTTACGGCGCCTTCTTTGTATCCCGCGCCTTGCGCCGCAGGCTTCCGACGCGCGGCGGGAAACGTCCGCCCCGCCTCGCTTCCCTTCTTGCCGACTCCCATGATCACGATCACGCTTCCCGACGGCAGCCGCCGCGAATTCGAACATCCCGTCAGTCCCATGGACGTGGCCCAGTGCATCGGCCCGGGCCTGGCCAAGGCGACCATTGCCGGCCAGGTCGATGGCCGCCTGGTCGACGCCTGCGACCGCATCGAGCACGATGCCAGCCTGCGCCTCATCACCGCCAAGGACGCCGAGGGCGTGGAGATCATCCGCCACTCCTGCGCGCATCTGGTCGGCCATGCGGTCAAGCAGCTGTACCCCGAGGTCAAGATGGTGATTGGCCCGGTCATCGCCGAGGGCTTCTACTACGACATCTACAGCGAGCGCCCGTTCACCCCCGAGGACATGGCGGCGATCGAAAAGCGCATGCAGGAGCTGATCGCGCAGGACTACGATGTGGTCAAGAAGGTCACCCCACGCGCCGAGGTGATCGCGCTGTTCCGCCAGCGCGGCGAGGACTACAAGCTGCGCCTGATCGAGGACATGCCCGACGACGTCACCGCGATGGGCCTGTACTACCACCAGGAATACGTGGACATGTGCCGCGGCCCGCACGTGCCCAACACGCGCTTTCTCAAGGCCTTCAAGTTGACCCGCATCTCCGGCGCCTACTGGCGCGGCGATGCCAAGAACGAGCAGCTGCAGCGCATCTACGGCACCGCCTGGGCCGACAAGAAGCAGCTAGATGCCTACATCCTGCGCATGGAGGAAGCGGACAAGCGCGACCATCGCAAGATCGGCAAGCAGCAGGGCCTGTTCCATCTGCAGGAAGAGGGTCCGGGGCTGGTGTTCTGGCATCCGAAGGGCTGGTCGATCTGGCAGGTGGTCGAGCAGTACATGCGCAAGGTCTATCGCACCAGCGGCTATGGCGAGGTGCGCTGCCCGCAGATCCTGGACGTGTCGCTGTGGCAGAAATCCGGCCACTGGGACAACTACCAGGACAACATGTTCTTCACCGAGTCGGAGAAGCGCACTTACGCGGTCAAGCCGATGAACTGCCCTGGCCACGTCCAGGTGTTCAACCAGGGCCTGCACAGCTACCGCGACCTGCCGATCCGCTACGGCGAGTTCGGCGCCTGCCACCGCAACGAGCCGTCCGGCGCGCTGCACGGCATCCTGCGCGTGCGCGGTTTCACCCAGGACGATGGCCACATCTTCTGCACCGAAGCGCAGATCGAGGCCGAGGTCACCGCGTTCCACCAGCAGGCGCTGAAGGTGTACGCCGATTTCGGTTTCGACGACATCCAGATCAAGATCGCGCTGCGCCCGGAAAAACGCCTGGGCGACGACGCGACCTGGGACAAGGCCGAGGCCGCGCTGCGCGCCGCGCTTGGCGCCTGCGGCGTGGAATGGCAGGAACTGCCTGGCGAGGGGGCGTTCTACGGCCCGAAGATCGAGTACCACCTTAAGGACGCGATCGGCCGCACCTGGCAGCTGGGCACGATGCAGGTCGACTTCATGATGCCCGGCCGCCTCGGCGCCGAGTACGTGGACGAGAACAGCCAGAAGCAGCCCCCGGTCATGCTGCACCGGGCCATCGTCGGTTCGATGGAGCGGTTCATCGGCATCCTGATCGAGCACCACGCCGGCGCGTTCCCGGCCTGGCTGTCGCCGGTGCAGGCCATGCTGATGAACATCACCGATGCGCAGGCCGACTATGTGGAGAGCGTGCGGAAACTCCTTGCAAATCAAGGGTTCCGCATCGAGGCCGATTTGCGGAACGAAAAAATCGGCTATAAGATTCGCGAACACACGCTGCAGCGGGTGCCGTATCTGCTGGTGGCGGGCGACCGCGAGAAGGAAAACGGCGCCATTGCAGTCCGCACGCGATCGGGGGAGGATCTGGGGACCATGTCGGTTGCCGCCTTCGCCGACCGGCTGCGCGCCGAGCAACTGGCGTAAGACAACCCCGATGCGGGCGGAGCCTCCGTCCGCGTCGGTCCGATTCCCCTGGGAGATTGCAACATCAGTACCCCTGACAACAAACAGAACCGCAAGAACCAAGAGATCCGTGTCCCGCGCGTTCGCGTGATCGGCAAGGACGGCGAGATGGTCGGCGTGTTGACCCGCGACGAAGCGTTGGCGCTGGCCGAAGAGGATGGCCTCGACCTGGTCGAGATCCAGCCGCAGGCCGATCCGCCTGTGTGCAAGATCATGGACTTCGGCAAGTTCAAGTTCGAGCAGCAGAAGAAGGCGAACGAAGCCAAGAAGAAGACCAAGCAGGTCGAGATCAAGGAAATCAAGTTCCGTCCGGTCACGGACGAGGGCGATTACCAGATCAAGCTGCGCAACATGCGCCGCTTCCTCGAAGAGGGCGACAAGGTCAAGGTCAATATCCGCTTCCGTGGCCGCGAGATGAGCCACCAGGAACTCGGGCGCCAAATGGCGTCGCGGATCGAGGCCGACCTCGGCGAAGACATCGTCATCGAATCGCGCCCGCGCCTGGAAGGCCGGCAGATGGTGATGATGATCGCGCCGAAGAAGCGCTGACCAGCCGCTCCGGATCGTGCCCCCGCCCATGCGCGGGAGCGCGGTCGCCACGGGCGCCTGTCGGCGCCCTCCGTGTGTCCCGTCGCCGCGCTCCGCCGTCGCGCTGTTGCCGCGTGGCCGCGCATCGCGCAGCCTGTTCGAGTTCCGAGTTCCGAGTTCCGAGTTCCGAGTCCCGATGCGCAGGCGCCCGGATCGAAATACATGATTTGCAAGGCATTCCAAGCCCTGGCATAATGCGCGGCCCAGTGCATCGGGTTTGCCGTCAACGCGGCAATAGGACCCGCCCTGATTCTTTGAGGATCAAGGGCTTACAAGCCGGTACGGGCACGGACGGAAAGCGTGGCGCAGCCACCGCCCTGACCAGTGACAAAACACCATCAAGGACATTGCAATGCCCAAGATCAAGACCAACCGGGCGGCGGCCAAGCGTTTCCGCAAGACCGCCTCCGGCAAATACAAGTGCGGCCACGCCAACCGTAGCCATATCCTCACCAAGAAAGCGACCAAGCGGAAGCGCAACCTGCGGCAGACGAACCATGTTCGTGCCGAGGACGCTGGCCGTCTTGACCGTATGCTGCCTTACCTCTGAGGACTGAACCATGGCTCGAGTAAAACGTGGCGTCCAGGCACGCCGTCGTCACAAGAAAGTTCTGAACCTCGCCAAGGGCTACTACAACGCCCGTCGCAAGGTTTTCCGCGTCGCCAAGCAGGCGGTGATCAAGGCGCAGCAGTACGCCTACATCGGCCGCAAGCAGAAGAAGCGCGTGTTCCGTTCGCTGTGGATCACCCGCATCAATGCGGCGGCCCGCATCAACGGCCTGAGCTACAGCCGTTTCATGAATGGCCTGCTCAAGGCTGGCATCACCCTGGACCGCAAGGTGCTGGCGGACATCGCCGTGCACGACGCGCAGGGCTTTGCCGCCTTGGCGGAGAAGGCAAAGGGCGCGCTGGCGGCATAAGTGCGAGTCCCTCGCAGGAGCCCGCACATCCATGTGCGGGTGTTCAACGAGGGAGCCATCGCCAACATGCAGGGGAAGGGCGCGAGTCCTTCCCCTTTTTGCGTTTTGTGCATCCCGATTGCGGGATCGGTCCTGTCGCGGGGTGTCTCCCGAGCGCAGGATCCGGGTCGGGGTGGTCGGCTGAAGTGAGGCGCGAGTGCTAATGCGAGTGCTAATGAATGAGTGATATCCAATCCCTGAGCGGGCAGGCGCTGGCGGACATCGCCGCGGCGGCCAGTCCCGAAGCGCTGGAGCAGCTGCGCGTTGCGCTGCTGGGCAAGAGCGGCAGCATCACCGCACAGCTGAAACAGCTCGGCGCGCTGCCGCCCGAGCAGCGCAAGCTGGCCGGCGAGGCGATCAACCAGGCGCGCGATGCGGTCTGCGCGGCGCTGGCCGCACGCCGGGCGCTGCTGGAAGGCGCGGCGCTGGATGCGCGTCTGGCCGTCGAGCGCATCGACGTGACCCTGCCGGGCCGGCGCGGCGAGCGCGGCGCGCTGCATCCGGTCACGCGCACGCTGGAGCGCATCACCGAGATCTTCGCGCGGCTTGGCTACGAGTTGTCCGACGGTCCGGAGATTGAGGACGACTGGCACAACTTCGAAGCGCTGAACTTTCCGCCGCACCATCCGGCGCGGGCGATGCACGACACCTTTTACTTCGGCGACGGTCGCCTGCTGCGCACCCATACCTCCGGCGTGCAGGTGCGTTACATGTGGCAGCATGCGCCGCCGCTGCGCATGATCGCCGCCGGCAAGGTCTACCGCAGCGACAGCGACCAGACCCACTCGCCGATGTTCCACCAGGTCGAAGGCCTGCTGGTCGACGAGCATTCCACCTTCGCCGACCTCAAGGGGACCTTGTCCGAGTTCGTGCGCGCGTTCTTCGAGCGCGACTTCGAGATGCGCTTCCGTCCCAGCTATTTCCCGTTCGTCGAACCCGGCGCGGAAGTGGACATCGCCTGGCAGCAGCCCGATGGCAGCACCCGCTGGCTGGAAGTGCTCGGCTGCGGCATGGTGCATCCGAACGTGCTGCGCAGCGTCGGCATCGATCCGGAGCGCTACACCGGCTTCGCCTTCGGCATGGGCGTGGAGCGCTTCGCGATGCTGCGCTATGGCGTCAACGATCTGCGCGCGTTCTTCGAGAACGATGTGCGGTTCTTGCGTCAGTTTGCTTGAGTTCTGTTCGGGACTCGGGACTCGGGACTCGGGACTCGTGGAAGCGTCAGCGTTCCACGTGTCCGCGCGTTCTGGCATCCCAGTCCCGGGTCCCGAGTCCCGAGTCCCGGAAAATTCATGAAATTCTCTGAAAACTGGCTGCGCAGCCACGTCCCAACCCAGGCCTCGCGCGATGAATTGGCCGCGACCCTGACCGCCATCGGTCTCGAGGTCGAAGAGGTCACGCCGCTCGGCGAGTCGCTGCAGCAGGTGGTGGTGGCGCGCATCGTCGAGGCGGTGCGGCACCCGGAAGCCGATCGGCTGCAGGTGTGCCAGGTCGATGCCGGGCAGGGTGGCTGGCTGCAGATCGTCTGCGGCGCGCCGAATGCGCGCGCCGGGCTGGTCGCGCCGCTGGCGCTGGTCGGCGCCCAGGTCGGCGGCATCGCGATCAAGGCAGCCAAGCTGCGCGGCGTGGAGTCCAACGGCATGCTGTGCTCGGCCAAGGAGCTGGGCCTGGACAGCGATGCGTCGGGCCTGTTCGAGCTGCCCGACGATGCGCCGATCGGCCAGGCGCTGAGCGAGTATCTCGGTTTGCCCGACGCCAGCATCGAGATCAAGCTGACCCCGAATCGCGCCGATTGCTTCGGCGTGCGCGGCATCGCCTACGACGTGGCCGCGGCCTGCGCCAGCGAAGTGCTGCCGTTCGCGGCCGCGCCGGTCGCTGTCGCCAGCGAGCGCTGCCTCGAGGTGCGCCTGCAGGCGGGCGCCGATGCGCCGCGCTACTGCGGGCGCGTCGTCGAGGATCTCGACCCGGCGGCGAAGACGCCGCTGTGGATGGCCGAACGCCTGCGCCGCAGCGGCGTGCGCCCGGTGTCGCTGCTGGTCGATATCACCCAATACGTGATGCTGGAACTGGGCCAGCCGATGCATGCCTTCGACCTGGACACGCTGCACGGCCCGGTCGGCGTGCGCCGCGCGCGCGCCGGCGAGACGCTGAAGCTGCTCGATGGCCGCGACGCGACGCTCGACGACGGCTTCCTGGCCGTCACCGACGGCGACCGCGTGGTCGCCCTGGCCGGCCTGATGGGCGGGCACGCCACCCGCGTCACCGATGCGACCCGGCATGTGTTCCTGGAGGCCGCGCATTTCGCGCCGGCCGCGATCATGGGCCGCGGTCGCAAGCTCGGCCTGCACACCGATGCCGGCCACCGTTTCGAGCGCGGCGTGGACCCGGCGCTGCCGCGGCCGGCATTGGAACTGGCGACGCGGCTGGTGCTGGAACTGGCTGGTGGCCGTGCCGGTCCGGTGGTCGAGGCCGAGTTGCCCGAGCACCTGCCGGCGCCGACGCCGATCGCGCTGCGCCGCGCGCGCATCGTGCGCGTGCTCGGCATCGAGATCGCCGACGCCGAGGTCGAGCGCATCCTGCGCGCGCTGGGCATGGAGGTCGCGGTTGCCGCCAATGGCTGGCAGGTCACTGCGCCGAGCCGGCGCTTCGATATCGCCCTGGAAGAGGACCTGATCGAGGAGCTGGCGCGCATCCACGGCTACGACCGCTTGCCGACCACGCTGCCAGGCGGCGCCTCGCGCATCGCCATGGGCAGCGAGACACAGCTGGACGAACTGAGCGTGCGCCGCCAACTGGTGGCGCGCGAGATGCTGGAAACTATCAACTACGCCTTCGTCGATGCGGCGTTGCTGGATCAGTGGGGCCTGGATGCCGGGCGCGTGGCGCTGGCCAATCCGCTCAGCGCCGAACTGGCAGTGATGCGTCCGTCGCTGTTGCCGGGGCTGGTCGCGGCGCTGGGCCGCAACGTCGCCCGCCAGGCTGGGCGGGTGCGCCTGTTCGAACTGGGCAAGGTGTTCGAGGCGGCGGTGGCCGCTGCTGCGCCTATCGAGACGCAGCGCGTGGCGGCCGCGGTGTGCGGCGACGCCGACGCGTTGCAGTGGGGCCTGCCGGCACGCAAGGTCGATTTCCACGATTTGAAGGGCGACCTGGACGCGCTGGCCAGCGCCACCGGCGCACGCCTGGACTACCGTCCGTCGGCACTGCCGTTCGCGCATCCGACCCGGTCGGCCGACGTGTACCGCGACGGCGCGCGGATCGGCTGGATCGGCCAACTGCATCCGCGCTTGCTGCAGGCGCTGCAGATCGACGTGGAGGTGCTCGGCTTCGAACTGGATCTGGCGCCGCTGGCGGCGCGCGCGCTGCCGCGTGCCGCCGAGCTGTCGCGATTCCCGTCGGTGCGCCGCGACCTGGCGTTCCTGGTGCCGGAGGCGGTGGCCTGGTCGGCGCTGGTGGGCAGCGTGCGCGGCGCGGTCGGGCCGCTGTTGCGCGAGGTGGTGCTGTTCGATCGCTACGTCGGGCCGGGGGTCGAGGCGGGTTTCAAGAGTCTCGCTATGGGCTTGATTTTGCAGGACAACTCGCGCACTCTGACGGATTGCGATGTGGAGGCGGTGGTCGCCGATGCAGTGGCGGTGCTGGCGCGCGAACACGATGCGCGGATTCGCGGCTGAGACGTAGGGGATAGCAGGGCAATGGCGTTGACCAAAGCGGAAATGGCCGAACGGTTGTTCGACGAAGTCGGGCTGAACAAGCGCGAGGCCAAGGAATTCGTCGATGCTTTCTTCGATGTGCTGCGCGATGCGCTGCAGCAGGGACGGCAGGTGAAGCTGTCCGGTTTCGGCAACTTCGATCTGCGCCGCAAGAACCAACGGCCCGGTCGCAATCCCAAGACCGGCGAAGAAATCCCGATTTCGGCGCGGACGGTGGTCACCTTCCGCCCAGGACAGAAGCTCAAGGAGCGAGTGGAGGCTTATGCTGGACCCGGGCAGTAACCGCGAACTTCCGCCGATTCCGGCCAAGCGCTACTTCACCATCGGTGAGGTCAGCGAGTTGTGCGACGTCAAGCCGCACGTGCTGCGCTACTGGGAAACCGAATTTCCCAGCCTGGAGCCGGTCAAGCGCCGCGGCAACCGCCGCTACTACCAGCGCCACGACGTGCTGATGGTGCGGCAGATCCGCAGCCTGCTGTACGAACAGGGCTATACGATCGGCGGGGCGCGCTTGCGCCTGGAGGGCGAGGGTGCCAAGCAGGAGTCGGCGCTGAGCAACCAGATCATCAAGCAGGTGCGGCAGGAATTGGAAGAAGTGCTGCAGTTGCTGCGGCGCTGAGCGGCCACGGCGCGACCGGCTAGGAATGGCCGCGCCAATCCCGCTATAATCGCCAACTCGCCGCGAGGCGGCACCGCCCAACGGCGGATGTTTTTACCGGGGTATAGCGCAGCCTGGTAGCGCACTAGTCTGGGGGACTAGTGGTCGTCGGTTCGAATCCGGCTACCCCGACCATCTTCGAAGGCCCATGTCAGCGACATGGGCCTTTTTCGTTTTGCGGGGTTTGCGCAGCCCGATCGCAGGTGCGCGGCCGAGGCCCGCGCACGATTCGGCAGGCATGGCGTTGCCTGGGTCCGGCATTCGCGGCATGGCGGCCGGGTGTTCTTGCGCGTCCTTTCCCCCCACACGGCAGCGGGCGCGCAGCGGCTCGGACGAAGGGGTAGACAAAGGCGTCGGCGCTGGCGTCATGCGTGCGTAACCTGCCGGCGAGCGGGACGGAAATCCGGCAGTGAACTGCAGAACAGGGCCGTCAACGCATTGACATGCGTCACGTTAACGTTGTGTATTTTGCGATGCGTCTTCGCTGTGCATGCTGAATGCCTGGACATGTAGTTGAATCGACGCGGTATGGCGTCAAAAAAATGTCGGAAGATGTCTTGGTAGGGGCCGATAGCTGTGCCATAGTGCACTGCAACACGAGGCTTCGCTGTTGGTCTGGGCCGTCGCCCCGGGCATGAAATGACACTGCAATCGTCTTGCCCCGACCGGTGATGGAGCGCTGGCTGGTTGGACAAGTGCGGCGTTCCCAAATCACTCGACAGAGGGCATCTGCATCGCGCATGGGTAAACTCTCCGGTACGTTCAACTGGGCATGGTGCCTGGCCCTTTCCAGTCTGGTCTTCCTGTCCGCCTGCAGCAGCGGGCCGAAGATGCGGACGGAACTTCCGCCTGGCGATCCGCTGGCCGGCTCCATGGGCCAGCCGGAATATCTGCTGGGTCCTGGCGATCTGCTGACGGTCAAGGTGTTCCAGGTCGACGACCTCGAGCGCCAGGTGCGGGTCGACAACGAAGGCCGCATCTCGCTGCCGCTGGTCGGCGACATCAAGGCGGCGGGGCTCAGCGTCAACGCATTGCAGAAGGACATCACCGAACGCTACCGCAACGGCTATCTGCAGAACCCGCAGGTGTCGGTGCTGGTCAACGAGTTCACCGGCAACCGGGTCACCGTGACCGGCGCGGTGGGCGAGCCGGGCATCTATCCGATCGCCGGGTCGGCACTGACCCTGCAGCAGGCGTTGTCGCTGGGCAAGGGCGTCAGCGATGTGGCCAGCCGCGGCAACGTGGTGGTGTTCCGCAACGTCGGCGGGCAGAAGATGCTGGCCCGTTTCGATTTGCGCGATATCCAGAAGGGCATCTCGCCGGATCCTGAAATCTACGGCGGCGACATCGTCGTGGTGTATCGCTCCGATGCGCTTGTAGTGCTGCGCACGATGGTGCAGCTGACCCCGTTCGTCATGGTCTGGCGGGCATACCGATGAGTCTCTCGAGCATGCACACCCGTACTTCTTCCGCGCCGCTTAGTCCTGCCGACATCAGCCTGCTGGACTACTGGAACGCCCTGTACCGGCAGCGCTGGCTGATCGTTGGCATCACCGCGGCGGTGGTGTTGCTGGCGCTGCTGGTAACGTTACTGATGACCCCCAAGTACCGCGCCACCAGCGTGCTGCAGATCGAGCGCGAGTCCTTGAACGTGACCAACGTGGCGAACCTGATGCCTGTGGAATCGCCGCAGGATCGCGACTTCTACCAGACCCAGTACGAACTGCTCGGCAGCCGCTCGCTGGCGCGGGTGGTGATCCGCGAGGCGCACCTGACCCAGGAGCCGACGTTCAAGCCGCTGATCGATGAGGCGCTGGAGAAGCTGCAAGGCAATGGCGATGGCCGCGCGCCGTCGCCGCAGGCGCGCGCCGCCGCCGCCGAGAACGCGCTGGTCGGTCCGGTGCTGGACGCGTTGATGATCGAGCCGGTGCGCGATTCGCGGCTGGTGCGGATCAACTTCGATTCGCCGGATCGGGTGCTGGCCGCGCGCGTGTCCAACACTTACGCGCGCATGTTCATCGCCTCGACCCAGGAGCGGCGCCTGCAGGCGTCCTCGTTCGCCGCCAAGTACCTGTCCGAGCGTCTGGAGCAACTGCGCGCCAAGGTGGAAGAGTCGGAGAAGAACGCGGTCGATTACTCCAGCAAGGAGCAGATCGTGTCGCTGGGCGAAGACAAGCCGTCGCTGCCGACGCAGAACATGAGCGAATTGAACGTGCGCCTGGCGGCCGCGCAGGATGCGCGGATCAAGGCCGAGTCGGCCTGGCGCCAGGCCGGGATCGGCGACGGCATGGGCTTGCCACAGGTGATCAGCAGCCCGCTGATCCAGGGCCTGCGCACCGAGCAGGCCAAGCTGGAGGCCGACTACCAGCAGAAGCTGGCCACCTTCCAGCCCGGCTATCCGGAGATGCAGCGCCTGCAGAACCAGATCGCCGAGACCAAGCGCCAGATCGGTAACGAGATCGCCAACATCCGCAGCGCGCTGAAGAACGATTACGAAGCGGCGCGGCAGCAGGAGACCCTGTTGTCCGAACGCATCTCTACCCTGAAGAACGACGAGCTGGATCTGCAGACCCGCAGTATCCGCTACAACATGCTCAGGCGCGAAGCCGACACCAACCGCCAGCTCTACGACGCGCTGCTGCAGCGCTACAAGGAGATCGGCGTGGCCGGC
Organism: Xanthomonas translucens pv. translucens DSM 18974; assembly: GCF_000331775.1. The sequence goes on from NZ_CAPJ01000492.1 coordinate 10,957, forward strand.
AACGTGGGCACCAACAATGTGTCGATCATCGACCGCGCCGACGTGCCGGGCAAGCCGAGTTCGCCGAAGATCTTTCTGAACCTGGCGCTGGCGTTCGTGTTCGGCCTGTTCTCGGCCATCGCCATCGCCTTGATCCGCTATTTCCTGCGCGAAGCCAATGCGGCGGCCGCGGCATGAAGCGCATGGCGCACAGCCTGGGGCGATGCGGCGTGATCGCGATCGCGGCGGATGCGACGACACAGGCACATCGTCTTTTTTTCTACGCAAATTCTTCAGCGAGGTGATACGTGATTCAGCTAAGTAAGGAGGTGCTCCATTATTTTCCTGACCGGTTGTACGCAGTCGTCCTTGTCTTGAATTAACACGGGCTGCCGTGGACCTGGGGTCGGTGAGGAAGTCACCGCAGCGGTCCACTGGCAGATGAGATCGAGGCTCGCATACGTCGCATGTTCCCCCGCATGCCACCGACCGAGTTTGGATGGGAATCCCGCCATGCTTCTTGCAGACCTGAGTAGCGCCACCTATACGACATCGTCCCCACGCCTGCTGTCCAAATATGCAGCCGCCGCGGACATCCTGCTACGCGTGTCGGATCTGACGGTCATCGTCGCCGGTGCGCTGGTGACCCACCGCCTGCTGTTCTCCAGCTGGCTGCCGGAAGCGTCCTACCGGGTCGCGATCGGTACCACCTTGCTGTACGCGGTGATCTGCTTTGCGTTGTTCCCGCTGTACCGCAGCTGGCGCGGACGCGGCCTGCTGCGCGAAATGATGGTGCTGAGCCTGGCCTGCGGCGGCGTGTTCGCGCTGTTCGCGGTGCATGCGTTCGTGGTGCAGTTCGGGCAGCAGGTCTCGCGGCTGTGGATCGGCCTGTGGTTCGTCACCAGCCTGGCCACGTTGCTGGTCTCGCGCACCATGGTGCGCGGCGTGCTGAACCACCTGCGCTCGGAAGGCGTGGATGTGCAGCGCGTGGTGGTGGTGGGCCTGCGCCATCCTGTGGTCAAGATCCACAACTACCTGAGCCGCAATCCATGGGTCGGCATGCAGCTGGTCGGCTATTTCAGCAGCGACTACGACTTGTCGGTGGCCGACCACCCGAAGAAGCTGCAGTGCCTGGGAGCAGGCACGCCGGAATCGCTGATCGACTACCTCAACAACAACGAGGTCGAGCAGGTGTGGATCTCGCTGCCGCTGGGCGAGCGCGACCACATCAAGCAACTGCTGCAGCAGATGGACCGCTACCCGATCCAGGTCAGGCTGATCCCGGACCTGTTCGACTTCGGCATGCTCAACCAGTCCGGCGACCAGATCGGCAACGTGCCGGTGATCAACCTGCGCCAGGGCGGGGTGGACCGCAACACCTACTTCGTGGTCGCCAAGGCGCTGCAGGACAAGCTGGTCGCGCTGGCCGCGCTGGTGATGCTGTGGCCGGTGATGCTGGCGATCGCGGTGGGCGTGAAGCTGAGTTCGCCAGGTCCGGTGTTCTTCCGCCAGCGCCGCCATGGCCTGGGTGGGCGCGAGTTCTACATGTACAAGTTCCGCTCGATGCGCGTGCAGCAGGAACCCAGCGACGTGGTGGTGCAGGCCAAGCGCGGCGACAGCCGGGTCACGCCGTTCGGCGCGTTCCTGCGCCGCAGCAGCCTGGACGAGCTGCCGCAGCTGTTCAACGTGCTTGGTGGCAGCATGTCGGTGGTGGGGCCGCGGCCGCATGCGGCGCAGCACAACACCCACTACGAAAAGCTGATCAACCATTACATGCAGCGGCACTACGTCAAGCCGGGCATCACCGGCTGGGCCCAGGTCAACGGGTTCCGCGGCGAGACGCCCGAACTGCGGACGATGAAGAAGCGCATCCAGTACGATCTGGACTACATCCGGCGCTGGTCGCTGTGGCTGGATACGCGGATCATCGTGCTCACCGCAGTGAAGGTGCTCGGGCAGAAGACCGCCTACTGATGCGCCCGATGTACCGATATCGCGCCGACCGTCCCCACTGCCGGCGCTGCCCCGTCGTCGGCGGCGGCGGCGGCGGCGGCTGGGCCGCGTGCCGCAGCACCATCGAGTTCGTTTGCCGCCGTGTCGTGTGCGCGGGGCGTGCCGCGTTGGCTACGCGGCGGCGGCCGTTGTCGCAGCGTGTGGCGCGTCGCGTGGCGCAGCGAGGTGCCGCGTGCTGAACACCGCCATCGATGCCCCGCCGATGACGCTGCGCGAGCAGCGCCACAACCTGCTGATCGAGCTGGTGCTGCTGTTCGCCATCGGCTACAACTTCCTGCTCGCGGTGGTGAACGCCAAGGTGTTCCGGGTCAGCCCGGCCATGACCTATGTGGTGGAAGTGGCGATCTACGGCGCCTGCTTCCTGATCGGGCTGTGGTCGCTGGATCGCAAGCGCACGGCGATGGTGTTCACCGGCATCGGCCTGCTGGCGGTGCTGATGCTGGTGCGGCTGTTCCTGGTCTGGTCGATCGATCCCAAGTTCTTCCGCGACGCGCTGATCCCGTTCGCGTTCCTGGTGCTGGGCGCGGCCTATACCGGTTCGCTGCCCAAGCTGTTCCTGCGCATGGCGCTGGTCGTGTCGCTTGTGGCGGCGTTCGAGCTGGCGCTGCCCAACGTGTACGGCGACGTGGTCAATCCCAAGAGCTACTTCGTCAATGCGCGCGGCGCCAGCGCGTCGAGTTTCTGGAACCAGGACAGCAACCTGTTCGTCAGCGCGACCCGGCCGGGCGCGCGCAACTTCCTGCCGTCTTCCAACCTGCCGCGTGCGTCCTCGGTGTTCATCGAGCCGGTGACGATGGGCAACTTCATCATCTTCTTCACCGCGATCTTGCTGACCTTCTGGCGCTGGATGCGGCCGGTGGGCATCGCCGTGTCGGTGGCGATGATCGGCTTCCTGATCGTGGCATCGGACGGGCGTTTGGCCGCCGGCACCTGCGTGATGATGGTGGCGCTGACGCCGCTGCTGCTGCGCATGGACCAGCGCCTGGGGTTCCTGATCTTCTTCGGCGTGCTGCTGGGCGCGTGGCTGATGGTGTGGGCGTCGGGCATCCAGAGCTACGAGGACACCACGCTGGGGCGGGTGTTCTTCACCGTCTATTCGATCCGCAACATGACCGCCGAGTCGTGGCTGGGCCTGGATTTCGACATGCCGTACAAATACTTCGATAGCGGCATCGCTTATTTCATCTCCTCCCAGTCGGTGGTGCTGGTGCTTGCATTCCTGCTCGCCTATTCGTTCGCGATGCTGATGCGCACGATCGAGGGCCAGCTGTTCAAGAACCTGCTGATCTTCGCCTTCGCGCTGAGCCTGCTGGTGTCCAACGGCTACTTCTCGATCAAGACCGCGGCGCTGTGGTGGTTCGTCTGCGGCTGCCTGTGGCAGATGGCGCCGAGGCGCGCAGCGCCGGATGCGTTGCCGCCGGCAAGCGACACGCCGCCGCGTGCGGCGGTGGCGACATGAGCGCGCACACGCAGGCGGTGCAGACGGTGCTGGCCGAGCAGCCGGCCCGCGCCGGCGTGCGCGGCACGCGCGATGCGCGGATCGATGCGGCCAAGGCGCTGGCGATCCTGCTGGTGGTGTTTGGCCATGCCAAGGGCATCCCGCATGCCTATGTGATCCTGGCCTACAGCTTCCACGTGCCCATGTTCTTCGTGCTGTCCGGCTGGGTCGGCGAGGCGTTCGGCAAGCGGCCGCTGGGCGTGGCGACCTGGACCAAACTGGCGCGCAGCCTGTTGCTGCCGTACCTGGGGTTCTTCCTGGTCGCTTACGCGTATTGGATGCTGACCCGCCACATCGGTTCCAAGGCGCAGCTGTGGGGCGACCGGCCGTGGTGGGAGCCGCTGCTGGGCCTGGTCAGCGGCATCGGACCCAAGCTGTACGTGATGCCGGCGCTGTGGTTCCTGCCGGCGCTGTTCGTGACCACGCTGGGCTATCTGTACCTGCGCCGGCACCTGTCGCTGGACGTGCTGGCGGTGCTGTCGCTGCTGCTGGCCTTGGGCTGGGCGATCTGGTTCCCGACCCAGGATTACCGGCTTCCGTTTGCGCTGGATGTATTGCCGGTGTCGTTGTGCTTCTTCGCGCTCGGCGCGGCTGCGGCCAAGCGCAGCGGCTGGCTGCCGACCAGTCGCACCGGCAATGCGGTGGCGGCGTTGCTGCTGGCGGCGGCGTGGTTCGCGATCGCCTGGAACAACGGCCGCGTGGACGTGAACATGATGAAGTTCGGCCATTCGCCGTTGGGGTTCCTGGCCGCTAGCCTGCTCGGCAGCGCGATGGCGCTGTGCGCGGCGCGGCTGGTGCAGGAGTGGGCGTGGGTGCAGTGGATCGGGCGCAATACCTTGCTGATCCTGTGCACGCATACGCTGCTGTTCTCGGTCATGGCCGGCGTTGCCAGTCGCACCGGCCTGGTCCGCGGCGATGCCTGGGGGCCGGCCTGGGCGGTGTCGGTGAGCGTGTTCGCGGTGCTCGCCAGCGTGCCGATGCGCGCGGTGATCGTGCGCGTGGCGCCGTGGATGATCGGGGTGCGGCGCGAGCCGGCACGGCCGGAGGCGTCCTGATGGCGCCGTCGCAATGCGGTGCGCTGGCGCACGGGAGTGTTCAATGAAGGTGGTCCACGTGGTGCGCCAGTTCCATCCGTCCGTGGGCGGCATGGAAGAGGTTGTGCTGAATATCGCGCGGCGGCATCTGCAGCAGGGCCGCGACCAGGTCGAAGTGGTGACCCTGGACCGGGTCTTCACCCGGCCGCAGGAGCGGCTCGCGCCGCGCGATGCCTACCAGGGCGTGCCGATCGTGCGCCTGCCGTTCCGCGGTTCCTCGCGTTATCCGCTGGCGCCGACGGTGCTTGCGGCGCTGCGCGGCGCCGACCTGGTGCACGTGCACGGGATCGATTTCTTCTACGACTTCCTGGCCTTGACCCGGGTCCTGCACGGCACGCCCATGATCGTCTCCACCCACGGCGGTTTCTTCCATACCACCTATGCCTCGCGGCTGAAGATGCTATGGTTCAAGACCCTGACCCGGGCTTCGGCGTGGGCGTACGCGCGGGTCGTGGCGACCAGCGAGAACGATGGCCAGGTGTTCTCTGCGGTGGTCGCGCCGCAGCGCCTGCGGGTGATCGAGAACGGCGTGGACGTCGGCAAGTTCGCCGGGCAGGGCAGCGCGACGCCGGGGCGTACGCTGATCTATTTCGGGCGCTGGTCGGTCAACAAGGGCCTGCTGGAGACGCTGGACCTGCTGCGCGCCTTGGCCGCGCAGGATACGGCATGGCAGCTGATCGTGGCCGGGCGCGAATACGACTTCAGCCAGGCCGATCTGCTGCAGGCGATCGCCGAGCGCGGGCTGCAGGAGCGCGTGCAGCTGCACGCGGCGCCCTCGCAGCAGCAATTGGCACGGCTGCTCGGCAGCGCGCAGTATTTCGTATGCCTGTCGCGGCACGAGGGCTTCGGCCTGGCCGCGGTCGAGGCGATGAGCGCCGGCCTGCTGCCGGTGCTCAGTGATATCCCGCCGTTCGCGCGCCTGGTACGCGAATCGGCGCAAGGGCTGCTGCTGGATCCGGCGGATTCGCAGCGCGCCGCAGACGCAGTGCAGGCTTATGCGGCCGCGACCGACGCCAGCTTCGCCGTGCAGCGGCAGGCCGCCATGGCCTATGCGCAGCGCTACGACTGGGAGCATGTGGTCGGCGCCTATCTGGACGAATACCGCGCGGCACTGGGCACGGCGGAGGCAGGGCGATGAGCGGCGAACCGCGTTGCAGCGGCGATGCGCGCGTGCCCGGTCCGCCGATCAGCGTGCTGCTGTCGACCGAACGGCCGACCGCGACCACCAATCCCTATCTGACCCAGCTGTATGCGGCATTGCCACAGCAGGTGCAGTTGCACTTCTTCTCGATGCGCGCGGCGCTGCTGTCGCGCTACGACGTGCTGCACGTGCACTGGCCGGAATACATGATGCGGCATCCCACCGCCGTGGGTACGCTGGCCAAGCAGGCGTGCATGGCGCTGTTGCTGCTGCGGCTCAAGCTCGGCGGCGTGCCGCTGGTGCGCACCCTGCACAACGTGGCGCCGCACGAGGACAAGGGCTGGCGCGAGCGCCTGCTGCTGCGCTGGACCGACCGCCTGACCGCACGCTGGATCCGCATCAATGCGACCACGCCGGAACGCGCGCCGGCCACCGACACCATCCTGCACGGGCACTATCGTGACTGGTACGCGGCGATGCCGCAGCCGCTGCGGGTGCCGGGACGTTTGCTGCATTTCGGCCTGCTGCGTCCGTACAAAGGCGTGGAAACCCTGGTCGCGACGCTGCAGGCCTTGCCCGATCCGGCACTGAGCCTGCGCATCGCCGGCAATCCGATCAATGCGCAGATCCGCGCCGTGGTCGAACAGGCCTGCGCCGCCGATCCGCGGATCAGCGCGCGCCTGCAGTATGTGGAAGACGAAGTGCTGGCGCGCGAGGTCGCCGAGGCCGAGCTGGTGGTGTTGCCGTATCGGCAGATGCACAACTCCGGCACCTTGCTGTTGGCCTTGTCGCTGGCGCGGCCGGTGCTGGCGCCGTGGAGCGCGGCCAATGCGGCGATCGCCGAGGAGGTCGGGCCGGGCTGGGTGCTGTTGTACCAGGGCGAGCTGGATGCGGCGCAACTGGCCGATGCGCTGGCGCAGGCGCAGCGCCTGCCCGCCGACGCGGTGCCGGATCTGTCGCGGCGCGACTGGTGCGCGATCGGCCTGCAGCATTACCGCAGTTATCTGGATGCGCGCGGCGTACGCAGCGAGGTACGGGCATGAGCGCGACCGAAACGCCGGGTTCCGCCACGCCGCCGCAGCGCAGCCTCGGCGCGCGCGCGGCGGGTGGTGCGGCAGTGACCATGGCCGGGCAGCTGGCGAAGATGGTGGTGCAGTTCGGCGGCATCGTGCTGCTGGCGCGCTTGCTGACGCCCTACGACTACGGCCTGATGGCGATGGTCACCGCGATCGTCGGCATGGCCGAGATCCTGCGCGACTTCGGCCTGTCCTCGGCCGCTATCCAGGCCAAGCACGTCAGCCGCGAGCAGCGCGACAACCTGTTCTGGATCAACAGCGGCATCGGCCTGGTGCTGGCGATCGTGGTGTTCCTGTCCTCGTCGTGGATCGCGCACTTCTATCGCGAGCCGGCGCTGCTGGGCATCTCGCAGGCGCTGGCGGTGACCTTCCTGCTCAACGGCATGACCACCCAGTACCGCGCCCATCTCAGCCGTGGGCTGCGCTTCGGTCAGGTCTCGCTGAGCGATGTCGGCGCGCAGGTCATGGGCCTGATCGCCGGCGTCGGCGTGGCCCTGGCCGGCTACGGCTATTGGGCGCTGGTGTGGCAGCAGGTGGTGCAGGCGCTGGTCAACCTGGCCATTGCCGGCGTCTGCGCGCGCTGGCTGCCGCGCGGCTATCGTCGCGACGCGCCGATGCGCGCGTTCCTGAGCTTCGGCTGGAACCTGATGGCCGCGCAGCTGCTCGGCTACGCCAGCCGCAACGTCGGCCAGGTGATCATCGGCCACCGTATCGGCGCCGAGGCGCTGGGCCTGTACAACCGCGCGTTCCAGCTGCTGATGATGCCGCTGAACCAGATCAATGCGCCGGCCACGTCGGTGGCGCTGCCGGTGCTGTCGCAGCTGCAGGACGACCCGCCGCGCTTCGGCAGCTTCCTGCTGCGCGGGCAGACGGTGATGGTGCACCTGATCGTGGCGCTGTTCTCCTTCGCCTGCGCACTGGCGTTGCCGCTGATCGTGCTGGTGCTCGGCGAACAATGGCGGCCGGCGGTGCCGCTGTTCCAGGTGCTAACCCTGGGCGGCATCTTCCAGACCGCGTCCTACGCCACCTATTGGGTGTTCCTGGCGCAGGGCTTGATGCGCCAGCAGCTGGTGTATTCGGTGGTCGGGCGGGTGATGCTGATCGTCTGCATCTTCGCCGGCTCGGTCTGGGGGGTGATGGGCGTGACCATCGGCTACACGCTGGGCCTGCTGGTGATGTGGCCGCTGTCGGTCATCTGGATCGCCAAGGTGGCGCCGCAGGTGCCGGCCATGGAGTTGTTCAACAACGCCCTGCGCGCGATCCTCGGCTATGGCGCTGCAGGCGCGGCGGCGTACTTCGCCGCGCAACAGTGGGGCGGCAGTTCGCTGTGGCAGCAACTGGCGGTGGGCGGTTTGGCCATGGCGCTGGGCTGCGTGCTGGTGTTCGCGCTGTGGCCGGCATTCCGCCGCGACGTGATGGCGATCCTCAACATGCGCACCCTGTTGCGCGATGCCAGGGCCAAGCGATGACGTGCGCGCAGTCGATTTTCCCCGAACACCCTTCCCGCAAAGGAGCGATGGCATGAGCGATTCTTCCGCGTCGGCGACGCTCGCTGCGGCACCGGCGGCGGCCCTTGCCGGACGTCCGCCGTGCTACCTGGTGCTGTCCGCGCACGACTACCGCACGCCGCGCCGCGCCAATATCCACTTCATCGCCGACGAGCTTGCCAAGCGCGGCACCACGCGCTTCTTCTCGCTTCGCTACAGTTTGCTGTCGCGGCTCAAGGGCGACCTGCGGCTACCGCTGGACGCCACCGCCAACAGCGTGGTCGAGCACAACGGCGTGGAGTGCTACCTGTGGCGCGCGCCGTTGCACCCGTTCAACACGCGGCGGCGCTGGCTGCGACCGCTGGAAGACCTGATGTTCAAGCTGTATGCGGCCAAGCCGCCGGCCACACTGCTGCGCTGGATGCGCGAGGCGGACGTGATCGTGTTCGAAAGCGGCATCGCGGTGGCCTTCATCGAACTGGCGGCACGCATCAACCCGACCGCACGCAAGGTCTACCGCGCTTCCGACGGCCTGAGCACGATCAACGTCGCCGACTACATCGAGCGCGAGTTCGCGCGCGTGGCGCCGAGCCTGGACGTGATCGCGCTGGTGTCGCCGGCGATGGCCGAGGAGATTTCCAGCCGCCACAACGTGTTCCATGTCGGGCATGGGGTGGACCACAACCTGGACACGCTCGGCGATCCGTCGCCGTACGCCGAGGGCATCCATGCGGTGGCGGTCGGCTCGATGCTGTTCGATCCGGAATTCTTCGTCGTCGCCAGCCGCGCCTTCCCGCAGGTGACTTTCCACGTAATCGGCTCTGGCATGGGCCGCGCGCCGGGCTACGGCGACAACGTGGTGGTGTACGGCGAAATGAAGCACGCCGAGACCATCGGCTACATCAAACACGCGCGCTTCGGCATCGCGCCGTATGCCTCCGAGCAGGTGCCGGTGTATCTGGCCGACAGCTCAATGAAGCTGCTGCAGTACGATTTCTTCGGCCTGCCGGCGGTGTGCCCGAACGCGGTGGTGGGCAGCTACCAGTCGCGCTTCGGCTATACGCCGGGCGACGAAGCTTCGATCGTCGCGGCGATCGGGAAAGCGCTGCACGCGCCGCACGTGCGCCACCGCCAATGCCTGAGCTGGTCCGAAACCACCGACCGCGTCCTGGATCCGTCGGCGTATCCGGAAACCCGGCTTTTCGCAGGCGATGCCGCCTGATCAGGACCGATTCGCCGTCGAGCGCCATGCGCGCACCAACAGGAGGGTGTTGCATTGTCCGCATTACAAAAATGGATCGATTACGCTGAGCGCCGCGCCTTGTTCTGGTGGAAGCCGAAGAACGGGGAGATCAACGTCGGCGATCACCTGTCCAAGATCATCGTGTCCAACGTGCTGGGGCAGCGCGACCGGACCCTGCTGGACAAGCGCGACAAGCGCAAGCGTCTGATCGCGATCGGCTCGGTGCTGCATTTCGCCAGCGATGGCGACACGGTGTGGGGCAGTGGCGTCAACGGCAAGATCCGCGCCGACCGCCATACCTTCCGCACGCTCGACGTGCGCGCCGTACGCGGACCCAGGACCCGCGCCTTCCTGTGCGAGCGCGGCCTGGACGTGCCGGAGATCTACGGCGACCCCGGGCTGCTGATGCCGCTGTTCTTCCCGCGCGAAGCGCTGGCGCCGCCGACCGCGCGGCAGCCGTTCCTGATCGTGCCGCACTTCAACGAGCCGTCGGACAAATATGCGCGCTACAATGATCAGCTGGTGCTGCCGAACCGGCAGCCGGCCGGGTTCGTGCGGCAATTGCTGGCCGCGGAACTGGTGATTTCCAGTTCCTTGCACGGGCTGATCCTGGCCGAAGCCTATGGCGTGCCGTCGGTGTACCTGGACTGGGGCAACGGCGAGGATCGGTTCAAGTACGACGACTACTACCACGGCACCGGGCGCATGCAGTGGCATGCCGGCCACAGCGTGGAGGAGTGCCTGGCCCTGGGCGGCAATGTCCCATTCGATCTGAATGCCGTGCAGCGCGGCCTGTTGGACAGTTTTCCTCATGACCTCTGGTGACCCACAAGCCGAACCCCGGGAGGTGATGGCGCTGGGCGGCTATCCGATCCTGCGCACCACCGAAGCGGCGTTCGCCGATGCGCTGTTCCAGGCGCAGGCGCATGGCGAGCAGCGCCTGGTGTTCTTCGCCAACACCAACTTCGTGGTGCAGTGCCAGGCGCTGCGCGCGCGGCTGCGCGCGCCGGGCGTGCGCATCGTCAACGACGGCATTGGTATGGACCTGGGCGCGCTGCTGGTGCATGGCCGCCGCTTCGCCGGCAACCTCAATGGCACCGACCTGATTCCGTACCTGTGCCGGCACAGCCGGCGGCCGCTGCGCTTCTTCCTGCTGGGCGGGCGTCCGGGCGTGGCCCAGGCCGCTGCGCAGACGCTGCGGCAGACGCTGGGCCAGGACGTGGTCGGGACCTGCGACGGCTATGCCGAGTTCGCCGCCGCGGGTGCCGCCCTGGCCGGGCGCATCAACGCCAGCGGCGCCGACGTGGTGTTGGTGGCGTTCGGCAATCCGCTGCAGGAAAGCTGGATCCTCGAGCATGCCGCGCAGCTGGATGCGCGCTTGCTGTTCGGGGTCGGCGCGTTGCTGGATTTCCTGTCCGGCAACGCCCAGCGCGCGCCATCCTGGGTGCGCCGGCTGCACATGGAGTGGATGTACCGCCTGTTGCGCGAACCGCGACGCCTGCTCAAGCGCTATAGCTGGGACCTGCTGGTGTTCTTCGGCGTCTGCCTGCGCCAGGGCCGGCACCTGGGCTAGGCAGCCGTGGCTAGCCGGTGGCCGCCGGCGCGTATCGATCGCCGGGACGGCCAACGCGTCGGTGGTCTAGCCCAAGCCCGCCGGCAGGCATTAAAATGCGCCATGTCTACGAAATCGTCCACTCGCATCGCTACCTTGCTGCGCGACCTGTCGCTGCTGCCGCACCCGGAAGGCGGGCGCTATGCGCGCGTGCACACCTCTGCGTTGCAGGTTCAACACGGGGGCACCACGCGCCCGGCCTGCACTGCGATCCGCTTCCTGCTGGTGCGCGGGGAGTGCAGCGATTGGCACCGGATCGATGCCGACGAAACCTGGCAATGGGAGGAGGGCGGTGCGCTGGACTTGCTGAGCTTCGATCCGCAGCATGGCCTGCAGCGCTACCGGATGGACGCCAGCGAGCGCGGCGGCCTGCCCGCGGTGGTGATCCGGGCCGGCAGCTGGCAGGCGGCACGGCCGCTGGACGACTACAGCCTGGTGCGCTGCGTGGTGACGCCAGGCTTCCTGTGGGAACGCTTCGAATTGCTGCCCGCCACCGATCCGCTGGTCGCATACCTGCCCAAGCTGGCAGGCTGAACATCACTGGCGCCGCGCGATCTGCGGCGTCGCGCCATGTCGCTGGGGAGTGCTGCGATGCCGTTGGCGAACGCGTTGAGAGGCATCGGGGGCGCTATTGCTGGTGTTGGCGGTACCGTCAGTGGCGCAGGTAGTCGACCTGGATCGGGTGTTAGTGACCGGGCGCCAGCCAGGCGGCTGTGGCAGGTGCGCCGCGGCGACCACATGCCGTGGATCCTGGGCACGCTGTCGCCGCTGCCCAAAGGCACGCTATCTGGCCCGCGACGCCAACGTGCAAAAGAGGTGATCGCGCCTTGAGCGCGCGATGTGCGGCGCGCCGATGGCCCGGCGACGCCACACATGCCGCACCACCAACGCGGATTGCGCTCAGCCGGCCGCGGTGCACGGCGGATTGGCGCCGGCCGCCAGTTGCGGCCAGCGCGCCAGGATCGCCGCGCGGATGCCGGCGGCGTCGATGCCGGCTTCGGCCAGCAACTGCTCGCGGCTAGCATGGTGCTGGAACGCGTCGGGCAGTCCCAGGTGCAGCAGCGGGCGCAGCACGCCTTCGGCATTGAGCAGTTCGGCCACGCCGGCGCCGGCGCCGCCGGCCACCACGTTGTCCTCGATGGTCACGAAGCCATCGTGGCTGCGCGCAAGCTCGAGCAGCAGCGCGCGATCCAGCGGCTTGACGAAGCGCATGTTGACCACGCTCAGGCCCAGCTCGCGGCCGACCTGTTCGGCCGCGGCCACGGTCGATCCGAATGCCAGCAGCGCCAGCGTGGCGCCCTGGACGCGCAGTTGCGCCTTGCCGATCGGCAGCGTGTCCAGGGCGGTGCTGGGCGCCACGCCGGGACCGATGCCGCGCGGATAGCGCACCGCGGCCGGGCCGGCGTGGCGCAGGCCGGTGCTGAGCATCTGCCGGCACTCGGCTTCGTCGGCCGGGGCCATCAGCACCAGGTGCGGCACGCAGCGCAGGAAGCTCAGGTCCAGGTTGCCGGCATGGGTGGCGCCGTCGGGGCCGACCACGCCGCCGCGGTCGATCGCGAACAGCACATCGAGCTGCTGCACCGCCACGTCGTGCACCAGCTGGTCGTAGCCGCGTTGCAGGAAGGTCGAGTAGATCGCCACCACCGGCTTGGCGCCCTGCGTGGCCATGCCCGCCGCCAGCGTCACCGCATGCTGCTCGGCGATCGCCACGTCGAAGTAGCGCTGCGGGTATTCCTTGCTGAAGCGCACCAGGCCCGAGCCTTCGCGCATTGCCGGGGTGATCGCCAGTAGAGCCGGTTCGGCCGCGGCCATGTCGCAGATCCAGTCGCCGAACACGTCGGTATAGGTCGTTGCCTTGGCGCCCGGCTTGGACACCAGGCCTTTGCTGGGATCGAACGGGCCAACCGCGTGGTAGCCGATCTGGTCGCCCTCGGCCAGCTCGTAGCCCTTGCCCTTGGTGGTGATCACGTGCAGCAACTGCGCACCCTTCAACGTCTGCAGGGTCTTCAGCGCGCCGATCAGCGCCGGCAGGTCGTGGCCGTCGATCGGCCCGGTGTAGTGGAAGCCCATCTCTTCGAACAGCGTGGACGGCACGAACATGCCTTTCCAGTGCTCCTCCCAGCGGCGCACGAAACGCGCGGTGGGATTGTTCTTCTTGTCGCCGAGGATCTTCTTGCCGCCCTCGCGGATCGCATTGAGGGTCTTGCTGCCGCTCATCCGGCCAAGCATCTTGGTGACCCCGCCGACCGCTTCGGAGATCGACATGCGGTTGTCGTTGAGGATCACCAGCAGGTTCGGTTCCGGGTCCATGCCGCCGGCGTGATTCAGTGCCTCGTAGGCCATGCCGGCGGTCATCGCGCCGTCGCCGATCACCGCCACCACCTTGCGCTCGTCGCCGGCGCGTTGCAGCGCGATGGCCATGCCCAGCGCCGCGGAGATCGAGGTGGAGGAATGACCGACGCCGAAGGTGTCGTACTCGCTCTCCTCGCGCTTGGGAAACGGCGCCACGCCGCCGGCCTGCTTGACCGAATGGATCTGGTCGCGGCGCCCGGTCAGGATCTTGTGCGGGTAGGTCTGATGGCCGACATCCCACACCAATCGATCGACCGGTGTGTCGTACAGATAGTGCAGGGCCACGGTGAGTTCGATCACGCCCAGCCCGGCGCCGAAATGGCCACCGCTCTTGCCGACGCACTCGATCAGGTAGGCGCGCAGTTCCTCCGCGATCGCCGGCAGCTCCGACTCCTCGAAGCGGCGCAGTTCGGCGGGGATCTGGATGCGCGCAAGGCGCGGATAGCGGGTGGGGTCGATCATCGGGATTCGGGTTCAGCGGACCGTCCATTTTCCTCCCCATTCCGGGCACGGGCAAGCAACCCGTTCAGTTGCGCACGGGCGCGGGCCAGGCTGGACGGGAGGTGCGGCAATCCGTCGCAGTGCGCGGCGGCGGGCGGTTCAGAGCGACAGCTTGGAGCGCTTGGGCAATTGCGCCTTCAGGAACGACATCTGGTCGGCGAGGATGTTGCGGTTGGACAGGATCAGGTGCTCGATCCAGCTCGGCCGGTACGGCACCGCCAGCAGCGGCATCGAGGCCTGCTGCGGGGTGCGGTTGCCCTTGCGCGAATTGCAGTGGAAACACGCGGTGACCACGTTCTCCCAGGTGTCGCGGCCGCCCTTGGACACCGGCATGACATGGTCGCGGGTCAGGTGCGGGCGGCTGAACTGCTGGCCGCAGTACAGGCACAGCTGCGCGTCGCGGGCGAACAGCGCGGTGTTGGTCAAGGTGGGCGTGGGATCGAGTGCACGCGAGCGCGCATGGCCGCGCGCGGCGATGATCGGATGCAGGTGCAGCACGCTGCGCTCGCCGCTGGCGCGCGACATGCCGCCATGGATGTGCATGCACGGCTCGCCCAGGGTCCAGGCCACCGCGCCGCGCGCATACAGGCAGGCGGCCGATTGCCAGTTGATCCAGTCCAGTACCCGGCCATGCGCATCCAGCGACAGCAGTCGCACCGAAGGCAGATGGGCGTGAACAGAGGGCGGCGGCAACGACGCGTCGCCGGCCGAAGCGGCGAAGGCTCCGGTATCGATCAGACCAAGCGTTGTTGTGTCTGTCTCCATCGGGAAAACAGCTTATACCCGATTCTTGACGATTTGTGTATCCAAGCAGGACCGATCCGTGCGACCGGCGCGTTGCGCCGCCGGTCGCGCAGCGCGCGCTGCTCAGAAGTGCGCGTCGGACATCGCCATCAGCGGTTCGGCACCGGCCTCGATCACCGCGGCGTGGGTCAGCGTGCGCGGCAGTAGCTTGGCGTAGTAGAAGCGCGCGGTCTCGCGCTTGGACTGCTTGAACGTCTCGCTGTGCGCCGATGCATCCGCCGCGGCGACGCTGCGCGCCCACCAGTAGGCCAGCACCACGTAGCCGGAATAGAACACGTAGTCGTAGCTGGCCGCGCCCAGCTCGTCGGCGTTGCCGGCGGCGCGCTGCAGGATGCGCCTGGTCAGCGCCGCCCATTCGCCGGCCTTCTGGCGCAGCGGGCCGACGAATTCGGCCACGGCCGGATTGTCCGCATGCTCGGCGGCGAAGGCCTCGATCTGCGCCAGGAACAGCTTCAGCCCCGCGCCCTGGCTGGACGCGGTCTTGCGCCCGATCAGGTCCAGCGCCTGGATGCCGGTGGTGCCTTCGTACAGCGTGGTGATGCGGGCGTCGCGCGCCAGCTGCTCCATGCCGTGCTCGTGGATGTAGCCGTGGCCGCCGAAGCACTGCAGCGCGTGATAGGTGTTCTCCACGCCCCATTCGGTCTGGCAGGCCTTGGAGATCGGGGTCAGGAAACTGACCAGCACATCGGCCTGCTCGCGCTCGGCCGGATCCTGCGCGTGGTGGGCGATATCGATCAGGGTCGCGGCGTGCAGCGCCAGCAGGCGGCTGCCTTCGGTCAGCGCCTTCACCGTCAGCAGCATGCGGCGCACGTCCGGGTGCACCAGGATTGGGTCGGCCGGCTTGTCCGGCAGCTTGGCGCCGGTCAGCGAGCGCGACTGCAGACGCTCGCGCGCATAGCGCAGGGCGTTCTGGTAGGCGCGCTCGGACAGGCCGATGCCCTGGAGGCCGACGCCGAGCCGCGCCGTGTTCATCATCGTAAACATGGCCTGCAGGCCCTTGTGCGGCTGGCCGATCAGGTAGCCCTCGGCACCATCGAAGTGCATCACGCAGGTGGCCGAGCCGTGGATACCCATCTTGTGCTCCAGCGAGCCGCAGCGCACCGCATTGCGCTCGCCGACGCTGCCGTCGCGGGCGACCTTGAACTTCGGCACCACCAGCAGCGAAATGCCCTTGGCGCCGGCCGGCGCATCCGGCAGCCGCGCCAGCACCAGGTGCACGATGTTGTCGGTGAAGTCGTGCTCGCCGGCGGTGATGAAGATCTTGGTGCCGCTGACCGACCAGCTGCCGTCGGCATTGGGTTCGGCGCGGGTCTTGAGCAGGCCCAGGTCGGTGCCGCAGTGCGGCTCGGTCAGGCACATGGTGCCGGTCCAGCGTCCGTCCACCAAGGGCTTCAGGAACACCTCCTGCTGCCAGGCCTCGCCGTGCTGCTTCAGCGCCTCGACCGCGCCATGCGACAGCAGCGGGAAGTTGCCCCAGGCCAGGTTGGCCGCGTTGACCATCTCGTTGAGTGGCACGCCCAGGGTATGCGGCAGGCCCTGGCCGCCGAACTCGGTGGCCGCGGTCAGCCCGGTCCAGCCGCCCTCGGCGAACTGCCGGTAGGCCTCGCGGAAACCGGGCGCGGTGGTGACGGCGCCAGTTGCAGTGTCCAGCGTGCAGCCATGCTCGTCGCCGACCCGGTTCAGCGGCGCCAGCACGCTGCCGGTGAAGCGCGCGGCTTCCTCCAGCACGGCATCGACCACGTCGGTGGTGGCCTCGGCATAGCCGAGGCGGGCGAACAGCGCTTCCACCTGCAGCACGTCGTGCAGCGCGAAGCGCAGGTCGGTCAGCGGGGCTTGGTAGGTGCTCATGCGGTCGCTCGAACAGAGGCCGCGGCGCGGCCGAGGTGCGCAGGATACTACGGCGTATGGATGTGGGGCGGGGATTCGAGATTGGGGAATGGGGATTCGTAACGGCCGTCGCTTGGAGTGGATGGATCGGAGGCCCGCCGTTGGCTTTTACGAATCCCCAATCCCCAATCCCAATTACGAATCCCGGCTTTGAATCACGGCTCCCCACTTACCGTCACTGTCGCGGTCATGCCGGCGCCCAGGATCGTATTCGGCGGCACGCTGGCCGGATCGATGCGTACCCGCACCGGCACCCGCTGCGCCAGACGGATCCAGTTGCAGGTGGGGCTGACGTCGGCGAGCAGGGAGGCGCTGGTCGGGTTGTCGCTGTCGCCAATGCCGCGGGCGATGCCTTCGACCTTGCCGTGCAGCTGCACCCCGCCGCTCATCAGGCGGATGTCGGCGCGGTCGCCGACGTGCACCCGCGGCAGCTTGGTTTCCTCGAAATAGCCATAGATCCACAGGTCGCGCAGATCGTCGCTGCCCGGCGGGGTATGCGCGACGATCTGCTGGAACAGGTCGCGGTTGACGCTTTCCAGTCGCAAATGCAGACCGGGCATCGGCGCGCGCGCGGCCAGCGTGGTCTGTCGGCGCAGTTGCTCCAGCAGGCGCCGGCGATGCCAGCGCGTGCCGATCACCGGCGGCACGAACACGAACGCCACGCTCACCGACAGCGTGACCAGCAGCAGCGGCACCACGCTGTTGAAGGTGGCGATGGCATCGAAACTCGGTGTCGGCGGCACCGTCAGGATCGAGATGAAGGCCAGATTGGTGCCGGTGGCGAAACCGAACAGCGCCGGCTTGGAGGCCAGCAGCGTGCGCAACCGCGGCGCGGCTGCCGTGCCGGGCGTGTGGCGGCGACATCGGCGCCGTGTGCGTTCACGCCGGGTCCTCCATACTGCGCAGCACTTTCTTCAGCAGCGCTTCCAGCTGCGTCAGTTCGGCGCGCTGCAGGTGCTGCGTGTAGGCGCTGAGGTGCGCGAACACGTCGGGCATGAGGGAAACCCGGATGCTTCTGGCCGGTGACGTCCAGGCGCTGCTCGGTGGCAGCGAAGCGGCTCATGGCTGGTTAGACATCTATTACATATCTAGGTCACAGCGGGCGCACGAAGCGAGGGCAGCACCGCGCCGCGTTGGCGCTGTGGGATGAGGCTAGCGCAGGACGCCGTCCAGCCCGGGTGCGGGGTTGAGCATATTGCGCGTATCGATTTCGAACTTGCGCTGCTTCTTCTCTTCTGGCGTGGCGTCGATGCTGCCCTTGAGCGTGTAGTCGAGGCTGCGGCGGCCGGCCAGCGCATCGGCGACGGCGAGGCGGGCAGCCGAACTCGGGCGCAGCGCGACGCTGACCACGTCCGCGGTTTCCGGTCCGATCGAGATCGCGGGCGCGAGCTGCAGGGTCCCGGCGGCTTCGCCGCCCACGCCCAGGTCCAGGCGCACGCGGTCGTAGCGCATCGTGATGCTGCTGTAGTTCTGCAGACGCAGTTCCACTTTCCAGCTGCCGTCCATGTTGACGGTGAGCTGTTGCAGGCTGGCCGCGGGGTCGGACACGCGGCGCACCATGCCGTCGCCGCAGGCGGCCAGCAGTGCAGCGCACAACACGAGCAAGCCGAAGCGAAGCCGCTGACGCATGACCGGATTCCAGGACGTTAAGACCAGCGAAGAATACTACGGCGCCAGCGTACCCAGCGTGGGGCCAGCGCCCAGCTGGACATGCGCGCCCGCGCTGCCGTGCAGCTGCGGTTTGCGCGGGTCCAGCCAGGCCGCGGCATCGGGTCGCCGGCGACCCGTTGCCGCAGCTGTGTCCGGTCCGGCCTCCGCGCCCCATTCACCTTAGCCTTCCCGTGGGTCGGTGGTGTCCGCGGTCTGTGGGACGCGACCGACTCGCGGGACACACCGATGCTGGCGCTGGCCAGGTGTCCGGATCGGACGCCTGTGCCGACAACGTCATCGGCGCAGCGGCCACGACGCTGCGCTGGCTGTGTCGCCGGGCCCGCGGCGGCCTGGCCCATGACCATCGCCAGCGGCATCCGTGCCCGTGCGTGGACCCAGGCGGTCGAGGACGCCATCAGCATGCGCGGCGCGGCCGCCTGGCGCAGTCGCTGCTAGCCATGCCGGCCGGTAGGGAAAATCCGCAATGCCACACTTGCCCAATCCCGAGCGCATCGCTATGATGCGCGTCCCCGCACCGGCCCTGCCGCGTTGCGCAGTGGCCGAGTAGCTCAGTTGGTAGAGCAGGGGATTGAAAATCCCCGTGTCGGCGGTTCGATTCCGTCCTCGGCCACCATATTTATCAAGGCTCTGCAGCGATGCAGAGCCTTCGTCTTTTTTGGCTTGCACCGAATTTGCAGCGGTCCGTCGTGATGCGATGACCGCAGTGCCGCCACGCAGGTCGCACCCGGCGCGCCGTGCGTCAACGGGATGCCGGAACTGTGACGGGCCATCGCCGATACCGCATTGTGTGCCGATTTCCGCATATGGGCTGGCCTGTTCATGCTATCGCTGGCGGTCGTGGTCGTGTCCACGTTCGTAGACAAGAGCATGAATTTGGGCTTTGTCGGGATGTAGCGCTCAACTATGCGGCGCGGATGTCGTAATCATTAGCACATTGTTAATCTTGGAGTGAGCTAATGCACAGGAACTTCATGCGGGGGTGTGTATTGGCCTTTTCATTGGCTGTGGCCGCTGGCGCTAGCGCCGCGCCGACGGCGAGCAGGCCGGATGCTACTCCCTATCAGGGCGGTCTCAATCCAGGCGCGCCGTATATCGAGCAGGTCGGCTCCGAGTGCGTGATGGTCAACGTGTACCTGGAGCAGCGCGACGGTGTCGCCCAGCAGGTCATTCTGCGCGAGCCGGTGGAATGCAGCAACGGCAACCAGGGCAAGGATCTTGCCGTGGCCCACGTGTCCAACTAGCAAGCGTCGGCCTGGCACGCTGGCGGATTCCTCATTTTCGGCGATTGCCGCCGCACCGGGCGAGGCATGTTGCGGCCTGTGTCTCGTGTCCGGGTGCGCCGCGTTGCATGCATTGCCGCCGCGCTTTGCCCTGCATGGACCATCCTCACCTTGCTTGCTTGCATAGTGTTGGCCTGTCGTAACGGCCTGGCCGTCGCGTGCGACATGGCATGCCGCCGCAGCGGCCGTTGTCCGCAGGCCTGCGCGAAGGCTGCGCTTTACATCGCCGCGCCGCTGCTGCATAAGGCTGGTCTTCTCTAAATTTTTGCAGGGCCGTTCGCATGCGTCATCCATCGATCGCGGTGCTGCTGGCCTGCCTGCTGTGCCTGGCGCTGCCGGCGCGGGCTGCGCAGCCGGTGCGCTCCGTCGCCGAGTTCGATCTTGGCCGCTACGCTGGGCAATGGCACGAAATCGCGCACCTGCCGGTGTCGTTCCAGAAGAAGTGCGTCGCCGACATCACCGCCGCCTATGTGCTGCGCGAGGACGGGCTGATCGGCGTGCGCAATGTCTGCCGCACCGGCAAGGGCGACCTGCTTGCCGCCGAGGGCGTGGCGCGGCGGGTGGCGGGCCATCCCGGGCGGCTGCAGGTGCGGTTCGCGCCGGATTGGCTGGCCTGGGTGCCGCTGGTGTGGGCCGACTACTGGGTGATCGCGCTGGATCAGGAGTATCAGTGGGTGCTGATCGGCGAGCCGGACCGCAAGTATCTGTGGGTGCTGTCGCGTTCGCCGCGGATGCCGCGCGCGCTGTTCGAGCAGATCAAGGCCAGGGCAACGGCGATGGGCTACGACCTGGATCGGTTGTTGGTGCTCGCGCCGCTGGACTGAACCGCCTGCCGACTGCGTGCGCGCGCGGCGCGGGGCCGCTAACTGGCGAAGCAGACGCGGGCCGCATCGAGCAGTCGCGCGCTGGCGCCGTCCATCAGCAGTTGGCGCGGGGTATGCCCGCCGAGCTGCGCGTGGCGGCTGTTGAGCCACTGCGACAGCGCGGCACGGTCGCCGCCGCAGCCGTTCCAGACCACGCAGATCAGCTCGCCGACATCGAGCAGGTGCTCCTTGCGCAACTGCGCCAGCGTGTCCGCATCGCGCGCCAGCCAGTCGATTACGCGCTGCGCGTCTGCGGTGGAGCCGTAGGTGGCGCCGTCGATCAGGGACAGCAGGTTGGTCGAGCGCGCCAGTTGGCCGGCCCTGGCGCGCTCGGCACGGCGCATGCCCTGCAGCACCGCCTTGATACGTTGTTCGTTGGAGGTGGGCGGCGACATGCGGATGCGGTGACCATGCGTGACGGCGTGTAGGTGTACCGCATTCATTCTGTACGCAGCGTCACCTCGCCATCGGCAAGCCGCGCGCGCAGGCGGTCGCCGGGCGCGAGCTGCGCGGTCGAGCGCACCAGCGTGCCGTCGTCG
>NZ_CAPJ01000491.1 GCF_000331775.1 Xanthomonas translucens pv. translucens DSM 18974
CTTGAGCTAATCATGCAGTGCCGAGAAAAGGCGCAGGCGGCGAGTTGGCGGGAGATGTGGACGATCTTCATGTGGTACGTCATCATGGCAATTCTTGCCATCGGCTTTGCCCTGGTCGTGGTGTTCGGCGGCATCGCAATCCTGATGTCCACCATCTACCTGAAAATCCTCTTTGCCATTGGGCCGGTATTCATCATGTGCCTGATGTTCCCGGTCACGGCGAAGTTCTTCGATTCCTGGGTGGGCTTCGTGCTGAACCACGTTCTGATTGTTGCGCTGACGGCGGTCGTGCTGACGCTCGGCGTCACGATCTACGACAATGAAATATCGAAGGTCGTCATCGACTCCGATCAAAACATGCTCATGGTGGCCCTGGAGCTGCTTGTAGTGGCAGCAATCCTCTATGGCATCGTGAAGGGTATCATGCCGATGGCGGCGGCTCTGGCTGGCGGTATCTCGATGGCTGTTATGACGGCGCGCGGCCTGACCGATAGCCTGGACAAAGGCCGGCGCGGTGTCCAGCAAACGGCAAAGGCCGGCTTGACCCTTGGCAAAGGCGCTTACGGCTTGGGCAAAGGTGCCTACGGTCTTGGGAAAGCGGGTGTGAACAAGCTCCGAGGCAATAGCGTTTCCAATGCCGGCGGCGGTGGATGGCAGCCCGCATACAACGCGGCAACCCTGGGCAACCTGCAACGGAAAAGCCAATGAGCGATAGACCACACGATGAAGCAATGGCCGAGGCGTACCGCAAGCGGCCGAGCGAGGCGTTCGCCATGTTCCGGGCGTTGCTACTTGATAGCGGCCGGCTTGGGGAATGGCGCATCTTCTGGCGTCACGTCCGGCTTGCGCTGCGTCGGCGGTAAATCCCTCGATCCACACCACGGCCCCGCTTCGGCGGGGCTTCCTTTTTGGTGACGGCAGATCTTCCTCGATCGCATGGGCCTGTCACCATCGCCGGGTATTGGTGAAGCCGGCAGCCCGGCCAGGTCATCGCCGTGTCACCATACCTGCATCGGTAGTAATAGTCGTAGTAATACGATTACTACGACTACAAGGCTCTGGTAGTGACCAAAAGCAGCGCTGGAAATCTGAGTCCCGATCTCGAAAAATTTCGTCATGACGAAATTCTTGGCACCTATGCCGACTGATGCCGAGCCTGGTATTCCTTCCCCCGAAGGGCGGCGAAGCCGCCTTTCTCCACCACGCCCGCAGGGCGAAGGGGGCGGCGTGCTGATCTGCAAGTGAATGGCTTGTATTGCAAACAGCGGCACTACGCCCGAAGCAACGGCCATTTGAAAGTAACTCTCGCCCAGCAAGGACTGGCCGCCCGATGCACGGCGAACCCATGTCTCCATCTGTCTGGATGTTCTTGGTCATGACCAAGAATTTCTTCGTCATGACGAAAAAACGAGGGGGAGTGTTGGCTAGTGCAGGATAGGCAAATGCCGGCAAAGTGTACTACACTACGTCAACTGCACAGGCAATTGCGTGGCATCATGAAATTTGACGACATCAAAAGCGATAGCCTCAATTTGAGGGTTGCACCCTCTTTCAAGCGGGCTCTGAAAGCTGCAGCAGACCATGAGCAGCGAAGCATGGTGAACATGCTCGAAGTCTTGGTCGCCAACTACTGCGAAAGCAACCACATACCGATCCCCTCTAAGTCCGAGCGTGAAGTGCATGCGGCCGGCAAGGGTCAAGCTAGGGCTGCCCTGTGAGTAGCCACGATATGGATATGCGAAGAGATACCCTTTGCGCAGACGGATCATCCGCTGCATCAATCGAGATCGCCCAGACGATCTCTAAGTCACCAACTAAACGAAGTTCCTCACAATCGACGCAGCGCAAAACGGCCAGAAAGCAACCGCAACCCACTAAAGCTAACTTGGCGCAGATCCCGCAAGTGGCCAGCGCTGAAGCATTTGCCAATGAAGCTCTACGCAAAGTGGCTTATTACGCTGACGACAATGTCCTGATCTTCAACATGGACGTGCGTCAGGCTATGGAGCACCTGGCGGCGGCCGGCGTGTTTGTCAATTGCATGGTGACTTCCCCTCCGTTTTACGGGCAGCGCGACTATGGGGTGGACGGACAGATCGGACTCGAAGAGCACCCCCGCGAGTTTATTGACCAACTTGTCTCATGCTTCGACGCCGCCAGATCAGTGCTCGCAGAGAACGGCAGCCTCTGGGTTAACCTTGGAGATACCTATTGGAGTGGCAAAGGCGAGCACAAGAGCGGCGAATCTAAACAGAGCGCCCGGCGTTTCGGATTGCGGCCTCAGGACAGGACCGGCGATGGTCTTCTTTGCAAGCCCAAGCAACTTCTGCTGATTCCGCATCGGTTCGCCATCGCCATGCAAGATGCAGACTGGATCGTGCGCAATGACAACGTATGGGTAAAGCCCAACCCCATCCCTGACCAGGTTCGTGACCGCTGCTCGATGTCGCACGAATACGTGTTCCACCTAGTCAAGTCGCGCTGGTATTACTTCAACAAGGATGCCGTCGGCCGTACTTCGGAGAGCGGCAGCATGCTGCCGCCGCCCGACACATGGGAGCTCGCGCCTGCCCGCAGCTCCCACAAGCACAAGGCGCGATTCTCCGAAGAGTTAGTCCGCATTCCGATCTTGGCGACCACGCCCAAGGGAGGGGTGGTCCTAGACCCATTCGGCGGCAGCGGAACGAGCCTCAAATTCGCTCGCAAGCATGGCTTCCGTGCCATTGGCATCGACATCAAACCGGAGTTCTGCCAACTGATGGTCGATGGGCTGAAGACTGACGACTGACACAACAACCCCAGGGTAGAGGCATGCCACGATTTCTGACCGCGCAACGCATCAAGTCCAGCATCGACGCGCTGGCGGACACCCGAGGGAAAGCAGCCCTCCTCGACTTCCTCATCATTAAGCGGACGCTGGCGATCAAGGGGCAACCGAGCGTCGCCATCGTGCAGGGCGAAACTGCCTACATCCAGGCCACGGCTGAGCTCGCAGGCGTTTTTGACAAGCCCAAGATCGACGTCAAAGCGCCGAAGGAGATCTTCAACGTTTTCTCGTCTCAGGACTCGAAGCAAGGCTTCCGAAGCGGCAAATACATATCCAACGGTACTGGGTCGACGATCAGCGGTAATCCTTGGCAGACGGTCATCGAACTGTCCACGGATGACCCTCGCAAGGCCAGCCTGCGTGCTGGACATGAGGTCCACCTTGTTGATCTGTTGTTGAAGTCCGCTAAGGCTGCAAAGCCGCGGTTGGGCGATGTGGCCGTCTTCCACTACCGCCGCACGGACATCGATGCGATCCTGGGCAGTGAAGCTGACCCAGCCAAGCGATTCGACCTTCTCGAACAACGCTTCGCTGCGGACTACGCACTCACCTCCGCCGAGATCGCCGAGCTCTTTGAGACAGGCGGAGGCTCGATTGAAGATGCGGATCTGCAGCTCGCGGCGGCTGCCCCAGAAGACTATCTCGATGGCCTGGCCCCCCCCACCACAACAGCCACTGCCACAGCGGTGACGGGCAAGCTCTGCTCGCTCGACCTGGTAACTGCACTGGCTGCTAAGCCTTTCGTCATCCTCACCGGCACCTCAGGCACGGGCAAGTCCCGCTCGACATTGCGTCTGGCCGAGAGCCTGCAAGAACTCTATGCCGGCCAGATCGATGGCCAGATATTCCAACTCGTCGCTATTGGCCCAGACTGGACCTCACCCAAGAAGCTGCTTGGCTTCCGCACTCCATTCGGTCAAGCACGGACGCGCGACGACGGCACGGAGACTAACGAGAGCTACGAGATCACGGAGTCGCTGCGGATCATTCTGCGTGCCTGCCACCCCAATTCCACCAAGATCCCTCACTTCCTCGTTTTCGACGAGATGAATCTCTCGCACGTCGAGCGTTACTTCGCGCCGTTCCTGTCCCTGATGGAGGCGTCGAGCATCCTTGAAGACGGCGAGAACGCTCCGATCATCGATCGCCAGTCTCTAGCCGTGATCAGCGAGCTGCTCAACGACGAGAACAAGGACTCCCCGGAAGCGCAGTCAGCCCAACTCCTGGTCACCAACGGCCAGCCATTGAAGCTGCCACCGAACCTGTTCTATGTGGGCACAGTGAACATCGACGAGACCACGCACATGTTCTCGCCGAAGGTGCTTGACCGCGCGCACGTCCTCGAAGTCAAAGCCTTGACTCCGAGCCAATACGTCGCTGGCTCGGGAGAAGGCCCCACCATCGACTTGTCGGTGGCAGACGACCTCCTGCGCCAGGCGATCGATGATCGCGAGGCCGACGAGGCCGTGGGCTCCAATCCCGCCGCCATCTTGGACCTGCTGGCCAGCAAGCACGGCGTCGATGCCGCCGAGCTCATTAGCGCTAAGGAGCTGACGTTGAAGGCGCTGGACGGCTGCTTCAAGCTGTTGGGCCCAGTCGGCTTCGAGTTCGGCTTCCGTGTCGTCAAGGAGGTCCACGGCTACATGTACGTTTGGACCAAGGCTCAGCTCGCGACCGGCAAGCCTCCCGCCGCCGCGATGGCGGAGTGGGTCAACGGATTGGATCGTGCCATCTTCCAAAAGGTACTGCCGAAGATCCACGGCAACCGTTCAGCGCTCGGCGACAGCCTTAAGGCGCTAGCCGCGTTCCTGGACGGCGCGCACGGCAAGAGCGAGACGCCGGCCCGCTATGTACTCGGCACGGAGACCTCAGTCGAGATTGTGCTCGGAGAAGCGCTCTCCCTCCCGGCTGGCAGTCAGTTCAAACAGTGTAGAGACAAGCTGTTAGCCATGCATGCCCGGCTTATCTCCCGCAACCATGTGTCCTTCGTGAAGTGACAGAATTCGTCGCGCTCCATCGGGTCAAATTCGACCTCGGCTCTGGCGCTTCGATCGACATAGAAGCAGCCCTTGGCCGTGGCCACCCGACTGCGGTCGATTGGGCGGTGCCGGACATGCTCGCGGCCGAGGTCGAGATCGACGTCGCTGCCGTCACTTCCGGATCGATGCTCCCGATGTGCTGGCGTGAAGCCGGACACCTGTTCGAGCGCTTCCAATTGCGCGAGGACACGGACTACTTCGTTGACATCAGCCTCCCGATTCCTTTGGATGAAGCGGTGAAGCGAGCGGAGGCGGCGGGGCCGCACTGGCCATTCGGCGCACGGCTGGCCAATGTGTTTAAACGCGACCCGTCGCGGCGGTGGAAAGAGGCCGTGGCCAATGGCCAAAAGATGGTGGTCGTCACCGGCCAGCTGCGCCTTCGCTCGCAGGCCGGGGTCATCGACCTTGGCGTCGAGTTCGGCCGGCCGATGATGGCCGAGGTCGCCTGTCGCAAGCTCAAATACTTCGAGGAATTCAAGCAGCTCCTCGACAGCTTGGCAGAGAAGGCGGCGGAACTCTTGCTTTCCCTAGATAGCCCGGTGTCCTTGTCCTTCGATCCATCGGGTGACTTGGCCAAGAACGATGCTGCCCTGCACTTCCTGATGCGGCACATCATGTCCAGTTCGAAGCTGCCGTTGGCCATTGACGAGATCGTGGCCCAGCCACACTCGAAGCTGCTGGAGCAGATCGAATTCGTCCGCATCAACGAGATCGAAGAGGCTGACGCGGAGCTCATCTCCGACGGATTTGACCCTTCGGAGATCGTCGCTGGCGGCCCGCTCAGTCGAATGTTCCGTGGCTACACACCGACGGCCCTCCCTCAGCGCGACTCTTTCGAGACGCTGGACACACCCGAGAACCGCTATGCGAAAGCGTTCTTGGAGCACTGCGCACTGCTCGCGCGCCAGCTCGAAGCCCGCATGGGTGTGCGAGGTCGCCGTGCTTCGCAGCGTGAAGCACAGGCCTGGGCCGTGGCCCTCGACGAAGCTTTGCAGCACAGCATGTGGAGCGGCGTTGGCCCGCTGGGGCATATCCCCGCGAATTCTCAGGCCTTGCTTCGGAGGCGCGGCTACAAGGAGCTCTTCCATTTCGACTTGTCGTTGCGGATGAGTTTGTCGTTGGCTTGGCGCCAAGGAGCTGAGCTCGCCGACGGGCTGATCGGCGACATCCGCCCGGTCAATCAGATCTACGAATACTGGTGTTTCTTTACGCTGAGGGAAGCGCTCTTGGGCCTATGCAGCGAAGTGAGTGGCGGCAACTTCATCTGCCTGTCCAAGGACGGGTTGCGTATTGAACTGGCCAAAGGCCGGCGCAGCGAATGTCGCTTTGAGTTCGTCGCGCCCAGCGGCAATCGGGTCTTTGTCTCTCTGTTCTACAACCAGCGATTTACCCGCTCCAAGCATCCCAAGAGCGACTGGAGCGGCAGCTACACCGCCTCGTTCGACCCTGATTTCAGCATCGTGATCTCGCCTGCCGCGCATCCCTCGGTGAAGCACTGGCTGCACTTTGACGCGAAATACCGCTTGGAGCGCAAGCAGGCCGAAGCGCTCTTTGAAGGTGAAGAGGACGTGGATGCCACAGCGGAGGCTCTGGTTCCACCCGAGTTCGCGGTCGGTGACTATGAGGCTGAGCTCGCCCGAGTGCACAAGCAGGACGATTTATACAAGATGCACACCTATCGCGACGGCATCTTGGGCACTCGCGGAGCCTACGTTCTCTTCCCCGGCGACGCCATCGGCGGCCGCACCGAAGAGCCCAGTCCAAACCTGTTCGTCCGCCATCCCTCGGCCTTGGGCGGCGGGTCCGAGCACCGTGTCCCGAGCGTGGGAGCGTTTGACTTGGCTCCCGGTGGCTCACCAGACCAGATTGGGGCGATCGCAGATTTGATTCGCGCGGCATTGACTATGGCTGCCCACGACGCGCTCTATCAGGAAGAGCAGGCGAATTTTTCTTCCATGCCATAAGCGATCAGGGCCTGGCCATCAGCCATGTGCTGCAAGATCTGATGTCGTTTGCGCCTGTGACGTAGTAGTCCGAAGGGGGGGTACGCGGTACGCCAACGGTACAGAACTCAGTTTTTCCCACCTTCGTCAAGCTGCGCTAAACTACTGTCGCAGCTTACTTTTTTGTTCTGTAGCTTACGCTCCCCTATGCTTGATTTTCCTAGGCATAGCGCGTTGGCGACGAACTCATAATCCTTTGGTTCCAGGTTCGAATCCTGGTGGGCCCACCAGTAAATTCAATGGCTTAAAGCAATTTAAAGCCCTTGGCGTTGCCCTGGTTCCTGTTGGTGCCCGTTTGCCTGCGCAAGCCTCAACGTACTGAACCGCCCCGGGAATCCCGGAGGCTCCATGACTTGAGAAGATGGAGCTGTGAGCAGAGCAAGCAAGTTCTCCCCGGAGATCCGGGAACGGTCGGTGAAGATGGTTCTGGAGCACCATGGCGAGTACGACTGGCAATGGGCGGCGATGGTGTCGGTGTCGGCCAAGGTGGGCTGCACAGCCGAGACGCTACGGGGTTGGGTGAGGCAGCACGAGCGCGACGTTGGCAAGCGCGAGGGGATGACGAGCACCGAGCAAGAGCGCATCAAGGCGCTTGAGCGCGAGGTTCGCGAGCTGCGTCAGGTCAACGAAATCCTGCGCAAGGCGTCGGCCTATGTTGCGCAGGCGGAGCTCGACCGCTCCTTCAAGCGATGAAGCAGTTCATCGATGAGCATCGTGATGTCCACGGGGTCGAGCCGATCTGCACGGTGCTGCCGATCTCCCCGTCGACCTACCACGCGCACGCGGCCAGGATGGCCGATCCGCAGTTGCGCTGCAAGCGCGCGAAGACCGACGAGGCGTTGACGGCGCAAGTCCAGCGCGTGTGAGACGAGAACTTCAAGGTCTACGGTGTGCGCAAGGTCTGGCGGCAACTGCGACGCGAACAGTTCGACGTGGCGCGATGCACCGTGCAGCGGTTGATGAAGCGGCAAGGCTTGCGCGGGGTCATGCGAGGCAAGACCGTGCAGACGACGGTGAGCGACCCGAAGGCACCGTGCCCGCTGGATCATGTGAAACGGCGATTCAAGGCCGATCGGCCGAACGCGCTGTGGGTCAGCGATTTCACGTACGTCTCGACGTGGCAAGGATGGGTCTATGTCGCCTTCGTCATCGACGTCTTCGCCCGTCGCATCGTGGGCTGGAAGGCGTCGTCCTCGATGCAGACGGACTTGGTGCTCGACGCGCTCGAACAGGCACTCTACGCGCGCAAGCCGGTCGGCCCGGATCGCCTGATTCACCACAGCGACCGAGGCGTTCAGTACGTGTCGATCCGCTACACAGAGCGGCTCGTGGAAGCCGGCCTGGAGCCCTCGGTAGGCAGCGTGGGGGACTCCTACGACAACGCGCTGGCCGAGACCATCAACGGCCTCTACAAGGCCGAGGTGATCCATCGCACGTCGTCCTGGCGCACGCGCGAGGAGGTCGAGTGGGCCACGCTCAACTGGATCGACTGGTTCAACAACCGTCGATTGCTGGAGCCGATCGGGAATATCCCACCGGCCGAGGCTGAGGCCAACTACTATTCCCACTCCCATGAGTCCGCCATGTCGGCGTGACTCAAACCAAGGGGTCTCCGGGAAACCCGGGGCGGTTCAGTTCCGGGATCGGCTCCACGTCAATCAGGTGGTCCCCGGAACCGCTT
>NZ_CAPJ01000490.1 GCF_000331775.1 Xanthomonas translucens pv. translucens DSM 18974
GGGCCCCTTCGCAGGCGCAGCGGAAGATTTCCCGGCATTCGACCAAGACGAGCTCGCATGGTTGAAGGAGCTATTGGCTCATTGAGGCTCAGTCGGAGACTACCTGATTGACGTGGAGCCGATCACGGAACCGTATTGGATTGAACTGGCGTTGGCGGTGTAGTTTTGTTACCAAGAAATATCCGCTAACTCACTGATGTAATCGGTGAAATCCAATCTTGTGAGTCATTTTCACACGTCTATCGGCTGAACCCCGCTGTGGGAGCGACTGAAGGACACCTCTAAAAACCTCTCTGCTTTGGCATCATAGGATCGGAAAGACAGCGGAGGCCCCGCGATGATCAGCTTGTTTGCCGGACACGAACGCGAGTCCAAGCGCCAGAAGATAGGCGATCCGCTGGCGCTGCTTTCGCGCCATATCGATTTTGCTGGGATTGCCCAGGCTGTCGATGCGAAACTGTCCTTGAACACGGGCTCCCTTGGGCCTGATTAGCGCTGTGTCTCAGCTGGTGATGCTGCCTTGGTTTGGAAATGCAGGTTCTTCAGTGAGATATGGCGATGACGCTCAATCGGATCCAGTTCCAGAAGGGGCTTTCGATTCCGGCTTTTCTGAGCCGCTACGGCTCCGAGGCGCAATGTGTCGAGACGTTGGTTCAGGTCAGGTGACCCGATGGCTTCGTATGTCCGCGACATCCACCCACTTTTTTCGCAGTGCATCCTTGATCAGGTCGTTTTCGAACACTTGCTCGGCCAGCAACTTCTTCAGCCGTACGTTCTCGCACTCAAGCTCCTTGAGCCGCTTGGCATCGGGGCACGCTCATTCCGCCGAACGTGCTGCGCCACAGGGAATAGGAGGCCTCGCTGTACCCATGGCGACGGCACAGGTCCTTGATGGCCACGCCGGCGTCGGCTTCGCGCAGGAAGCCGATGATCTGCTCTTCGGTAAAACGCTTCTTCACGTCCAATCTCCTTGAGGTAGGGAATTGGACTCCAAACTGGGCCGCTACTCAAAATGGGGGGGGCGTCGGTTATGCGAACGCCCGGCTGCCACGCATCACCGCCAGCACATCGTGGCAGGCGCCCATGGTGTGGTAGTCGGTCTTGCCGGCCGGGCTCTTCTCGTCGCTGTAGCTGCGGTTGTCGCGGCTGAGGATGCGGAACCAGGCGCCGTAGCGGTGATCGACCAGGTGTTCCCACGAATACGCCCACAGCCTGTCGTAGGCGGCGCGGTAGCCCGCATCGCCGCTCGCGGCCAGCAGCCGCGCGGCGGCGGCGATCGCTTCGGCCTGCACCCAGAAATACTTGTCGTCGTCGCAGAAATAGGTCGGGTGCTGCGCCACGTCGGGCACGCCGACCACCGGCTCGGCTTCGGTGCCGGAGGCGAAGCCGTAGACGATGCCGCCGTGCTGCGCGTCCCAGCCGTGCGTCAGCGCGGTGTCGAACAGGTGCCGGGCGGTCGGCAGCAGCCAGTCCGGCGCGCTGCCCTCGGCCGCGTGCAGATGCCCGTGCAGCAGCACCAGCAGCTTCGACCATTCGACCTGATGGCCGGGCTGGAAACCCCAGGGCCGGAACAGGTGCTTGGGATTGTCGCGGTTGTAGTCCCAGTCCACCTGCCAGTGCGCGTCGTAGTGCTCCCACACCAGGCCGCCGGCCAGCGCCGCCTGGCGGCGTGTGATGTGATCGGCGAGCAGCAGCGCGCGCTGCAGGTAGCGCGGCTCGGCGCTGGCCTCGTAGGCCGCGATCAGCGCCTCGCACAGGTGCATGTTGGCGTTCTGCCCGCGGTAGCTGGAGAACTGCCAGTCGGGCGTGGCTTCGTCGCGGTACAGGCCGGCGCTAGCATCCCAGTAGCGGGTTTCCAGCAGCTGCCAGGTCTCGTCCATCCACGCGTCGGTGTCGAGGCCGGCCTTCTTCGCGGTGGCGTAGGCCAGCAGTACGAAGGCGGCGCCGTAGGCGTGCTGGGTGCGGTCCTCGGCGACGCCGTCGCGCAGAGTCCACACGTAGCCGCCGCTGGCGGCGTCGCGGTGTACATCGCGCAGATAGCGCAGGCCGTGGCGCGCGGCGTCCAGATACTCGGCGGCCAGCGGCGAATCGGCGAATTCGTTCGCCGCCATCGCGTAGTTGAAGACGAAACGGGTGCTGCTGACCAGGTGGCGGTGGCCGGCGTCGTACACGCTGCCGTCGTCGCGGAAGTAGTGGAAGAAGCCGCCGGCCGGATCGATCGCGCGCGGATGGTAGAAGGCCATGGTGTCGGCGATATGCGCGCGCAACACGGCGGCATCGGCGAAGTCGGGCAGGGGCGTGGCAGGCAGGTTCATGCGGTCGCTGGGAGTCATGTGGGGGAGGGGGGAGAACAGCCGAGCGCAGACACGGCGGCAGCGCGCCGCCGTGCCTGTCTCGTGCATCAATGCATCGCGCGCGCCGCCGGCCTGGCGCCCGGCACCTCGGCCGGCAGATTGGCCGACAGCCGCGAGCCGCGCAGGCCGTACCAGAGGATGTAGGCGTAGCACAGCAGCGGGATCACGAAGGCGTGCTGGATGCCGACCACGTCGGCCAGTGCGCCCTGCGCCAGCGGCACCAGCGCGCCGCCGACGATGCCCATGATCAGCAGGCTCGAGGCCTTGCTGGTCAGTGGGCCGAGGCGTTCGATGGCCACGGTGAAGATGGTCGGGAACATGATCGAGTTGAACAAGCCGATCGCGATCACGCTCCACATCGCCACGTGGCCGCTGCTGATCATGGTCGCGATCAGCAGCAGCGAGGCGACACCGGCGAAGGCGGCCAGCAGCCTGCGCGCCGGGATTACCTGCAGCAGCGCGGCGCCGGCGAAGCGGCCTACCATCGCGCCGCCCCAGTAGAACGCCAGGTAGCGGCTGGCGGTGGCTTCGGTCAGGCCGCCGGTGGTCGGGCCGGAGATGTAGTTGATCAGGAAGCTGCCGATCGACACTTCCGCGCCCACGTACATGAAGATCGCCACCACGCCCCACAGCAGGTGCGACTGGCGCAGCGCATCGCCGAAGCTGTGCTGCGACTCGATGCTGCCGGCGTCGTCCTCGCGCAGCGAGGGGATGCGCATCACCAGCACGAACACCGCCAGCAGCAACAGGCCGCCGGCCAGCAGCAGGTACGGCACCTGCACCGATTGCGCCTGCGCGCCGCGATAGGCCGCTTGTTCAAGCGCGCTCATCGCCGCGATCTTGTCGGCCGACAGCACCGCGGTGGCCAGGATCAGCGGGCCGATCAGCAACGGGAACACAGTGGTGCCCAACGAATTCAGCGCCTGCGCGAAGTTGAGCCGGCTCGGCGCCTTGCTCGGTTCGCCGATCAGGCTGATGTACGGATTGGCCGCCACCTGCAGCAGGGTGATGCCGCTGGCCAGCACGAACAGCGCGGTCAGGAACAGCGGATACGACGGCAGCCGCGCCGCCGGGTAGAACATCGCCGCGCCGATCGCCGCCACCACCAGGCCGATGACGATGCTGGCCTTGTAGCCGGTCCGCGCCACCACCGCGCCGGCCGGCAGCGACATCAGGAAGTACGCGCCGAAGAAGGTGAACTGGATCAGCATCGACTGCGCGTAGTTCATCTGGAACACGGCTTTCAGATGCGGGATCAACACATCGTTGAGGCTGGTCAACCCGCCCCAGGTGAAGAAGATCATGCTGACCACCGAGATGGCGGCAGTGTTGGACAGCGGGCGACGGCTCATGCAGCGACTCCGGGAACGGACGATAAGGCGACCCGACTGCTGGCACGCAGGCACAGCCGGGCGGGGGCGATGGTAAGCGCAGGCAGCGTCTGTTGCTGGCGCAATGCGTCCAGCACCAGCTGCGCGGCCTGCATGCCGCGTTCGCGCGGGGCGACGGCGACGGTGGACAGTGGCGGGCTGGCGACGGCGGCTTCGGCGATGTCGTCGAAGCCGATCAGCGCGTAGTCGTGGCCGGCGTGGCGGCCGCGTTCGGCCAGGCCGCTGGCCATGCCCAACGCCACCACGTCGTTGTAGCAGACCAGGGCGGTCGGCAGCGGGTCGCGCGCGCACAGCGCGCCGGCCTGGCGTGCGGCGTTCAGCCGGGTCGGCGCGCATTCGATCAGCCAGGCCGGATCGGCAGCGATGCCGGCGGCGGCCAGCGCGTCGCGGTAGCCGGCGCGGCGTTCGGCGCAGGAACTGGACTGGCGGTGGCCGCCGAAGAATGCGATTGCACGGTGGCCCAGCGCCAGCAGGTGCTCGGTGGCCAGGCGTGCGCCGCGGCGGTTGTCCAGCGCCAGCAGCGGCCAGTCGCCGTCCAGCGCGCGATTGAACAGCAGCACCGGCAGCCGTGTGCCGAGCAATTGGCGCAGCCGCGCCGCGTCGGTGTTCTCGGTCGGGGACAGGATCAGCGCCGCCGGCTGGTGTTCGATCAGCGAGGCCAGCACGCTGTGCTGGCGCTCCGGCGATTCGCCAGTGCTGCCCATCAGCATCACGTAGCCGGCCTCGGCCAGCGCCGCGTCCACGCCACCGGCGAATTCGGCGAAGAACGGATTGGCCAGGTCGTTGACCACCAGCGCCACCGCGTTGGAGGCGCGCCCACGCAGGCTGGCCGCGCCGCGGTGGT
Source organism: Xanthomonas translucens pv. translucens DSM 18974 (assembly GCF_000331775.1). Next base: position 4,590 of record NZ_CAPJ01000490.1, read on the forward strand.
AGACGTAGCCCTGCCGGGCGATCTCCACCGCCACCCGCGCACGCGTATCCGCGTGCACCCGCGGGCTGTTGCGCAGTACCAGCGACACGGTCGCCCGCGACACGCCGCAGGCGGCGGCGATGTCGGACACGGTGACGCGTTTGTCGGCGGGGGACGACAGCACGGCAATTAGACCGGTTCAAAAGACCGCCCATCCTGCGCCGTTGTGGCTCCCTGCGCATTTTGCAGTGCAGCAATCTGGGGCAGATGTCGGCCTGGTCCATGGTCACCGCGCTGGGTTGCTACCCGGTGGTGCTGGCCAGCAACCAGTCCATCCCCGCCCGCCCGTTCCTGCTGCACCCAACCCTGGTGTTGCCCGACGGCAAGCCCTTCTGCAGCGTCGCCGACGGCCTGGACGGCGCGCCTGCCTACATCGGCAACGCCAGCCTCAATGGCCGTCCGCTGGGACGTGGCCGGCGCGTGAACGCACGGTGACGTTAAGACGTCGGCACCGCGTCGGTGCGCCCCATGATTCCCCCGCGAACGCCCATGGCGTCACGCTGCGACGGCATCATGGCGGCCGATCGGGCAGCGTCCGCGACCTGAAAATGTATGTGCGCATTTAATGCCATGAACACATTTCATTGGCATCCGCTGTGGTCTTGTGGCGCTGTCGCATCGCGTCGAGCGGCATTGGCGTCACGCTGCCACCTCCGATTGCGGGTGTGGCACACCGTGCAGGCGCATTCCGTCTCCGTCTTGTGCGACGGCCGACCCGGGCCGCTGGCGGCGAACGCCGCGGTCTGGATCGTGCACTCCTCATTGACGACGAACGGGATCTCCGAATGCATGTCTGCCTGCTGTCCCCCTTGAGCAACCTCGATCCGGCCGCGCTGGAGGCGGCCATGGCGGCCGCACAGGCCAATGGCTGCGACCACGTGGTCTTGCCCAATCCGTTCGCGCAGGACCCGCAGGGGCGGCTGGCGGACCCGGCCGCCGACGATGCTGCCGGCGACGCGCAACTGCAGCAGTGGCTGGCGCTGGCGCACAAGCACGGCATGGAGGTGCTGGTCGATCTGCGCATCGACGAGATCGGCGGCGGTAGCCGCCTGCTGCAGGAACACCCGCACTGGTTCCGCGCGCGCACCTCGGCGCTGCCGGATCCGCGCACGCAGCGTGGCACGCCGGAGATCGCCCAGAGCCGCTTCGCCTACGCCGAGGAAGGCGCGGGCCTGGCCCAATGGTGGAGCGTGCGCCTGCGCGATTGGCTGCGCGGCGGCCTGGCCGGCTTCCGTGTGCTGCAGCCGCAGCGCGTGCCGGCCACGTTGTGGCGCAGCTTGATCGCGGACGTGCAGACGCAGGTGCCGGCGGCGACATTCCTGGCCTGGACCCCTGGCCTGGGCCTGGAGGCCTTGCGCCGCCTGCACGGCGCCGGCTTCGATGCGGCGTTCTCGTCGCTGGCCTGGTGGGACGGGCGCGGCAGCTGGTTCTTCGACGAAGACGTGGCGCTGCGCAGCCTGGCGCGTCGCGTCGTCGCCACCATCGATCCCGATGCGCCTTCGGATGCGCCACTGCCGCTGCAGCGCACGCAGCGCGTTCGGCTGGCCGCCGCGTTCGGCGATGCCTGGGCGATCGCCGAACCCACGGCCTTGCCTGCACCAACCGACACCGATGCCGACGAAGCGCCGACCATCCCGGTCGAGGCCACGCACGATCTACGCTTGCGCCCGCTGCTGCGCGATGGCGCGCTGACTGCAGTCGCGGTCGAACCGCTCGGCGCCGCGCCCTGGCTGGTGCTGCTCAACAGCGATCGCGACCATCTGTTGCCGGTACCCGGCGCGGCGCTGCTGCGCCTGCTCGGCGACAGCGAGGCCTTGCTCAGCGACCAGAGCGAGCCGATCCAGGGCGACCAGGGCGGCACCCTGGAAGCGGGCGAAGTGCGGGTCTACCGCAGCGTGCCGGCGCGTCCGGTGCTGGCCGCCGCCCGCGCCCGCACGCCGGCCGATGTCGCCGCCGCTGCGGCGCGGATCTGCATCGAAGCGGTGACGCCTTCGGTGGACGATGGCCGCTTCCCGGTCAAGCGCACCGTCGGCGATCGCATCTGCGTGGAAGCCGATGCATTCTGCGACGGCCACGACCGCATCGCGGTGGCGTTGCTGTGGCGTGCCGCCGACGCACGCACCTGGTCCACTGCGCCGATGCGCGCGCTGGGCAACGACCGCTGGCGCGGCGAGTTCCCGCTGGAACGGCTGGGCCGTTACGAATTCCGCATCGAAGCGTGGCGCGACATCTTCGCCACCACCCATGCCGACCTGGAAAAGAAGCGCGCCGCCGGCACCCTGCTGGCGGTGGACGTGCAGGAGGCGCTGGCCCAGGTCGAGGCCGCGCGCGCGCGCAGCCGCGGCGCCTTGAACGCGCGACTGAAGGCGATCCTCGCCCGCATCACCCGCAGCGACGACCCCTCGGCGCGCGCGGAAATCCTGCTCGAACCCGGCACCGCCGAGGCCATGGCGCGCGCCGACGACAAGCCGTTCCGCACCGAATACCCGATGACCTTCCGCGTCGAGGCCGAGCGCCGCGGCGCGCATTTCTCCAGCTGGTACGAGCTGTTCCCGCGTTCGCAGAGCGGCGACCTCGCCCGCCACGGCACCTTCGACGACGTCATCGCGCGTTTGCCGCATATCCGTGCGATGGGCTTCGACGTGCTGTACATGCCGCCGATCCATCCCATCGGCGAAAAGAACCGCAAGGGCCGCAACAACGCGGTCACCGCGCAGCCGGGCGAACCCGGCAGCCCGTACGCGATCGGCTCGGCCGACGGCGGGCACACCGAGGTGCATGCCGAACTCGGCGGGCTGGACGGCTTCCGCCGGCTGCGTACCGCCGCCGCCGCGCAGGGCCTGGAACTGGCGCTGGATTTCGCGATCCAGTGCGCGCCGGACCATCCGTGGCTGCGCGAGCATCCGGACTGGTTCACCTGGCGCGCCGACGGCTCGATCCCGTACGCGGAGAATCCGCCGAAGAAATACCAGGACATCGTCAACGTCGATTTCTACGCCAGTGGCGCGGTGCCGGAACTGTGGAACGCGCTGCGCGACGCGGTGCTGTTCTGGGTCAACGAAGGCGTGCACCTGTTCCGGGTCGATAATCCGCATACCAAGCCGTTCCCGTTCTGGGAATGGCTGATCGCCGAAGTGCGCGGCCGCCATCCGCAGGTGGTGTTCCTGTCCGAAGCCTTCACCCGGCCCAAGCCGATGTACCGGCTGGCCAAGGTCGGCTTCTCGCAGTCCTACACCTACTTCACCTGGCGCCAGCACAAGGCCGAACTGCAGGCGTACATCGAAGAGCTCAACACCGGCACGCCGCGCGAGTGCTTCCGCCCGCATTTCTTCGTCAACACCCCGGACATCAATCCGGTGTTCCTGCAACAGAACGGCCGCGGTGGGCATCTGATCCGCGCCGCGCTGGCGACCACGCTGTCGGGCCTGTGGGGCATGTACCAGGGCTTCGAACTGTGCGAGGCCACGCCGCTGGCGCCGGGCAAGGAGGACTACCTGGATTCGGAGAAGTACCAGCTGCGCGTGTGGCCCGAGCGCGCCCCCGGCGACATCGTCGACGAGATCACCCGCCTGAACCTGCTGCGCCGCCAGCACCCGGAACTGCAGTCGCACCTCGGCACGCGCTTCTACCTCGCGCACAACGACCAGGTGCTGTACTTCGCCAAGTTCCTCGACGACGCGCACCTGGCGCGCAGCCGCAGCCTGGTGCTGGTGGCGATCAGCCTGGACCCGCACGCCGCGCAGGAGGCGCAGATCGAAGTGCCGCTGTGGGAACTGGGCCTGCCCGACCACGGCAGCGTCGCCGTGCAGGACCTGTGGGACGGCCACGCCTTCGCCTGGCACGGCAAGCAGCACACCATTCGCCTCGATCCGTCGCGGCCGTTTTCCCTATGGCGTCTGCGCGCCGGAGCCACTTCATGAATGCTGCAGTTCCATTGTCCGCCGACAGCGAGGCAAGCCCGCTGGTGCGCGACGCGCTCTGGTACAAGGACGCGATCATCTACCAGGTGCATGTGAAGTCGTTCTTCGATTCCAACGACGACGGCATCGGCGATTTCCCCGGCCTGATCTCCAAGCTCGACTACATCGCCGACCTCGGCGTGGACACCATCTGGCTGCTGCCGTTCTATCCCAGCCCGCGCCGCGACGACGGCTACGACATCGCCGAATACATGGCGGTGCATCCGGATTACGGCAGCATCGCCGACTTCGAACGGCTGGTGGCGCAGGCGCATGCGCGCGGCATCCGCGTGGTCACCGAACTGGTGATCAACCACACCTCCGACCAGCATTCCTGGTTCCAGCGCGCGCGCAACGCGCCCGCCGGCTCGCCGGAGCGCGACTTCTACGTGTGGTCCGACAGCGACCAGGATTACGCCGGCACGCGCATCATCTTCTGCGACACCGAGAACTCCAACTGGACCTGGGACCCGGTCGCCGGGCAATACTTCTGGCATCGCTTCTACTCGCACCAGCCCGATCTGAACTTCGACAACCCGGCGGTGCTGGAAGCGGTGCTGGAAGTGATGCGCTTCTGGCTCGACCTGGGCGTGGACGGCCTGCGCCTGGACGCGGTGCCGTACCTGATCGAGCGCGACGGCACCTCCAACGAGAACCTGCCCGAGACCCACGCCATCCTGCGCCGCATCCGCGCCACGTTGGACGCCGAATATCCCGACCGCATGCTGCTGGCCGAGGCCAACATGTGGCCGGAAGACACCCAGCAGTATTTCGGCGAAAACGCCGACGAATGCCACATGGCGTTCCACTTCCCGCTGATGCCGCGCATGTACATGGCGATTGCGCGCGAAGACCGTTTCCCGATTACCGACATCATGCGCCAGACCCCGGAAATCCCGGAGAGCTGCCAGTGGGCGATCTTCCTGCGCAACCACGACGAACTGACCCTGGAAATGGTCACCGACTCGGAGCGCGACTACCTGTGGCAGACCTACGCCGCCGACCGCCGCGCGCGCATCAATTTAGGCATCCGCCGGCGCCTGGCGCCGCTGCTCGAACGCGACCGCCGCCGCATCGAACTGATGACCTCGCTGCTGCTGAGCATGCCCGGCACGCCGGTGCTGTACTACGGCGACGAGATCGGCATGGGCGACAACATCCACCTCGGCGACCGTGACGGCGTGCGCACGCCGATGCAATGGTCGATTGACCGCAATGGCGGCTTCTCGCGCGCCGATCCGGCCGCGCTGGTGCTGCCGCCGATCATGGATCCGCTGTACGGCTTCCAGGCGGTCAACGTCGAAGCGCAGCAGCGCGACCAGCATTCGCTGCTGACCTGGACCCGGCGCATCCTGTCGGTGCGCAAGCGCTACCGCGCCTTCGGCCGAGGTACGTTGCGCTTCCTGTATCCCGGCAACCGCCGCCTGCTCGCCTACCTGCGCTGCCACGAGGACGAGACCGTGCTGTGCGTGGCCAACCTGTCGCACACGCTGCAGGCGGTGGAACTGGACCTGTCCGAATTCGAAGGCCGGGTGCCGGTGGACATCATCGGCGGCGGCAGCTTCCCGCCGATCGGGCGCCTGACTTACCTGCTCACCGTGCCGGCGTTCGGCTTCTACGCGTTCCAGCTGGTCGGCAACGCCACGCTGCCGGACTGGCACGTGCCCACGCCGATGCCGCTGCCCGACTACCAGACCCTGGTGCTGCGCGGCGCGGCCGACGCCGACGCGCTGCTGCCGCACCTGGGCACGCTGGAGCGCGACATCCTGCCGGCATGGCTGTCCACGCGGCGCTGGTTCGCGGCCAAGGACCGCGCGCTGCGCAGCGTGCGCATCGCCCGCCGCACCCCGCTGCCCGGCACCGACGCATTGACCATGCTGGAGATCGAAGCGGAACTGGACCACGGCAACTACGAGCGCTACATGCTGCCGCTGGGCATCGTCTGGGATCGCGAACAACCCAGCGTACTCGCCGAACAGCTGGCGTTGGCGCGGGTGCGGCATGGCCGCGAAGTCGGCTATCTGACCGACGGCTTTGCGCTGAAATCGCTGACCCGCACCACGCTTGCCGCATTGCGCGCGGGCACGGTGCTGTCGGTCGATGGCGAGACTCACGCCGGGGCCGACGCCGCGCCCGAACAGATCCGCTTCTGTCCCACGCCGGCACTGGCCACCGTCGAAATCGCCGACGATGCCGAGATCCGCTGGCTGTCGGCCGAGCAGAGCAACAGCTCGCTGATCGTCGGCGACAAGGCGGTGTTCAAGCTGCTGCGCCGCGTCTCCGCTGGCGCCAATCCCGAGATCGAACTCGGCGAGCGGCTGACCGCGATCGGTTACGCCAATGCCGCGCCCTTGTTCGGCCACGTCACCCGGGTCGATGCGCAGGGCGTGGAAACCACGCTGGCCCTGCTGCAGGGCTTCGTGCGCAACCAGGGCGATGCCTGGCGCTGGACCCTGGATCACCTGGCGCGCGGCGCCGAGGAATACGCCGCCGCGCAGGACGATGCCGCGCGCGAGGAGAGCGTGGCCGGCTACGACGCCTTCGCCGCCGTGGTCGGGCGGCGCCTGGCCGAACTGCACGACGTGCTGGCCCAGCCCACCGACGCCGCCGCCTTCGCGCCGCAGCCGGTGGATGCCGCCGCCGCGCAGCAGGTGGTCGCCCGCGTCGAGCACGAGGTGCAGGCGATGTGGGACACCGTGTCCGCGCATCGCGAGAGCAGCGAGGATGCCGCCGACCGCGCGACCGTGGATGCCTTGCTCGCGCAACGCCCGCACCTGGACGCCTGGCTGCGGCAGGCGCCAGCCTTGCTCGCCGGCGCGTTGCTGACCCGCGTGCACGGCGATTTCCACCTCGGCCAGATCCTGGTCGCGTTCGACGACGTGGTGCTGATCGACTTCGAAGGCGAGCCGGCCAAGTCGCTGGACGCGCGCCGCGCCAAGGCCAGCCCGCTGCACGACGTGGCCGGCTTCCTGCGCTCGCTCGACTATGCCAGCGAAGTCTCCGCGCGCGGCGAAGAGGGCACTGCGGCGCGCGCTGGGGTCGGCCTGGACACCGTGCTGGACGCCTTCCTGTCCGCGTTCCGCAGCCGCGCCAGCGCTACCTTCCTGGCCGCCTACCGCGAAGTGCTCGACGCCAGTCCGCACCCGTGGGTGGCGCCCGCCGCCTTCGACACCACCACCTTGTTGTTCCTGATCGAGAAGGCCAGCTATGAAATTCGTTACGAGGCCGCCAACCGCCCGGCCTGGAGCATGGTGCCGATACAGGGACTGCTGCGCATACTCGAACGCTTTCCCGCGCCCGAGGAGGCGATGCAATGACTGATGTCGGCCACACCTGGGACGAGGCAACGCTGCGTGCGTTCGCCAACGCCCGCCACGGCGATCCGTTCGCCGTGCTCGGTGCGCACCGCATCGGCGACGCGCGCGTGCTGCGCAGCCACCTGCCCGGCGCCGAAGCAGTCACCGCGGTGCTCGAGGACGGCCGCGAGGTGCCGCTGCAGGAAGGCCCCAGCCCCGGCTTCTTCGCCGCCACGTTGCCCGACGACGGCCGCTACCGGCTGCGCATCCGCTGGCCCGGCGGCGAGCAGGACACCGAGGACGCCTACGCGTTCGGCCCGCAGCTCAGCGATTTCGACCTGCACCTGATATCCGAAGGCCACCACCTGCAATTGGCCGACGCGCTGGGCGCCAACGTGGTCGAAGTCGATGGCGTGCGCGGCACCCGCTTCGCGGTGTGGGCGCCCAACGCCACCCGCGTGGCGGTGATCGGCGACTTCAACGCCTGGGACGCGCGCCGCCACCCGATGCGGCTGCGCCACCAGGCCGGCGTGTGGGAACTGTTCGTGCCCGGCGTCGCCGCCGGCGCGCACTACAAGTACGCGCTGCGCGGCCCGCGCGGCGAAGACCTGCCGGCCAAGGCCGACCCGGTCGCGCGCCGCGCCGAACTGGCGCCCGGCACCGCCTCCATCGTGGCCGATCCCACCCCGTACCAGTGGCGCGACGCCGCCTGGATGGCGGCGCGCGCGCGCCGCCACGGCCCCAGCGCACCGCTCAGCGTGTACGAAATCCACGCCGGCTCGTGGATGCACGCCGACGACGGCAGCACGCTCGACTGGGACGCCCTGGCCGACCGCCTGATTCCCTACGTCGCCGACATGGGCTTCACCCATATCGAACTGATGCCGGTCACCGAACACCCGTTCGGCGGCTCCTGGGGCTACCAGCCGCTGGGCCTGTTCGCGCCCACCGCGCGCTTCGGCTCGCCCGACGGCTTCGCCCGCTTCGTCGACCGCTGCCACCGCGAAGACATCGGCGTCATCGTCGACTGGGTGCCGGCGCATTTCCCCACCGACGCCCACGGCCTGGCCCATTTCGACGGCACCTCGCTGTACGAACACGCCGACCCGCGCGAAGGCTTCCACCGCGACTGGAACACCCTGATCTACAACCACGGCCGGCGCGAAGTCTCCGGCTTCCTGATCGCCAGCGCCCTGGAATTCCTGCAGCGCTACCACGTCGACGGCCTGCGCGTGGACGCCGTCGCCTCCATGCTCTATCGCGACTACAGCCGCGATGCCGGCGAGTGGGTACCCAACATCCACGGCGGTCGCGAGAACTACGAGACCATCGCCTTCCTGCGCCGGCTCAACCAGGTCGTGGCCGAACACGCGCCCGGCGCCATCACCATCGCCGAAGAATCCACCGCCTGGCCCGGCGTCACCGCCGACCTGGCGCACGGCGGCCTGGGCTTCAATTACAAATGGAACATGGGCTGGATGCACGACAGCCTGCACTACATCGAACTGGACCCCATCTACCGCCGCTACCACCACGGCGAACTGACCTTCAGCATGGTCTACGCGTATTCCGAGCGCTTCATGCTGCCCATCTCCCACGACGAAGTGGTGCACGGCAAACGCTCCCTGCTCGGGCGCATGCCCGGCGACGACTGGCAGCGCTTCGCCAACCTGCGCGCCTACCTCGGCTTCATGTACACCCACCCCGGGCGCAAGTTGCTGTTCATGGGCTGCGAAATCGCCCAGCCCACCGAGTGGAACCACGACGCCGCACTGCCCTGGCACCTGCTCGACGACCCGCGCCACCGCGGCATCCAGCGCCTGGTCCGCGACCTCAACCGCCTGTACGCCGAACACCCCGCGCTGCACGCCCGCGACGACACCCCCGACGGCTTCGCCTGGGTCATCGGCGACGACGCCGGCAACAGCCTGTTCGCCTACCTGCGCACCGCCCAGGGCAGCGACGCCCCACTGCTGGTGGTGGCCAACCTCACCCCGCTGGTGCACCACGGCTACCGCATCGGCGTACCCCGCGGCGGCCGCTGGCGCGAACTGCTGAACTCCGACGCGGAAATCTACGGCGGCAGCAACACCGGCAACGGCGGCAGCGTGCGCACCGAAGCCGTCGGTGCCCATGGGCATCCGGCCTCGCTGGCGCTGACCATCCCGCCGCTGGGGGTGCTGGTGTTGGGGTTGGAGGAGTGAGGGGAGGGTGCTTGGGCGACTAACGGCGTCGCATCGGCCATCGATGCGATCTGCTGATGAGCGCCGACGGTCAGGGGGCGGGCGATAGGGACAATCGCCTGCTCCGGAGGACGGGCTGTTGTGAGAGGGGCTTCAGCCCCGACGCGCTCTCCCGACCCAATGTCGGGGCTGATGCCTCTCCTCAGGGGACTGCTGAAGGTTCTTTCCGGTGCGGCCTGTGCCACTCGCCTCACGTAGACAAGACGCGTGTCGACAATCCCGGGAAGACACAGCCCCACCGCGGACGCTAAACTCACGCCGCCTCGGCGCCTTCCTCTGCATGCACGCCAGAGGCGCCAAGCCGGCGGCCAACGCATCGCCCGCCCGCTCCGGACGCGTCCGGGCCTATAGCTCAACGGTTAGAGCAGAGGACTCATAATCCACTGATCGAGGCCAGATCGGCGAGGCAGAATTGAGCGGGGCGGCCACCCTTCCGCCCCATCAAAAAAGCAAAAAGGGCCTATAGCTCAATCGGTTAGAGCAGCGGACTCATAATCCGTTGGTTGCAGGTTCAAGTCCTGCTGGGCCCACCATCTTTGCTTGCGCTGGCGCGTCGGTACAGTTTCGGTACAGTGGCAGTACACGAGCCCTGTTCTGGAGCAACCGAATGGCGACCATCGTCAAGACACCCTCAGGCACGTGGAAAGCACTCATCCGCAAGACGGGATGGCCGGCCACAGCCAAGACCTTCCGCACCAAACGCGACGCCGAGGATTGGGCGCGGCGCACCGAAGACGAAATGGTGCGCGGCGTCTATATCCAACGTGCGCCGTCCGAGCGCATGACCATCGAGGACGCGCTCAAGCGCTATCTATCCGAAGTCTCCCCAACCAAGCGCCCGGCATCGGCCGACAGCGACGCGAGACACGCGAAGCCGTTGATGCAGAACCTGGGCAAGTATTCGCTGGCCGCGCTGACACCGGAGCTAATCGCCAAGTACCGCGACGACCGGCTCGCTGGCCTGGATCGCAAGGACGCCAAGGGCAAGCCTGCCCCCAAGCCCCGTTCGCCCAACACGGTACGTCTCGATCTCGCATTGCTCGGCCACCTGTTCAACGTGGCGATCAAGGAATGGGGGATCGGCCTGACCTACAACCCCGTGCAAAGCATTCGCCGTCCAGCGCCCAGCCCTGGACGGGATCGACGGCTCACGCGAGAGGAAGAAACCCGCCTGATGGCGGCGGTCGATGCTCACTCGAACCCGATGCTCGGCTGGATCGTGCGCATCGCGCTCGAAACAGGAATGCGTTCTTCGGAGATTACGGGCCTGCGCCGGAACCAAGTCGATCTTGACCGGCGCGTGGTGCGCCTCCAGGAAACGAAGAACACGATGTCGCGTACCGTTCCCCTAACGGTCGAGGCAACCCGGCTGTTTCGTGAGGCGCTGAACAACCCGGTGCGCCCCATTGATACCGACCTGATCTTTTTCGGTGAGCCTGGACGTGACAACAAGCGTCGGGCTTACCAGTTCAATCCGATCTGGACGCGCATCAAGAAGGATGCCGGCGTGCCGGACTTCCGCTTCCACGATCTGCGCCACGAAGCCGTCAGCCGCTTCGTGGAAGCAGGCTTGTCCGACCAGGAAGTCGCGGCCATCAGCGGCCACAAGTCGATGCAGATGCTCAAGCGCTACACCCACCTGCGCGCGGAGGATTTGGTGGGCAAGCTCGATCAGGTGGCGAAAAAGACAGGAAATTCATGAATTATTTCAATGGATTTCCTTGTTTCCATAGCTGGCGCAATTATTTGATTTGAAAAGATATTTTTCTATCCGCGAAATGCTCGACACCAAGACACCTTATTTTGGTGATCGCGGATGGTGCATTTTGGTATGGCGAGACAGCTAATTTTGGCTTTAAAAATCAACGACTTAAATTTGACCAATAGCCATATCAGTCAAAAAATACGCCCATCTACTCATTATTTCGGTGGATGTATTGATGACAACGGAAGAATATCTACTTCAACGGTATGGCCCACTCATGAGTCTTGGCGACGTGGCGGGATTGCTCGGTCGCTCGCCAGACGGTATTCGAGTCGCGCTGTACTCGAACACCGATATTGCTCGTAAGCTCAAGCCCACGATGCTGCGAGTTGGCCGGCGCGTGTATTTCCGCACCCTCCAAGTGAAGGACGCGCTCGCACTCGATGGCAGTGCGCAAGAAGCGCTGGCGCGATGAGCATCAAGGCGATGAACTGGGCGTGGGAGCAGCGGCTGCCACCCAATTCAAAGCTGATCCTGATGGCCCTGGCTGATGCTGCCGATGAGGTCGGCCAGTGCTGGCCGCGTGTGCGCCTCATCGCCGAAAAGTGCTGCACGTCCGAGCGCACAGTACAGCGCGTCTTGAAGGAGCTGGAGGCGGCTGGGTTCCTGCACATCGAGCGTAACTATCGGAAGGACGGAAGCCAGTCTTCCAATGTCTATAGTCTCAGTCTCGCCTCTCCCCCCGACAAATTGTCACCCCCCTCCGACAGATTGGCACCGGGGGGCGACACGGGCGTCATGCCCCCGGTGACACGGGTGACACCCCCCGGTGACAGGGCTACGTCACCCCATGAACCACCAACTAGAACCATCAATAAATCGTCACTACAACTACCGGCGAAAGTTATCCACACGCCGCCCCCTTCGCCCGTACCGGGCAAGGTGGAGAAAGGCGCCTGCGGCGCATTGGTGTGGCCTTCGCGCCTGAATGAGCGGGAACGCAGTGCCATCGCCTCCATGGTGAGTGGCCTCGATGCCAACGATGCGCAGATGCTCCTGGACGAACTCGCTGGGGTAATGGCAACGCAGAGCATCAAGACCAGCCCGGAGCGCTGGTTTCGCGCGGTTCTGGATCGCTTTCATCGAGGACGTTTCGCACCGTCGGCCGGCCTTGCCGCGAAGGAAAAGAGATTGCGCATTCAGAGCGCACCAGCCGAGACATCGGTTCAGACAGCCTCGCCCGAGGTCATTCGTCACCACCTGGAGCGCATCCAGACCATGCTGGGCAGAAAGGGGGCCACCGTCGAATGACTACCCGGCCGCAGAGCCGTCGCCCAACTACGACCTTGCGCTATGGAGACCTGGATGCTTACTGCGACAGCTTGGAGCGAACGGGGCTCGTGCGCGTGATCCTGAAAGCGAATCGGCGGCATGGATACGCCTTGAACGTGGAGAACGCCGGAGACCTCAGGCGCGTTGTTGATGGCCACGGACGTCAACTCTGGTTCAGAACCGTGGATCAAGCCTTGGAGGAGCTTGCGAATATTCCGTATTTGAGCGAAGAATTCAGTATTGATCGAACCGATTGGTAAATCGGCCGGGTTGTCCCCGGTCACCGTATCCCCCAAGGGGGACGCTTGTTTGCCCCAAGAGCGCTTCGGTGTACCGGGCTGCCGGCCTGAAAAGAAGGGCCTGATGATCGGGGAAGGCATCAACATGCCGATCTGACCCGCCGAAAGTGGCGTGACCGCGGGAACCGGAAAAGACGGCCCTGACGACGCGGAAAGACCGTTGTGATTAGCCCGAAGCCCGTGCAACGCGGGCAGGGTGCCGCCCCAAGTAATGCGGGGCTGACTGCCGGGAACAGTAGCTCGAAAGAGCCGGCGGACAGGTCGGAAAGACGGCCAGCGTCCCCTCCTTCTCACCAAAAAGGAGTGGCAATCACATGAGCACAATCAAAGTCCTGGCCGTCCTCGGCGTAGCCGGTTGGATGATCTTCGGCAACCATGAGGCCAAGGCCCAAATCCCGGTCACTGACGGCGCTTCCATCGCACAGCAGATCGCCGCCCAGGTCGAAACCATCGCCAAATGGAAGATGCAGTACGACCAGATGACCAGCCAGATCAACCAGATGAAGCAGCAGTACGAGTCCCTGACTGGCTCGCGCGGCCTCGGCAACATCCTGAACAACCCGGCGCTGCGCGAGTATCTGCCGGCCGACTGGCAGGGCGTCTATGACGCCGTGAAAACGGGCGGCTATGCCGGCCTGAGCGGCCGGGCGCAGTCGATCTATGAAGACACCAAGGCATTCGATGCCTGCGCCCATTTCAAGATCGCGGACCAGCGCACCGCGTGCGAGGCCCAGGCCGTCAAAGGTGCCCAGGACAAGGCTTTCGCCCTGGACGCCTACGACAAGGCCAAGTCACGGCTGAACCAAATCGACCAGCTCATGGCGAAGATTAACGACACGCCTGACCCCAAGGCGATTGCCGAGTTGCAAGGCCGTATCGCGGCCGAGCAGGCCATGATTCAGAACGAGCAGACCAAGCTCCAGATGTACGCGATGGTGGCGGCGGCCGAGGATCGCTTGCAGGAACAGCGCGCGCACGAAATGAACGTGCGGGACGCCGCAAAGCGCGACGGCCTCAAAGTCCAGCCCATGAACTTTTCGCTGCGTCCGTAAGGGGGACTGTCATGATTTACGTCCTCTCCGGCCTGCTCGCGGGCCTGTACGCGGCAATGGTTATCGGCTTCTGGCGCGACGTGCGCCGCTTCGGCAAGTGGAAGGAAACCATCGGCTGCGAAGTGCATATGTTCGCTATGGATGGCGTGTCCATCTATGCGGCCTTGATGGTGGCCTACTTCGCCGCGAACGACTGGTACGGCTTCACCTTGCCGCTGTTCAGTCAAGGCCAGCTCATGAGCTGGCAAGCAACGCTCCTGGCGGTCGCCTGCGCGGTTACCAGTCTGTCCATCGGCTACTTCAATGGTCGGGAAAGGTTCCTGACACCGACCTATGCAGGTCGCCGGGAAGCAACGCTGCGCTTTCTCGCCTCTCGCCAAATCATTGAAGCGGCCGAAGTAGCTCATGCGCTGAAAGTCATGCAGCAACATGAAGCCCGGCAATCTACCGGCCGCACCATCGAAGCCGAAGCGCGGGAGGTCGGAAAATGAGAAAGCTCGCCCTCTCCCTGATCGTCGCGGCTGTCCTGGTCGGCTGCACGGAACCGGCCGAACCCGTCCAGTCGGTCGATTGGTACAAGGAACACGCAACCGAGCGGGCCGACCGTTTGGCGAAGTGCCGGGCCAATCCTGGCGAGCTGTCCGAAACGCCGAACTGCATCAACGCGGAACGCGCTGAAAGCCTTGCCGATGCAGGCAAGCGGCGCGGCCTCAACGTCCAGCCCATGACGGGCGTCAAGATGGGAGGCAAGTAGCCATGCCCGCAACAACAAACGTCTTCCAGGGTATCGGCGGCACCCTGGACAATGCCACGACGACCTTTGTCACGAATGTGGCCGGCGACACCATTGCAACGGTCTATCCCTGGGCGCTCGGTGCGCTGACGCTCTACATCACCCTGTACGCCTACATGATGATGACCGGGCAAGTTCAAGAGCCTTTCAAAACGGGGCTTTTGAAGATGGTCAAGGTCATGATCGTGGGGACGATGGCACTGAATGCCGATATGTACCTGAATGGTGTTGTCGAAGCCTTTCGGGGCATCGAAGAAGGGCTAACCTCCGCCTTCTCCGGCTCGGCTGGTGGCTCGATCTACGCCTCTCTGGACAGCAGCTTGAGCAAGGGGCTTGAG
>NZ_CAPJ01000489.1 GCF_000331775.1 Xanthomonas translucens pv. translucens DSM 18974
CAAGCAGGCGCTGGAGACGTTGCAGCGGCTGTTGCCGGTGCTGTGCCAGCCCCCCTATGGCCTGACTTCGGAGCAGGTGGTAGCCATCGCCAGCAATGGCGGTGGCAAGCAGGCGCTGGAGACGGTGCAGCGGCTGTTGCCGGTGCTGTGCCAGCCCCCCTATGGCCTGACCCCGAATCAGGTGGTGGCCATCGCCAGCAATGGCGGTGGCAAGCAGGCGCTGGAGACAGTGCAGCGGCTGTTGCCGGTGCTGTGCCAGGAGTATGGCCTGATCCTGGAGCAGGTGGTGGCCATCGCGAGCAATGGCGGTGGCAAGCAGGCGCTGGAGACGGTGCAGCGGCTGTTGCCGGTGCTGTGCAAGGAGTATGGCCTGACCCCGGAGCAGGTGGTGGCCATCGCCAGCAATAATGGCGGCAAGCTGGCGCTGGAAACGGTGGAGCGGCTGTTGCCGGTGTTGTGCCAGCCCCCCTATGGCCTGACCCCGAAGCAGGTAGTGGCCATCGCCGGCTATAAGGGCGCCAACCAGGCGCTGGGGACGGTGCAGCGGCTGTTGCCGGTGCTGTGTAAGCCCCCCTATGGCCTGACCCCGGACCAAGTGGTGGCCATCGCCAGCAATGGCGGCGCCAAGCAGGCGCTGGAGACGGTGGAGCGGCTGTTGCCGGTGCTGTGCAAGCCCCCCTATGGCCTGACCCCGGACCAGGTGGTGGCCATCGCCAGCCACGATGGCGGCAGGCAGGCGCTGGAGACGGTGCAGCGGCTGTTGCCGGTGCTATGCCAGCCCCCCTATGGCCTGACCCCGAACCAGGTGGTGGCCATCGCCAGCAATGGCGGTGGCAAGCAGGCGCTGGAGACCGTGCAGCGGCTATTGCCGGTGCTGTGCCAGGAGTATGGCCTGACCCGGCAGCAGGTGGTGGCTATCGCCAGCAATGGCGGCGGCAAGCAGTCGCTGGAGACAGTGCAGCGGCTGCTGCCGGTGCTGTGCAAGCCCCCCTATAACCTGACCCCGGATCAGGTGGTGGCCATTGCCAGCAATGACGGTGGCAAGCAGGCGCTGGAGACAGTGCAGCGCCTGCTGCCGGTGCTGTGCAAGCCCCCCTATAACCTGACCCCGGAGCAGGTGGTGGCCATCGCCAGCAATGGCGGTGGCAAGCAGGCGCTGGAGACGGTGCAGCGGCTGTTGCCGGTGCTGTGCAAGGAGTATGGCCTGACCCCGGAGCAGGTGGTGGCCATCGCCAGCCACGATGGCGCCAAGCAGTCGCTGGAGACGGTGCAGCGGCTGTTGCCGGTGCTGTGCCAGCTCCCCTATGGCCTGACCCCGAACCAGGTGGTGGCTATCGCCAGCAATCATGGCGGCAAGCAGTCGCTGGAGACGGTGCAGCGGCTGTTGCC
>NZ_CAPJ01000488.1 GCF_000331775.1 Xanthomonas translucens pv. translucens DSM 18974
CCATGCGGGCGCCGGCGCTATCCAGCCACAGCGTGCGGTGCCGCAGCGGCGGTCCAGCGGCGAGCGGGTCAGCCGCAGCGCCTGCAGCTTGTCGATCTCCGCCAATCGCCACCAGCGCCGCCACCAGCCGCCGCGTACCGCCACGTAGCGGTCGTCCAGCGCATAGCCCATGCGTTGCGCGTGGCGCCAGGCCTTGAATGCCGACCACGGCAGCCACAGCAGCGACAGCGCGGCCCAGGCGCCGAACGCTTGCCACAGCCCCGCACAGGCCAGCGGCACCAGGCACAGCGCCGGCAGGCATAGCCGCCACCAGCAGCGCGTAGCGATCCCGTGCCACTGCGGCGGCGGCCAGGCGATCTGCGGCAGCAGCCGGCGCAGCAGCGTATCGCAGGCCGCCGGGGTCGCCAGCGGTGCCAATTCCTTCAGCGCGCGGCCGTGCTCGCCGTGGCCATCCATCACCGCGGTATCGATGTGCAGGCTGCGCCGCCGCAGCAGGCGTTGCAGCATGCCCTCGTGCAGGGTCCAGGCCTGGATCCGGCGCCGCGCCACGCTGCTACGCAGCCGCGTCAGCAGGCCGCGCTCCACGGTCAGCCGGCGCTCGCTCTCGCTGAGCCGGAAGCCGTGGTACTGCAGCAGCGCCAGCGCCATCGACAGCGCGCGCATGATCAGCAGCAGCGTGACCAGCATCAGCGTCAGCGTGACCGCGCCGGCCATCCAGCCCAGGTGCAGATGGCTGGCGTAACCGAACAGCTGCTGCCCGTAGCGTTCGATCGCGTTGGAGACCATGCGCTCGGGGAACAGGTGATAGGTGGCGCCGAACGCGGTCGCCACCACCACCATGCCGCGGTTGGAGATCAGCCCCTGGCGCAGCACCTCTGACGTAGGCAGCGCCAGCAGCACGTCGCTGGCCGCGGCAGCAGCGGTGGACGCCGCCGCGCTGTCGTCGCGTGCGCGATGGCGGATCTGCCGCTCCAACGCCAGCGCCTGGTCCAGCCGCAGCACCCGCATCTGCGCTTCCGGCTTGGTCCCGCCGGCCGATTCCAGACGTACTTCGGCCACGCCGAACAGCCGATGCAGCAGCGACTGGTGCACGACCACGTTGTGGATGCGCGCGAACGGGATCTCGCGCAGGCTGCGTTCCAGCCAGCCGCTGCGGATGCTCAGGCTGTCGCGGCCGATGCGGTACTGGTAAGTGAAGTAGCGCAGCAGCGACACCGCGATCAGCGCGCTGCCCGCCAGCAGCAGCATCACCTGGTCGAGATGGTTGTTGCGGCCGCCGCGCCCGCCGAATACCAGCAACGCCAGCAGCGGCAGCAGGAAATGCCGCAGGTGCTGCAGCAGCACGAACAGCCACGACCATGGGTGCAGGCGCCGGACCGCAGTGTCCTCGGCGTCCACGGCGGCGCTCATAGCGCGTCGTCGTCGTGGTCGAGCTGGTGCGCCAGGCGTTCGCGCAGGCGCTCGGCGTCGGCCTGGTCCAGGCCGGGCACGGCCACCGCGTTGTGCCGGGTGCCGGCGGTGTGCACCACCAGGGTCGCCAGGCGCGCGGCGCGCTCCAGCGGGCCGCGGCGCAGGTCCAGGTGCTGCACGCGCGACATCGGCACGTGCACCTCGCTCTGCCACATCCGCCCGCGGCGCAGGTCCAGGCCCTGCGCATCCAGTCGCCAGCGGATCCGGCGGTGGCGCACGAAGCCGATGCAGGCGCCCACCAGCGCGCCGAGCGCGGCGCCGGCACCGATGAACACCGTCTGGCGGCTGTGCAGGGCGAGACCGAAGATCGCCGCGCCGACCAGCACGCTGAGGCCCAGCATGCCGCCGCCGCCGAGCGCGGCCAGCCAGGCGCCACGCAGCGGCATCGGTTGCCAGTCGTGCGCGGCCGACGACGCGACAGCAGCCTGCAGGTCGGCGCCAGGCGCGGGGGCGGAGGGATCCAGGGACGGCGGTGCGGTCACGGCGGGCTCTCGAAGCGATGGGCGGGCACTGTGCACGCGCGCCGTGCAGGTCTGCGATCGTAACGCGGCCGGCGCCTGGCGCGCTCCGCGGGCGCGCGTGAAGCGGTCAGGACTCGCCTCGGCGCGCTGTGCCGTCCGGCATGCGCCGCGATCGTCGTTGCCGGTGTTGCGCCGCCGCGCCTCAGCGTGCGGCGTGAATCAGCGCGTCCACGTCCAGCGCATGGCCGGCGCGGGTGGCCTTGGTGCGCAGATAGCGCTCGTTCTCGGCGGTGATCGCGCCGGTGATCGGGATGCGCTCGACCACATCGATGCCGGCCGCGCGCAAGCGCTCGGCCTTGGAGAGGTTGTTGGTTAGCAGGCGCACGCGCTGGATGCCCAGCCCGCGCAGCATCGCCACCGCGCTGCCGTAGCGGCGCTCGTCGGCACCGAAGCCCAGCTGCGCGTCGGCGTCGATGGTGTCCAGCCCGTCGTGCTGGTAGCCGTAGGCGCGCAACTTGGTGGCGATGCCGGTGCCGCGGCCTTCCTGGTCCAGGTACAGCAGCACGCCGCCGCCGAGCTCCTTGAGCTTGGCCAAGCCATGTCGCAGCTGGTCGCCGCAATCGCACTTCAACGAGCCGAACAGGTCGCCGGTGAGGCAGGACGAATGCACCCGTACCGGCACTGGTACGGACAGATCCGGTTGGCCGATCACGATCGCGACCTGGTCGCGCTGCGCCACGCCGCCGCGGAACACCACGAACTCGCTGCTGCCCAGATCCCGCAGCGGCACCTGGGTGCGGGTCACCAGTTCGTAGCTGCCGGAGGTGGTGGTCGCGCAGCCGTGTTTCAGGTCGTCCAGCTGGAGCGACTGGCAGCCCTGGAAGGTGCTGTCGGCGTCCAGGTCCACCGCGACGATCGCCGGCAGCAGCAGGCCCAGGCGCGCGATCTCCACGGCGCCGGCATCCAGCGCATCGCCCGGCAGCCAGTGCGTGGGCAGCGTGCCGCTGCGCAGGTAGGCCAGCGCGGCCAGGGCATCGTAGGACTGCTCGGCCAGGGCGATGCGTGCGCCCTGCGGCGCGACCAGTCCCAGCACCTGCGCACGGGTCGGGGTGAGGAACAGGTAATGCCGCTGCGCCGCCGCCTGCGTGAAGCTCAGGTAGGACTGCGCGGTGCTGCTGTCCAGCGCCAGCACCGCACGCGCCTGGCCATCGCCGCCTTCGATGACCACAGGGCGGCCGGCACGCAACTCCGAGGCCGCGCGTTCGGCGCGGATCGCAGCGGGATCGCCGAACGGGGGCGTGCAGATGATCGGGGCAGGGCTGGTCATGCAGGACTCCAAATGGGGATCTTCTGCGCCAGCTTCAAGGCTGGTCGGCGGTGGCGCACCCCGGTCGCGCCGCATGCGGGCGGGGCAGCGTGCCCGGCTGGCTATTGTCGCGTGGTTTGGCCTCCTCGCCAGCATTCGCGTGATGGAACGCACTGTGTGCCGCGCAAGCATGGATGCATGCAACCGCCATGCCAGGCGCGGTCACTCACCAGATCGCGGTCGCGATCTGCCGACAGGCGCTGATGGGCATGTTCAACCGCGGCCGATTCATTTTTACTAGGCAGGACCCGTTTCCAGGACCTGCGCATGCACCTCGTCGAATGCACCGAACAGCGCCATGCCGGCGCGATCCTGGAGATCTTCAACGAGGCCATCGCCCATTCCACCGCCCTCTACGACTACCGCCCGCGCCCGCCTGAAAGCATGGTCGGCTGGTTCGCGGCCAAGCGCGCCGGCGGCTTTCCGGTGATCGGGATCGAGGACGCGCACGGCAGCCTGCTCGGTTTCGCAAGCTACGGCACGTTTCGCGCCTGGCCGGCATTCAAGTACAGCGCCGAGCATTCGCTGTACGTGCACCGCGACCATCGCGGCAAGGGTCTGGGGCGGCGCCTGCTGCTGGCGCTGGTCGATGCGGCGCAGGAACGCGGCGTGCACGTGCTGGTGGGCGGCATCGATGCGAGCAACGCCGGCAGCATCGCGCTGCACCAGCAACTGGGTTTCGTGCATGCCGGCACCGTGCGCGAGGCCGGGTTCAAGTTCGGTCGCTGGCTGGATCTGGCTTTCTACCAGCGCATCCTCGCCGGCCCGGCGCAGCCGCACGACGATTAGCCGCAGCGCGGCAGCTCAGTGCGGATGCCTGGCGGTGGCGTAGGGATTGGCTTCGGCCGGATACGGGCGCAGCGTGTAGCGTTTGTAGGTCCACTGGTATTGCGCCGGGTCGCGGCGCGCCACCCGCTCCACGCCTTCGTTCAGCGCGGTCGCGGCGCGCAGCGGGTCCGGGTCGGCGATCGCCTCCGGCGCCGGCTGCACCTGCAGCGCGAATTCCAGGTCGTTGCCGAGCCGCTCGCACCAGGCGAACAGCACGATCGCGCCGGTGCGCTCGGCCAGCCGATTGACCAGGGTCATGGTCAGCGCCGGCACGCCGAAGAACGGCGCGAACACGCCGTCGCCGGCCTTGGGTTGCTGGTCGGGAAGAATGCCGACAGCGCCGCCGTCCTTGAGCACCTTGAACAGCTGTCGCACCGCCGGGCCTTCGGCGCGCACCTGGCGCACGTTGTCGCCGCTGCGCACCAACTGCAGGAACGCATCGCCGACGTCGGACGCCGGTGCGCGGTAGACGATGGCGATGTCGCCGCGCGAGGCCAGCCACTGGTTGAGCAGTTCCCAGTTGCCGAAGTGCGGCGCGGCCACGATCACCCCGCGGCCTGACGCCAGCGCGGCGTCGTACAGTGCCTGGCCGTGGCGCTGGCGCAGCCGCGCCAGGTTCTGCGCCGGCGGCCGGGTCCACAGCACCAGGGTCTCGAACGCCTGCCGCGCGGTGGAGCGCAGCACGTCGCGGTGCAGGGCCACACGCTCGCTGGGAAGCAGTTCCGGGTAGGCCAGCTCCAGGTTGCGGCGGGTGACCCGGCTCTCGCGCGCGTCCTTGCGCAGCCACAGCCAGGCCAGGCCGTCGGCCAGACGCCGCAGCCACGGCCAGGGCAGGCGCGCCACGGCGGCGGCGCAGCGGTACAGAACGGTTGCGAGGGTTGCGGGTTTCATCGTCACAGTTTATCCGCTGCGCCGGCCGCGCCAGATCGAGCGCGCTGCGCATGGCCCGATCGGCGTCACGGATCGGCCCGCTTGTGTGCCGGTACGGCTTCCGCCAGCCGCTGCAATTCGGCCATGATCCGGCGGGTGACAGCGCCCCACCGAACCCGGATGCTTCCGAGTCCCGAGTCCCGAGTCCCGAGTCCCGAGTCCCGAATACCGGAGTCCCGCCCATGCTCTCCCTGATCCAGCGCGTCACCCAAGCCGAAGTCCGCGTCGACGACGCGGTGGTCGGCCGCATCGGCCCCGGCCTGCTGGCGCTGGTGGCGCTGGAGCCGGGCGATACCGAGGCCAAGTTGCAGCGCATGGCCGAGCGCCTGCTCGGCTACCGCGTGTTCGCCGACGCCAGCGGGCGCATGAACCGCGCGCTACGCGACACCGGCGGCGGCCTGCTGCTGGTCAGCCAGTTCACCCTGGCCGCGGACACCGGCGCGGGCATGCGCCCCAGCTTCACCACCGCGGCGCCGCCGGCCGAGGCTGAACGCGGCTTCAACCGATTGCTGGAGATCTGCCGGGAGCGGCACGCGCCGGGGGTGGAAAGCGGGCGCTTCGGTGCCCATATGATCGTCAGCCTGGTCAACGACGGCCCGGTCACTTTCCTGCTCCGGCCTTGAGCCGGGGCGCTCCTGGCGGAGCGATTCACGCTCCTTGTCCGGCAAGCGGCGGTCCGGGCTGTTATAATGCTAGGTTCACTCATTCATCTACCTGCCGGTGGCGCGAGCACTCATGGCCAACGAACGTCCTGCCCAGCAATCCGACATCAAGCTACTGATCAGCAAGGGCCTGGAACAGGGCTATCTGACTTACGCCGAAGTCAATGACCATCTGCCCGACGACCTGGTCGATCCGGAGCAGATCGAAGACATCATCAGCATGATCAACGGCATGGGCATCGACGTCCATGAAGTCGCCCCCGACGCCGAGACCCTGCTGCTCAACGACGGCAACACCGGTAACCGCGAAGTCGACGACACCGCGGCCGAAGAAGCCGCCGCGGCGCTGACCGCGCTCGATACCGAAGGTGGCCGCACCACCGACCCGGTGCGCATGTACATGCGCGAGATGGGCACGGTCGAGCTGCTGACCCGCGAAGGCGAAATCGCCATCGCCAAGCGCATCGAGGAAGGCCTCAGCCAGGTCCAGGCCGCGCTGGGTGCGTTCCCGCTGGCCGTGGAAACCCTGCTCGAGGACTACGAGCAGCACAAGGAAGGCAAGAAGCGCCTGGCCGAGATCGTGGTCGGCTTCAACGACCTGATCGAGGAAGAGCCGGCGCCGGCCGTGGTCGCCAGCGACGACGACAGCGCCGCCGATGCCAGCGACGACGATGACGACGAGGAAGTCGAAGCCGCCGAGGAAGAGGCCGGCCCGACCGGTCCGGATCCGGCCGAGGTCGCGCGGCGCATGGAGCTGCTGGCCACCGAATACGCCAAGTTCAAGAAGGCGCATGCTAAGAACGGCGCCGAGCACAAGCTGGTCACCAAGCTGCGCACCGACATCGCCGAGGTGTTCGTCACCTTGAAGCTGCCGCTGCCGCTGACCGACGTGCTGGTGCGCAAGCTGCGCGACACCATGGCCCAGGTCAAAGATCACGAGCGCCGCGTGCTGCACCTGGCCACCCACGTGGCGCGGATGCCGCGCAAGGACTTCATCCGTTCCTGGGAAGGCAACCAGACCAACGTGGCCTGGGTCGACGACGCACTGAAGCGCAAGCAGAAGTGGTCCTCGGCGCTGCGCGACGTCAAGGACCAGATCGTCTCCGAGCAGGAAGCCACCGTGGCGGTGGAGCAGGCGACCTACCTGAGCCTGACCGAGCTGAAGGAAATCAGCCGCGCGATGGCCTATGGCGAAGCCAAGGCGCGCAAGGCCAAGAAGGAAATGGTCGAGGCCAACCTGCGCCTGGTGATCTCGATCGCCAAGAAGTACACCAACCGCGGCCTGCAGTTCCTCGACCTGATCCAGGAAGGCAACATCGGCCTGATGAAGGCGGTGGACAAGTTCGAATACCGCCGCGGCTACAAGTTCTCCACGTATGCGACATGGTGGATCCGCCAGGCCATCACCCGTTCGATCGCCGATCAGGCGCGCACCATCCGCATCCCGGTGCACATGATCGAGACGATCAACAAGTTGAACCGTATTTCCCGGCAGATGCTCCAGCAGTACGGCCGCGAGGCCACGCCGGAGGAGCTGGCCAAGGAAATGGACATGCCGGAGGACAAGATCCGCAAGGTGATGAAGATCGCCAAGGAGCCGATCTCGATGGAAACCCCGATCGGCGACGACGAGGATTCGCATCTGGGCGACTTCATCGAGGACACCAACGTGGAGTCCCCGATCGAGAACACCACCAACATCAACCTGTCCGAGACCGTGCGCGACGTGCTCGCCGGGCTGACCCCGCGCGAGGCCAAGGTGTTGCGCATGCGCTTCGGCATCGACATGAACACCGACCACACCCTCGAGGAAGTCGGCAAGCAGTTCGATGTCACCCGCGAGCGCATCCGCCAGATAGAGGCCAAGGCGCTGCGTAAGCTGCGTCACCCGAGCCGCTCCGAGCAGCTGCGCAGCTTCCTCGATATCGACTGATCGAGCGCGGTTCGCGGCAACGGAAAAGCCCCGCCATGTGCGGGGCTTTTTTGTGGATGTGGCGTCGGTCGTGTTGCGGACAGTGGCAGTGGATGCCGCAGGCTAGCGCTGCCCGCTCGCAGCCAGCCAAGTCACTGTGGGGGTTCAGCCGGCAGACATGTAAAAATGACCCGCAAGATCGGATTTAACCTATTAAATCAGTGAGTTAGCGGATATTTCTGGAAAGATTTCATGATTCGGGTCTGTTCGACCACGTTGTAGGACTGGCCGGCGTCTGTCTGTTTCCCGTTCCACTGCGCCTCAAAACCCGCTAGTCGAGGGTTGCCAGGATTGTCGGAAGTTGTGTCTTGCTATGCGAATTTGGAGAAGCCGCGTCGGGACCAGAGACCTTACTATCGAAGCGACGACGTTCTCTGAAAGAGGAATGCCTGATGGATCCCATTCGTTCTCGCACGCCAATTCCTTCCCGCGAGCTTCTGGCCGGATCCCAACCGGATGGGGTCCAGCCGACTGCAGATCGGAGGGTGTCTCCGCCTGCTGGCAGCCCGCTGGATGGCTTGCCCGCTCGGCGGACGATGTCCCGGACCCAGCTGCCGTCGCCCCCTGCAAGCGTGCCTGCGTTCTCAGCGGGCAGCTTCAGCGACCTGTTACGTCAGGTTGATTCGTCGCTTTTTGATGCATCGTTTTTTGATTCGATGCCTGCCTTCGGCGCTCATCATGCACAGGCGGCCACAGGCGAGTTGGATGAGGTGCAATCGGCTCTGCGTGCAGCCGATGACCC
>NZ_CAPJ01000487.1 GCF_000331775.1 Xanthomonas translucens pv. translucens DSM 18974
CCGGAAGTGGCCGCCGATGCCGGCTGGCCGCTGTGGCTGCGCGATGCGCTGCATGCCGACTGGCCGCAACAGGCCGAGGCGATCTTCGCCGCCAGCCAGCAAGCGGCGCCGCTGTGGCTGCGGGTGAACCGCCAGCGCGGCACGCGCGACGCCTATCTGCAGCAGCTGGCTGACGCCGGCATCGGCGCGCAGGCGGCGCCGGACCTGGCCGATGCGATCCGCCTGGCCGAGTCGGTGCCGATGAGCGCCTTGCCCGGCTTCGCCGACGGCTGGGTATCGGTGCAGGACGGTTCCGCGCAGCAGGTCGCCGACGTGCTGGCGCCGGGGCCGGGGGCGCGCGTGCTGGATGCCTGCGCTGCGCCCGGCGGCAAGTCCGGGCATCTGCTCGAGCGCGACCCGACGCTGCGCCTGACGGCGCTGGACGTGGACGCGCGGCGCATGGCGCGGGTGCGCGAGACCTTCCAACGCACCGGCGCCGGCGCGCAGGCGCAACTGCAGGTTGCCGATGCGGCGCAGCCGGAGGCGTGGTGGGACGGCGAGGCGTTCGATGCGGTGCTGCTCGACGCGCCGTGCTCGGCCACCGGCATCGTGCGCCGCCAGCCGGACGTGCTGCTGCACCGGCGGCGCGAGGACGTGGTCGCTCTGCAGGCGCTGCAGGCGCGGTTGCTGGATGCCGGCTGGCAGGTGCTGCGGCCGGGCGGGGTGCTGGTCTACGCCACCTGTTCGCTGCTCAAGGACGAGAACGCGCGCCAGCTGCAGGCATTCCTGGCGCGCACCGCCGATGCCGTGGCCGAAGACCCCGGCGCCGCCTGCGGCCACGCGGACGGCAGCGGCCGCCAGCGCCTGCCCGGCGAGCAGGACCGCGATGGCTTCTTCTATGCGCGGCTGCGCAAGACGGCGTGAAGCGGCCCCGGTATCATCCTGGCCCATGCTGAAGACCCGCGCGTCCCGAGAATTCTGCTTGCTGGCCCTGCTCGCGCTGCTGGTGCTCGGCGCCGGCCTGGGCCTGCGCGATCCGCATCCGGCCGACGAGCCGCGCTTCGCGCTGGTCGCCAAGCAGATGGTGGACAGCGGCAACTGGCTGTTCCCGCACCGCGGCACCGAGCTGTACTCGGACAAGCCACCAATGCTGATGTGGCTGCAGGCCTCGTTCTACACCGTGTTCGGCAACTGGCGGGTGGCGTTCCTGCTGCCGTCGCTGCTGGCCGGGCTGGGCACGCTGGCCTGCGTCTACGACCTGGGCCGGCGCCTGTGGACGCGCCGGGTCGGCATGTATGCGGCGTATGCGCTGCTGTTCGCGTTCCACTTCACCTACCAGGCGAAGAAGGCACAGATCGATCCGCTGGTGGTGTTCTACATCACCCTGGCCAATTACGGCCTGTTGCGCCACCTGCTGCGCGGACCCGACTGGCGGATGTGGGCGCTGGGCTGGTTCGCCGCCGGCCTGGGCACGATCACCAAGGGCGTGGGCGCGCTGGCGCTGCTGATACTGCTGCCGGCCGCGGCGGCGTCGCTGGCGCAGTGGCGCGGGGTCAGGATCGGTGCGCGCGATCCGCGCTTCTGGCTGGGGCCGCTGGCGTTCCTGGGCGCGGTGTCGATCTGGCTGGTGCCGATGGTGAGCACGGCGCTGTCGGCGCAGCAGCCCGAATACCGCGCCTACCTCGACGACATCCTGTTCCGGCAGACCGCCGGGCGCTACGCCAGGTCCTGGGACCACCCGCACGGGCCGCTGTATTTCTTCGGGGTGATGCCGAGCATGTGGCTGCCGCTGCTGCTGGCGCTGCCGTGGGCGATCCCGGCGTGGGTGCGGCGCCTGCGCCGGCGCGATCCGCGTTATCTGCTGCCGTTGGCGTGGTGGGCGTTGATCGTGCTGTTCTTCTCGATTCCGACCGGCAAGCGCGACGTCTACATCCTGCCGGCGCTGCCGATGCTGTGCCTGGCGATGGCGCCGCTGATCGCGGGGCTGCTGCGCAAGGCCGGGGTCCAGCGGCTGTTGCTGGCGTTCACCGTGGTGGTGACGGTGGCGTTGGGCGCGGTCGGCGCGGCGATCCTGGCCGGGCACGGCTTCCGCGTGCAGATGATGGAGCAGCGCGGCGTCGATCTGCCGACCGTGCAGGCGCTGGCCTGGATCCTGCTGGCGCTCGGCCTGTGGGGCGTGGCCAGCCTGGCGCTGTTCGCGCGGCGGCGTCCGGAACTGGCGATGGTGTCCACGCTGAGCATGCTGTGGGTGCTGGTCGGGCTGCTGGTGTATCCGCTGATCAACACGTCCAGCTCCGCACGCGGGGTGATGGAGGCGGCCGGCCGCCGCATCGGGCCGGCCGCGGAACTGGGCCTGGTGGCCTGGAAGGAACAGAATCTGCTGATGGCCGACCGCGCCGCGACCACCTTCGGTTTCGTGGTGCCGTGGGACGAGCAGTTGCGCCGCGGCGTGGCCTGGCAGGCGCAGGCGCCGCAGCGGCGCTGGCTGCTGGTGCAGGAGGCGGCGATGCTCGGCTGCATCGATCGCCGCGCCAGCACCCTGGCGGGTGTGTCCAACCGCCGCAACTGGTGGCTGGTGCCGGCCGCTGCCGTGCACGGTCAATGCACGGTCACCCCGCTCGACCGCGATCGCCTGCGCGAGCAGGACAAGGACCGTTTCGAGTGAGTCGCCGCCGCGCCCGCTCCGTTCGCAACGCCGGCGCCGCGCGCGCAGCAGGGCGAGCATGCCGATGCGCCTGATCCGGGTGATCAGCCGCGACAACGGCGGCGGCCTGAGTCGCGATCTGCAAGTGGTCGCCGAGGCGCTGCGCCGCAGCGGCCGCTACCGGGTGGAAGTGCTCGGCTTCGGCACGGTGCGCTTCGCCAACCACCTGCGTGAATTGCGCCTGGCACTGCGCAGCCTGCTGCGCGGCCGGGCCGATCTGCAGATCTTCCTGGAACGGGTGTATCCGCGCTGCCTGGGTGCCGGCCGGCGCAACGTGCTGGTGCCCAATCCGGAATGGTTCCGCCGCAAGTGGCTGCGCTGGCTGCCGCGTTTCCAGCAGGTCTTGTGCAAGACCCGGCAGGCCGAGCAGCTTTTTTCCGCGCAGGGTCCGGCCACCACCTTTATCGGTTTCTGCAGCGACGACTGCTACCGCCCGGAGGTGCCGCGCGAGCGCGCCTGCCTGCACGTGGCCGGACGCAGCTCGGCCAAGGGCACCGCTGTGCTGCTGCAGATCTGGGCGCGGCACCCGGAATGGCCGCGTCTGACGGTGGTGCAGAGCGCAAAGAAATCGCGCCCGATCGAGGCCGAGAACATCGACTACCTGACCGGCTATCTGGACCAGCGCGAGCTACGCCGGCTGCAGAACGCGCACCGTTTCCACCTGTGCCCGTCCGAGGTCGAGGGCTTCGGCCACTACATCATGGAAGCGCTGAGCGTCGGCGCGGTAGTGATCACCACCAATGGCGCGCCGATGAACGAACTGGTGAGCGCCGAGCGCGGCGTGCTGATCGATCCGGTCGGCGAGCGCGAGGACAACTTCGGCGTGCGTTACCGGATCGACGCGGCCGGGATCGAGCGGGCGATGACGCAGGCGCTGGCGCTGGCGCCGATGCAATGCGATGCGCTGGGCACCGCGGCGCGCGCGTTCTTCGAGTCGCGCCAGCGCGAGTTCGGCGAGCGACTGCTGGCGGTGGTGGCCCATCTGCTCGGCGATGCGCCGCCACCGGCCGCGTTGGCGCCGGCCGGCAGCGGCCGCGTCCAGGTCAGGTCGGGTTAGGGGTCGCGCTTGGATCATCGCCCCCCATCGTCTTTCCGTCCGTTCTCTCCCAGATGACCGAAGCCCCGCCCCGCGACGCCCCGCCGCTGGCCGCGTTCCCGTCCCGTCGCCATACGCTGGCCGAGTGGGGCGCCGCGCTGGGCATGCTGTGCCTGCCGGCGCTGGTGGTCAGCATCCCCGGCGGATTGCTGCCGTTCGGTCTGCTGCTGTTGGCGAGCAGCCTGCTGGCGCTGGACCGGATGCGCCGCGCGGCGGCCGGGCTGCAGCCGTCGCTGCGCTGGCTGACCGTGCTGGCGGTGTTGGTGATCGTGCTGTCGGTATTCTCGTTGCTGTACTTCGGCCAGGCGCTGAAGGACATCGACAACCGCACCCGGTTCCTGGTGTTGCCGTGGACCGCGTTGTGGGTCTACACACTGCGTCCGCCGCGGCAGTTGCTGTGGTGGGGCGCGCTGCTGGGCATCTTCGCCACCCTGGCGCTGGCGGTCGTGCAGGTGTTGCAGGGCCAGCCGCGCGCCGAGGGCTGGACCAACGCGATCGTGCTGGCCGACGTGGTGCTGGTGCTGATGATGGTGGCGGTGTTCTGCCGGCCGCATGGGCGCTGGCCATGGACCATCGTCGCGATTATCGCCGGCTGCGTGACCATCCTGCTCAGCGGCAGTCGCGGCGTCTGGTTGGGCGTGCTGTTGCTGCTGGTGGTCATCGCCCTGTGCTCGCGCTGGCGCAGCGGTCGCGCGCGGCTGGTGATCCTGGGCGTGCTCACCGTGCTGGCGGCGACCCTGGTGCTGAGCGTGCCGGCGCTGACCCGGCAGACCCGCCTGGCCGAACTGCATCACGACGTACAGCGCTACGAGCGCGGCGACAGCGATTCCTCGGCCGGGGCGCGCATCGAACGGCTGCAGGTGGCAGCCGCGACCTTCGTCGAGCATCCGCTGGTCGGGGTCGGCGTGGGCCGTTTCGACAATGCGATGCTGCGCCTGCCCGATTGCCGCAGCAAGACCTGGGTGGAGCGCTGCCATCTGGGCCATGCGCACAACGACCTGGCCGAATGGAGCGCGACCCAGGGCCTGCCCGGCACCGTGCTGATCCTGCTGGTCTATGGCGTGCCGCTGTGGCTGCTGCTGCGCCTGTACCGGCGCCGGCCGCACCCGCAATTCCACGGCCCGGCCGCGACCGGGATCATGGTGGTGGCCGGCTACATCCTGTGCGGCATGACCCAGTCGATGTTCGCGCATCAGGTCACCACCGGGTTCTACGTGTCCCTGGTCGGCGTGCTGATCGGGCTGGCGGCTTGCGATGCGCAGGCGCCGCGGGTGCGCGCCGATGCCGCTGAAGGCGCTGCCGGAAGCCGGTAGACTGCCGATCCCGCACCGCCGACCGGCGCGGCGCCGACCGCGCCACGACCGCAGGTTGCACCGCTGCCCCGGATACCGAGCGCCATGGCCGACGCCGCCGCGACCACCTTGCCGCTCAGCCTGGTGGTGATGACCTACAACGAAGCCGCCAACATCGCCCGCTGCCTGGACAGCGTGCCGTTCGCCGCCGACAAGCTGGTGGTGGACTGCGGCAGCAGCGACGCCACCGTGGCGATCGCCCGCGCGCACGGCGCGCGGGTGGTCGAACAGGCCTGGCTGGGCTTCGGCGCGCAGCGCAACTTCGCCTCCACCCAGGCCGCGCACGACTGGATCCTGGTGCTGGACGCCGACGAATTCCTGTCCGACGCGCTGCGCGCCGAATGCCTGGCGCGGCTGCCGCAGCTGCTGGCCGAGGATCGTCTAGACGCGGTGTGGCTGCGCCGCAGCACCTGGTACATGGGCGCGCCGATGCGCTGGTACCGGCCGATGGTCGGCGAACGCCTGGCGCGGCTGTACCACCGCGGCCGCGCGCGCTGGAGCGATGCGCGGGTGCACGAATCGCTGCGCTTCGACGGTGCCAGCGCCGAGTTCGCGCCGCCGTTCAACCACCTGCACAACCCGACCCTGGTGCACAAGCAACTGAAGGTGCTGCGCTACGCCGAACTCAAGGCGCTCGGCTGGCGCGACAAGCGCAAGCCGCTGAGAATGTGGCAGAGCCCGTTCGTGTTCGCCGGCGCCTTTCTCAAGGACTATCTGCTGCGCCTGGCGCTGCTCGATGGCTGGCGCGGCTTCGTGGTGGCGCAGACCGCGGCCAGCTACGCGCTGTACAAGCGCATGCGCTATTACGAAATGCAGTACAACCCGGCCTCGGTGGAGCAGGCGCGGGCGCAGCTGCAACGGCACGATCTGGAGCATTGATGAGCAAGCACTATCTGCTGTACGGGTCCGAGCGCTACGCGCTGGCGATCCTGCGTCCGTTGCAGGCCGCGATCCGTGCGCGTGGCGACGAGGCGGCGTGGTTCTTCGACGGCCCCGGCGCCGCCGATCTGAGCGCCGACGAGCGCCATCTGGCCACGGTCGAGGAGGTGCTGGCGTGGAATCCGTACGCGGTGATCACCTCCAGCAACGCGGTGCCGCATTTCTTCCCCGGGGTGAAGGTCGAGACCTTCCACGGCTTCGACGCCGGCAAGCCGCGGCACATCTACGTGCGCGGCTTCTTCGACCTGTACTGCACCACCGGCCCGCGCGACACTGCCGCGTTCGGCGCGCTGGCGCGCAGGCTCGGCCACTTCGCGGTGAAGGAAACCGGTTTCCCCAAGATCGATCCGTTTATGCGCGAGATCGGCGCCGAGCTGGCGCCGGTGCGGCAACCGCCGGTGATCCTGTACCACTCCACGTTCTCGCCGTCGTGGAGTGCGGCCGGCATCCTTTACGACGAGGTCGCGCGGCTGTCGCGCAGCGGCGAGTGGCGCTGGATCGTGACCTTCCATCCGAAGATGGATCCGCAGATGGTGGCGCGCTACCGTGCGCTGCAGAATGAGTACCTGCGTTTCGCCGACAACGACAACATCCTGGAGCTGTTCCCGCAGGTGGACCTGATGTGCTCGGACACCTCCTCGGCGCTCAACGAGTTCCTGCTCACCTACAAGCCGGTGGTGACGTTCAAGAACCGGCGCCCGGGCCCGCAGCTGATCGACATCGACGACCCGGCGCAGTTCGAGCCGGCGATCCGCCGCGCGCTGGCGCGGCCGCCGGAGCTGATGGCGGCGATCCGCGACTTCGCCGACGGCCTGCATCCCTACCGCGATGGGCAGTCCAGCGAGCGCGTGCTGCGCGCGATCGACGATTTCGTCGCCGAGGGCGCGCGCAATCCGCGGCGCAAGCCGTGGAATGCTTGGCGCAAGCTGAAGATCCGCCGGCGCATCGGCTACTGGGGCCGCGGCGCGCGTTGACCCAGCGCGCGGCAGGGCGCCGGCCGCTACCAGCGCAG
>NZ_CAPJ01000486.1 GCF_000331775.1 Xanthomonas translucens pv. translucens DSM 18974
CAGCGGCGGGACGGGGCGGGCCGGGCAGGGCGGACATCGGTCTGGGAGCCTGTTCCATTCGGATTAACAGGCCCAGGCTAGGCCGCAAACTCAGACGGCGCCCTCGGGCGCCGCCTGTCGCGGAGGTAGGACTTGCCCGCGTGCGCGGGTCAGCGTGCGTCCGGGTGCTTCACGTCGTAGCCGATCCGGGTCGGCTTGATGCCGTCCATCACCAGCGCGTAGCTGACCTTGTCGAAGGTGCGGAACACCATCGCGTGCGCGGCGTATTCGTCGGGCAGGGCGACCGTGCCGCGGCCGCCGCTGAAGCCGTCGTCGGCGCGCGAGGTGTTGGGGCGCTGCACGCGGTCGTTGACCCGGGTGCCATGGCGCCACAGCGAGACCACGGTGCCATTGTCGATGCCTTCGCGGCTGCCGCCGGAGATCGCGATCACGTCGCGCGGGCCGGCGGCGCTGAACGCGTCGGCCACCGCCAGCACCCGCAGCCCGGCCTCGAGCGCCTGCGCGGAGGGCGGATGCGGCACGAACTGCAGGTCGTAGGGCTGCGCTTCGACCGCGATCAGGCGATCGCCGGCACGCACTTCGCGGGCGCTGTCCTGCAGCAGCAGGGTGGTGGCCTGGCTGGCGTCGGCGGAGACGTGGGTGACGGTGCCGACGTTGACCTGGGCCAGTTCGTAGCCCAGCGTCTCGCGGCGCTTGGTATCCGGCGGCACGAAGGTCTGCCACAGGTTGCCGGTGCCGGGGGTGCTGCGGCCCTCGTTGTTCAGGTCTTCGCTGAGCCTGGGCAGTTCGTAGCGCACGGTCGGGCGTACCAGCGCGTAGCGTTGCCCGGTCTGCGGCGCGTTCAGCCCGGTCGCGTAGACCAGTTGCCCGGCGGTGGCGCGCAGCCGGTTGTCCTCGACGCCGACCACGTAGGGCAGGCCGTCGATGCTGTCGGCCACGCGCAGGTTCTTCAGGAACGGCTCGACGTCGGACAGCGGGATCGCGTCGATCGGCGCGTCCTGGCGCGGGCCGGGCTTGACCGTGGCCCGCGCCACCCGGTCCAGGTAGGCCAGGCTGAGCACGTCGCCAGGGTAGATCAGATGCGGGTTCTGCACCTGCGGGTTGGCCTGCCAGATTTCCGGCCACAGCCACGGCTTGCCGAGGAAGCGCCCGGCGATGTCCCACAGCGTGTCGCCCTTGCGCACCACATAGGTGTCAGGGTGTTCGGCAGCCATGCTCGCGGAAGCGGCATAGGTCGCCACGGTGAGCATCGCCACGGCGACGACCGTACGGAGTCGATTGAACATTGAGTGCGTAGCCTGATTCCCCAACAGGTCCGCGCACTATAGTCCAGAACCCTGGGCGCGGCGCAAGCGTTGGCGCCAGAACGGGGTAGAATCGTCACGTCTTGCCGAATTTTCCGGCGCCCCCATCTGGGTACCGCTATGGCCCTGCTTCCCATCCTCGAATTCCCCGATTCGCGCCTGCGTACCAAGGCGCTGCAGGTCGACCCTGCCGACGTGACCGCGCCGGCGTTCCAGCGCCTGCTCGACGACATGTTCGAGACCATGTACGAGGCCCCGGGCATCGGCCTGGCCGCGAGTCAGGTGGACGTGCACCAGCGCTTCATGGTCATCGACGTCAGCGAAGAGAAGAACGCTCCGCAGGTGTTCATCAACCCGCAGATCGTGCAGTGCGACGGCGAGCAGGTGCACCAGGAGGGCTGCCTGTCGGTGCCCGGCATCTATGCCGACGTGACCCGCGCCGAGGCCATCGTCGTGCGCTACCTGGACCGCCACGGCCGGCCGCAGGAACTGTCCGCCGACGGCCTGCTGGCGGTATGTGTGCAGCACGAGATGGACCACCTGGACGGCAAGTTGTTCGTCGATTATCTGTCGCCGCTCAAGCGCGAGATGGTGCGCAAGAAGCTGGCCAAGGCGCGCAAGCACGTGGCCTGAAGGCCGCGAACCGGGAATGCGGAAACGGGAATCGTAAGTGCGGTTCCCGTTCCATTTCCGGGTCCGCGCTTTGCCCATTCCCTTTTCCCGGTTCCCTACCTCCATGAAAATCGTTTTCGCCGGTACGCCGGACTTCGCCGTGCCCTCGTTGCGCGCGGCCGCGCAGCGCCATGAAGTGGTCGCGGTCTATACCCAGCCGGACCGGCCTGCCGGCCGTGGCCGCGGGCTGACGCCGTCGCCGGTGAAGCTGGAGGCGGTCGCGCGCGGCATTCCGGTGCTGCAGCCGCAGACCCTGCGTTCGCCGGAAGCGCTGCAGACCCTGCGTGCGCTGCAGCCGGACCTGATGGTGGTGGTGGCCTACGGCCTGATCCTGCCCAAGGCGGTGCTGGCGATCCCCACCCATGGCTGCTGGAACGTGCACGCTTCGCTGCTGCCGCGCTGGCGCGGCGCCGCGCCGATCCAGCGCGCGATCGAGGCCGGCGACAGCGAGACCGGGGTGTGCCTGATGCAGATGGAAGCCGGCCTGGACACCGGCCCGGTGCTGATGTCGCAGCGCACCCCGATCGGCGACAGCGACACCGGCGGGCAGCTGCACGACCGGCTGGCCGCGCTCGGCGCGCAGGTGCTGGCCGACGGGCTGGGCCTGCTGCGCGCCGGCATCCGTCCTGTGCCGCAACCGCAGCCGGAGGTTGGCGTGACCTACGCGCATAAACTGGACAAGGCGCAGGCGCGGCTGGACTGGCAGCAGCCGGCGGCGCAGCTGGCGCTGCGGGTGCGCGCGTTCAATCCATGGCCGATCACCGAGGCGGTGCTGGCCGGCGAGCGCGTGCGCATCCACGGCGCGGTGGCGCTGGAGCTGGCGCATGCGCAGCCGCCGGGGACGGTGCTGACCGCGTCCAAGCAGGGCATCGACATCGCCTGCGGGCAGGGCGCGCTGCGCCTGCGCTTGCTGCAGCGCGAAGGCGGCAAGGCGATCACCGCCGCCGACTACCTCAACGCCCGGCGCGACCTGCCGGTGCTGGGCTG
>NZ_CAPJ01000485.1 GCF_000331775.1 Xanthomonas translucens pv. translucens DSM 18974
GAGTTCGTCGACGACATCGGCCAGCGGATGCCATTGGCTGAGGCCGTCGCGCCAGACCAGGGTGGTCAGGTCCACTTCGCCGCGCTGGAAGCGCTGCTGCAGTTGCTCGTCCGGCATCGGTCCATGGCGCTGCTGCGCGGCGTCGGCGTAGTACCACTCACTCATTCCTGTTCCCCAGGGTTGCGGTGGAAAATCCGTTTCCGCTCAGCCGCCGCGGCAGTGCGCGGGCAGGTAGCGGTCTTCCAGCTCGGCACTGCATTTCCAGGCCGACGTCCGCTCATCGTAGTCCAGCCACAGCGCCTTGCCATCCAGCTTGGGCTTGCCGGGCGCGTGCACGGTGGCTTCCAGGCCGCAGTGGCCGTTGTCGAAACGGCCGATGCGCACCTGCGCGACGAATTCGCCGGCATAGCTCGGCGCGGTGCCGAAGCCGCTGTCGCCGTTCACCGGGCAGCGTCCCTGCTGCGCGGCGAAGCTGGCGATCTGTGCCTGCAGCGGCGCCACGCTGCCGATCGCCTGCGTGGCCTTGGCGCGCAGCGTGTAGTACTGATAGGCGGGAACGGCGATGGCGGCGAGGATGCCGATGAGCGTCAGCAGCACCGCGCCGACCACCACCGCGACGAGCGCGCCGACTCCGCAGCCGGATAGGCCGTTGCGCGGCGCGGCGGCAGCGGGCGCGGCAGCGATGGCGGTCGTCGCGCTCGCCGGTGGCGGCAGCGGTGGGGGTGTGGCCGTGGTCGGCAGGCCCAGTTCGTCGGCCAGCGCGTGCAGCGGCCGCCACTCCGGCAGGCCTTCGCGCCAGATCAGGCTGTCGCGCTCGAGAAGCCCGTCGCGCAGGCGTTCCAACAAGGTCGCGGTGCTCAGCGGGCCATGCCGCTGGCGCGCGGCGTCGGCGTAGTACCAGGCGTTCAGGGTCGGTTTCTCGTGCATCCGTGCATGGCCCGGCAGTGCCTCAGTGCACCGGCTCCGGCTCGTCGACGAACATCTGCGTTTCCATCCACGCGTAGGCAGCCTCGGCGCCGGGCTGGTTGAACAGCACCATCAGCACCACCCATTTCAGGTCGTCCAGGTCCAGTTCGTCCTGGTCCAGCGCCATTGCCCGGTCCAGCACCAGCTCGCGCTGGTCGCTGTCGAGAATGCCATGCTGTTCCAGGAACAGCAGGAAGCCGCGGCATTCCACGTCGAGCTTGTCCAGCTCCGGGCCATGGTAGATGCGGATCGGGCCGTCGATGCGCGGCTGCGGCACGGCCGGCCGCTGGTCGGCCAGGGCATCGAGCCAATCGAACGCTTTGCTGATTTCGGTGGGGCTGAAGCCAGCCTGAATCAAGCCATTCTGGAGGGAGTCGCGATCACGGACCGGGTCCGCATCCTCGCTGAAATAATGTTCGAACAGGTACAGCAAGACATCCAGAATGCTCTCTTTCATTGCCCCTCGGCCTGCGCCGCTAGACGCTGTGGAGGTGAAGAAACTAGGGTTTGCGGGTGTAACGACCTCGTTCGACCGCCACGTAGCCATCCAGTTCCATGGCCAGCAGCATGGAGGACGCTGCCGCAGCCGTCAATCCGGTGCGCGCGATCACTGAATCCATACAGGTGGGGTCGTGGCCCAGCGCCTGCCACAAGCGCTGGTAGTCGGAATCGGGGAAGCAGGGCGTGGCGCCGGTGTGCTCGGCGATCCTTTCAGTGGGGGCGTGCAGGCGTCCGCGCAAGGCGTCGGCCAGTTCCGCGGCCAGCGGCGCGACCCCGGCCAGCACCTCCTCGGCGCTCTCCACCAGTCCGGCGCCGTCGCGGATCAGGCGGTGGCAGCCGCGTGCCAGCGGGTTGTGGATCGAGCCGGGCAGCGCGAACACCTCGCGCCCGGCCTCGGCGGCCAGGCGTGCGGTGATCAGCGCGCCGGAGCGGGCGGCGGCCTCGATCACCAGGGTGGCCAGGGTCAGTCCGGCGATGATCCGGTTGCGCGCCGGGAAGTGGCCGGGCCGCGCCGGGGTGCCGGGCGGATGTTCGCTGACTACCGCGCCGCGCGCGGCGATGCGCTCGCGCAGGGCAGCGTGCTGGCGCGGGTAGGCCAGGTCGGCGCCGGTGCCGACCACTGCCACGGTGAGCCCGTTCTGGCGCGACAGCGCCGCGGCGTGCGC
>NZ_CAPJ01000484.1 GCF_000331775.1 Xanthomonas translucens pv. translucens DSM 18974
AGCGCGGCCACCAGCGGATGCGCGCTGATCCGCACCGCGATGCCGCGGTGCGCGCCGGTGATCCAGGACGGCGCCTGCGCCGCGGCCGGCAGCACCCAGGTATGCGCGCCGGGCCAACTGGCCAGTACTGCGGCCAGGCGCTCCGGCGGCAACGCCGACAGCTCGAGCAGCGGGCGCAGCGGCTCCAGTTCGGCGGCGACCACGATCAGGCCTTTTTCCACCGGCCGCTGTTTGATCTGCAGCAGGCGTGTCACCGCGGCCCGGTCGTACGGATCGCAGCCCAGGCCCCAGACCGCCTCGGTGGGATAGGCGATGACACCGCCTTGCTGCAGGACGGCGACGGCTTGGTTGAGCGACAGATCGGGCATGCGTGGATGATGCGGCAGGCTGTTGCTGTGAGGCAATGGCTCAGGGGCAGGGAGTCGGGATTGGGGGATTCGGCATTGGCAAGCGCGACGCGCGCTGTCGTGCCGGTTCCGGTTCGATTCCTGTCGGGCGGCGCGGGCCTTGCGAGGCGATGTGGCTGTTGCGCAGGTTGTGGCGGCTGCGGTTCTCCCAGCAGTCTGCGCGGCGCCGCGACCGAATGGAGCGGTGCAACTCGATCGCGGCAAGCGCGATCGGATCGCGTGCCGCGATGGATGGCGATCGAGGCCATCCGCCGCCGCCACTGTGGATGTCGCATCCCCAGCAGTGGCGATGGTGGATCAGGCCTTCTTGACTACTTTCTTGGCGGCTTTCTTCACGGTCTTCTTCGCGACCTTCTTGACCGCCTTCTTGACCGCCTTCTTCGCCGCGGGCTTGGCTGGGGCGTCGGCCGCTGCCTTCTTGACTGCGCTCTTCTTCGGCGCCGCTTCCTTCTTGGCTGCGGCCTTCTTGGCGCCGAAGCCGCGCCGTGCCGGCTTGCCGGTCTCTTCCAGCAGCTTCTGCACTTCTTCCAGGGTCAGCGTGGCCGGCTCGCGGTCCTTGGGAATCTTGCCGTTGAGCTTGCCGTCGCTGATGTACGGGCCGAAGCGGCCGTTGAGCACCTGGATGTCGCTGCCGGGGTATTCCTTGATGATGCGGTTGCGCGCGATCTCTTCCTTCTCTTCGATCAGGAACACCGCACGCGCCAGGTCGATGGTGTACGGATCGTCTTCCTTCTTCAACGAGGCATAGACGCTGCCGCGCTTGGCGAACGGACCGAAGCGGCCGATGCCGACGCTGACGTCCTCGCCCTTGTCCTCGCCCAGCGCGCGTGGCATCAGGAACAGCTCCAGCGCGTCTTCCAGGGTGATGGTGTGCATGCTCTGGCCCGGCCGCAGCGAGGCGAACTTGGGCTTGTCCTCGGCGTCCTCGGCGGTGCTGCCGATCGCCGCGTACGGCCCGAACCGGCCCAGGCGCACGCTGACCGGTTTGCCCGTCTTGGGGTCGGTGCCGAGTTCGCGCGCGCCGGTGGCCTCGGAGCGGTCCACCGATTCCTTCTTCTCCTCGACCAGTTCCTTGAACGGGCCCCAGAACTTCTCCATCAGCGGCCGCCATTCCTCCTCGCCGCGCGACACCGCGTCCAGCTCGTCCTCGAGCTTGGCGGTGAAGTCGTAGTCGACGTAGCGGGTGAAGTGGCCGGACAGGAACTTGCTGACCGCGCGGCCCACGTCGGACGGGCGGAAGCGGCGCGCGTCCAGCTCCACGTACTTGCGGAACAGCAGGGTCTGGATGATCGAGGCATAGGTCGACGGGCGGCCGATGCCGTATTCCTCGAGCGTCTTGACCAGCGAGGCTTCCGAAAAGCGCGGCGGCGGCTCGGTGAAATGCTGGTCGGTATGGATGCGGTCGAGCGGGATGCGGTCGCCGGGCTTCATCGGCGGCAGCTTGCGGCCTTCGTCTTCGTCCTCGGCCGCCTTCTGGTCCTTGCCTTCCTCGTACACGGCCAGGAAGCCCGGGTCGATCACCGTGGTGCCGCTGGCGCGGAAGCTGTGCTCGTTGCCCGCCGCCAGTTCCACGGTCACGGTGTTCATCGTCGCCGGCACCATCTGGCAGGCCACCGCGCGCTTCCAGATCAGCTCGTACAGGCGCCGACCGTCGTCGTCCAGGTACTTGGCCATCTGCGCCGGGGTGCGCAGCGCTGCGGTCGGACGGATCGCTTCGTGCGCTTCCTGCGCGTTCTTGGACTTGGTCTGGTACATGTTCGGCTTGTCCGGCAGCGCACCGGTGCCGAAGTCGCGCGCGATCACGTCGCGAATCTCGGCCAGCGCGTCTTGCGACAGGTTCACCGAGTCGGTACGCATGTAGCTGATCAGGCCGACCGTGCCTTCGTCGCCCACGGTCACGCCTTCGTACAGCTTCTGCGCCACGCGCATGGTGCGGCTGGTGGTGAAGCCGAGCTTGCGCGAGGCCTCCTGCTGCAGCGTGGAGGTGGTGAACGGCGGCGCCGGGCGGCGCTTGCGTTCCTTGCTGGCCACGTCGGTGACGTGCAGCGCGCCCTGCGCGGCTTTCTGCAGGCGCATCCGCGCCGCTTCGGCGGTGTCGCCGTCGGTAATGGTGAACTGCTCGAACTTCTGCCCGTCGAGCTTGACCAGCTTGGCCGCGAACGGCTGCGAGGGATGCAGGCAGTCGGCGCCGATGCTCCAGTATTCGCGGGCGACGAAGGCTTCGATCTCTTCCTCGCGCTCGACGATCATGCGCAGCGCCGGCGACTGCACGCGGCCAGCGGACAGGCCACGCTGCACCTTGCGCCACAGCACCGGCGACAGGTTGAAACCGACCAGGTAGTCCAGCGCGCGCCGCGCCTGCTGCGCATCGACCAGGTCCACGGCGATCTGCCGCGGGTTGGCCATCGCTTCCTTGATCGCGCGCGGGGTGATTTCGGTGAACACCACCCGGTGCAGCGGCTTGTCCTTGAGCAGCCCGCGCTCTTTCAGGATCTCGGCGATGTGCCAGCTGATCGCCTCGCCCTCGCGATCCGGGTCGGTCGCCAGATAGATGTCGTCGGCGACCTTGGCGGCCTTGGCGATGGCCTCGACGTGCTTCTCGTTCTTCTCGATCAGCGCGTAGCGCATCGCGAAGCCGTCGTCGGGATCCACCGCGCCTTCTTTCGGGATCAGGTCGCGCACGTGCCCATACGAGGCCAGGACGTGGAAGTCCTTGCCGAGGTATTTGTTGATCGTCTTGGCCTTGGCGGGCGATTCGACGATGAGCAGGTGCTTGGACATGGCGGACTGGGCTTCGACGGGCGGGGCGGGCGCCCTGGGGGCGGTAGGGTGGCGCAATTGCTCCGGTTAGTGAAGCGTTGCGGTGGTTCAGAGCGACCGACGCCCGGGGCAGGTACCCCGGGCGTTCAGCTGCGTCTCTTTTTATTAGTGGACATGTCCGGCGCCGGCTGTCAAGCGCCGCCGCCCCGCAACGGCGGAAAATGCCCAAGCTGGCGAAGCTTTACCGACTTCCGTTCTCCGGGTCCCGAGTCCCGGCCGTCAGTGCCAGCTACCGCTGGCCGCCACGCCGATCAGCAGCAGCACCACCAGCAGGACCACCACCATCAGCACGCCGAACAGCGACAGGATCACCACAGTCACCGTGCCCAGCTTGCGCTGCTGCCATTGCGGATGGTCGGTATAGGCCCATTTGTCCACCACCAGGGTGTCGCAGAGCATGTCGTGCAGGGCCTGCTTGCGCTCGGTGAAGGCGGCCATCAGGAAGCCGATGAACAGAGTCAGGCTGCTCAGCAGGAAGCCGAAGTAGCGGCCGACGCCGCGGCCGACGCTGATCCGGCTACCGTCGGTACGCACCACCTTGATGCCGATCGCCATCTTGCCCAGCGTGGCCTGCTTGGTCGAGGCATGGAACAGGCCGAAGTACAGCGCCGACATCGCCATCGGCAACAGGTACACCAGCACCAGCATGACGATGCCGCCGGGCGTGCTGAAGTCGGGGCTGCCGCTGCCCAGGCTGCTGAAGCCGAAGAAGCCCAGCATCAGCACCAGCTGCATCACCTGCGAGACGATGCCGATCAGCATGCCGTCGATCAGATAGGCGGCGGTGCGCTTCCAGAAGCCGGCCTGCA
Source organism: Xanthomonas translucens pv. translucens DSM 18974 (assembly GCF_000331775.1). The sequence continues at coordinate 4,037 of NZ_CAPJ01000484.1, forward strand.
CCACCTCGCCGTCGCCGACGAAACGCGGTTCCTCGCCGAGCGTGGCGGCGGGCGCGGCATAGGGCGAATGCGTCGCGGCCGCGGCATCCGGCGTGGTCCAGGCGCTCGG
>NZ_CAPJ01000483.1 GCF_000331775.1 Xanthomonas translucens pv. translucens DSM 18974
CCCGGATCGAGCGCAGTGCACTGAGCGCGCAGGAGGCCGCCGAAGCCGCCGCCGCGCAACCGGTCAGTGGCGTTGCCACCGCGCCGGCACAGGCCGCCGCGGCCGACCCGCCGCCAGCGCTGACCCCGGCGCAGTTGCGCGAGCGCCAGGCCGCCTGGGAGGCGCTGGGTGCCACCGCGCAGGCGCGCCTGCGCCAAGTGGCCAGCGCCTTCGCCGGCTTGCCGGTGGAGCAGCAGCACACGCTGCGCGCGCAATTCGCCGCGCTGGATGCGCTGGAACGCCACGGTTGGTTGCTGGGACCGGAACTGGGCAGCGAGTACTGGGCGTTGCAGCCGCTGTTCGGCTACGTGCCCGACGCGCAGCGTGCGGCGCTGCTGGGCCTGCTGCGCACGCTGCCGGCCGAACAACGCGAGCACCTGGCGCTGTTGGCGCAGCGCACCCCGCCGCAGGAGCGCGCGACGCTGCGCCGCGAGTTGCTGGCGCAGGGCGCGGACACGCGCGCGGCCTGGCTGCGCCAGCGCGCCGCACGCTGAGCGCAGCGTCTCCGAGTCCCGAGTCCCGAGTCCCGAGTCCAAAAGCCTGCGCCGAGCAGCCGCGCAGGGTAAAATAGCGCCCCTCCGCCACCCGGCGCCGGCGCTTTCCTGCGCGGCCGCAGTCGGCGGGATCGCCAGAGTCTTGCAATGTCTTCGTCCTCCACCCCGGCCTCGGTCCGGGGCCGCGAACTGCGCAGTACCGCGCAACTCGCTCTGCCGCTGGTCCTGGGGCATATCTCCGCCGGCCTGATCAGCTTCGTCGACAACGTGATCGCCGGCCACCATGGCACCCGCACGCTGGCCTCGGTGACGGTCGGCACCGCGCTGTTGTGGCTGCCGATGATGATTCCGATCGGCACCCTGATCGCGTTGACCGCGTCGGTGTCGCAGCTCGATGGCGGCAAGCGCCACGCGCAGATCGGGCCGATGTTCCGCCAGGCGCTGTGGTTGTCGCTGGGCCTGGGCGTGCTGATGTTCGCGTTCCTGAGCGTGATGCCGATGGCGTTGCCGCAACTGGGCATCGCTGCGGAGATCGTGCCCGGCGCGCGCGATTTCCTGCATGCGATCCGCTGGGGCGTACCGGCGATGGTGCTGTACTTCTGCATGCGCTATCTCAGCGAGGGCATGCACTGGACGCTGCCGACCATGCTGCTCGGCTTCGGCGGGCTGCTGGTGCTGGCGCCGCTGGGTTACGTGCTGACCTTCGGCCTGTTCGGGCTGCGCGCGCGCGGCGCCGGCGGGCTGGGCATCGCCTCGGCGATCATGATGTGGCTGCAGGCGCTGTGTTTTGCCATCTACCTGGCGCGTTCCAGGCGCTTCGCGCCGTTGCGCCTGTTCGCGAGCTTCGAGGCGCCGGACCTGCGCGCGATCGGCGGGTTGCTGAAGACCGGGCTGCCGATCGGCATCACCATCCTGATGGAGGGCGGGCTGTTCATCGTCACCGCGCTGCTGATCGCGCGGCTGGGCGAAGTGCCGGCGGCCGCACACCAGATCGCGATCAACGTGGCGCAGCTGTGCTTCATGGTGCCGATGGGCGTGGCCGAGGCGACCACGGTGCGGGTCGGGCGCGCCGCCGGTGGCGGCGATGCGGTCGGCGTGCGCGGCGCGGCCTGGGCTGGCTATAGCATCGTGCTCGGTACCCAGGCGTTGTCGGCCCTGGTGCTGCTGTTCGGCCACGACGCCATCGTCGGCGTCTATACCCGCGACATCGCGGTGGCCGGGTTGGCGTCCACGCTGCTGCTGTACGCGGCTGCGTTCCAGTTCCCCGACGGGGTGCAGGTGCTGTCGGCCGGCGCGCTGCGCGGGCTCAACGACACCCGCGTGCCGATGCTGCTGGCGCTGTGTTCCTACTGGGGCCTGGGCATGCCGCTGGGCGCCGGGCTCGGCCTGTGGTTGGGCTGGGGACCGCAGGGCATGTGGATCGGGCTGATCCTGGGCCTGAGCGCGGCGGCGGTGATGATGGCCGCGCGCTTCCGGCTCAGCAGCGGGCGCCTGCTTGCCGCTGCGGCGCCCTGACCCCTGACTTCAGGCGCATGTGCGGCGCCGGCACAGCCGGTATGCTGCACGCGCGCAAGACCTTCCTTCCGGAGTTTTTCCATGAACCAACCCGTGCGTCGCAGCCCCATCGCCAGCTTCTTCGTTGGCCTATGGGATGTGATGAACTTCACTCGCCGGCTGATCCTGAACCTGGTGTTCTTCGGCTTCCTGCTGCTGCTCCTGTTGGCGATCGTGTTTGCGATGGCGCGTGGCGACGGCGCCAAGGCGCTGCGCGACCGCACTACGCTGCTGATCGCGCCGGAAGGCACCCTGGTCGAGCAGTTCAGCGCCGATCCGGTCAGCCGCGCGCTGACCAAAGCCATGGGCGACAAGGGCGCCGAGGAGATCCAGCTGCGCGATCTGATCCGCGCGCTGGAAGCGGCCAAGACCGATCCGAAGATCGAGCGCGTGGCGCTGCGCCTGGACAAGCTGCAGCCCAGCGGTTTCGCCTCGATGCGCGAAGTGTCCGCGGCGCTGCAGGACCTGCGCGCTTCCGGCAAGCAGGTCGTGGCCTACAGCGACAGCCTGAGCCAGGCGCAGTACCTGCTGGCCGCGCAGGCCAACGAGGTCTACCTGGACCCGATGGGCTCGGTGGTGCTGGAAGGCCTGGGCCGTTACCGCCAGTACTTCCGCGAAGGCCTGCAGGACAAGCTCGGCGTGGACGTGCACCTGTTCAAGGTCGGCGAGTTCAAGTCCGCGGCCGAACCGTACGTGCTCGACGCGGCCTCGCCGGCGTCCAAGGAAGCCGACCTGTTCTGGATGAACGACGTGTGGCAGCGCTATGTGGCCGACATCGCCAAGGCGCGCAAGCTGGCGCCCGCGCAGATCTCTGCCGGCATCGACACGATGCCCGAAGGCATCGCCGCAGCCGGCGGCGACATGGCCAAGTTCGCGCTGCAGCAGAAGCTGGTGGACGGCCTGAAGACCCGCGAGGAGGTCGAGGAACTGCTGACCAAGCGCGGCGTCGCCGACGACGATGCCGATACCGGCTTCCGCAACGTCAACCTGGATGCCTATCTGCAGCAGCTGGATCTGCGCCATTCGCCGGTGGATTCGCGGCCGCAGGTGGCGGTGGTGGTCGCCGCGGGCGAGATCAGCGGCGGCGAGCAGCCGGCCGGGCGCATCGGCGGCGAGTCGACCGCGGCGCTGCTGCGCGACGCGCGCGACGACGAGGCGGTCAAGGCGGTGGTGCTGCGCGTGGATTCGCCGGGCGGCGAAGTGTTCGCCTCCGAGCAGATCCGCCGCGAGGTGGTGGCGCTGAAGGCGGCCGGCAAGCCGGTGGTGGTGTCGATGGGCGACCTGGCCGCGTCCGGCGGCTACTGGATCAGCATGAACGCCGACCGCATCTATGCCGACCCGTCGACGATCACCGGCTCGATCGGCATCTTCGGCATGATCCCCAACCTGACCCGCAGCCTGGACAAGATCGGCGTGCATACCGACGGCGTCGGCACCACCCGTTTCGCCGGGGCGTTCGATGTCACCCGGCCGATGGATCCGGTGGTCGGGCAGGTGATCCAGTCGGTGATCAACAAGGGCTACGCCGACTTCACCGGCAAGGTCGCGCAGGCGCGCAACAAGCCGGTCGAGGCGATCGACCAGGTCGCGCGCGGGCGCGTGTGGAGCGGTGCGCAGGCCAAGGAACGCGGCCTGGTGGACGCGTTCGGTGGCTTCAAGGACGCGGTGGCCGATGCCGCCGCGCGGGCCAAGCTGGGCGATCGCGACAAGTACCGCGTGCGCTACATCGAGAAGCCGGCCACGCCGTTCGCGCAGTTCGTCAACGGGTTCGCCGGCAGCCGCATGGGCGCGTGGATGCTGGGCGATTCGGCGCTGGCGCACGCCGTGCTGGCGCGCAGCATGCCGGAGCTGGATACCCAGCTGCGCTTCGTGCAGGACGCCACCGACAAGCGCGACGGGACCCCGGTCAAGGCGCTGGCCTACTGCTTCTGCGGCTTCTGATGCAGGCGTGAGGCGCGCTCGCCATCCGGCGGGCGCGCTGCAGGCAACGCACAACGCCGGCCGATGCCGGCGTTTTTATTTTCCGGTGGCGGCGTCGATCGCGGCGTTGTGCGCGGCCGCGGCCTGCTCGGTGCCGAGTTGCGCCTGCCTGGCGCGGTCCAGCGGTTGCGCGATCGCCGCGCGCAGCGCGTCGGCCTGCGGTTCGGGCGGTGTGTCTGGCGGTTTCGGTGGCGTGGGCTTGCACGCGGCGAGCGCGGCCAGCAGCGAGAGTGCCAACGTCAGCAAGCGCAATGAACGGTGCATAGGGGCGACCTCGTTGAGCGTGGGGGTTATCCTACGCCCACCCCGGCGCAGACAGGCAGGACGATGCAGCAACGTTGGCGGCTGGACGGACAGACCGCATTGATCACCGGCGCCAGCGCCGGCATCGGCCTGGCGATCGCGCGCGAGTTGCTCGGCTTCGGCGCCGAGCTGATGCTGGTGGCGCGCGACATCGATGCGCTGGAAGCGGCGCGCGACGAACTGGCCGATGCCTATCCCGAGCGCCGCATCCTGGCGCTGGCCGCGGATGTGGCCGACGACGAGGACCGGCGCGAGATCTTGGACTGGGTCGAGGACCACGCCGACGGCCTGCACCTGCTGATCAACAACGCCGGCGGCAACGTCAGCAAGGCCGCGGTGGACTACACCGAAGACGAGTGGCGCGGCATCTTCGAGACCAACCTGTTTTCGGCGTTCGAGCTATCGCGCTATGCGCATCCGTTGCTGGCGCAGCACGCGTCCGCGGCGATCGTCAACGTCGGCAGCGTGTCGGGAGTGACTCACGTGCGCAGCGGCGCGCCGTACGGCATGACCAAGGCCGCGCTGCACCAGCTGACCCGCAACCTGGCCGCCGAATGGGCCGAGGACGGGATCCGGGTCAATGCGGTGGCGCCGTGGTACATCCGCACCCGCCGCACGTCCGGGCCGCTGTCGGATCCGGACTACTACGAGCAGGTGATCGAGCGCACGCCGATGCGCCGGATCGGCGAGCCGCAGGAAGTGGCGGCCGCGGTCGGTTTCCTGTGCCTGCCTGCGGCCAGCTACATCACCGGCGAATGCATCGCGGTGGACGGCGGGTTTTTGCGTTACGGGTTCTAGGGCGCCGCTAGACTGCGAGTGCCGGCCAAGCCCTGTAGGAGCGGCTTCAGCCGCGACGTTTTGCTGACAATGCCTGTCGCGGCTGAAGCCGCTCCTACAGGGGCATGATCGGATACAGGCAGGGCATGGTCGAATACGGGGCGAGTGTCGGATCGAACATCCGTGGGGGCATGCGCCTAATCCGGCGCGCCGCAGCTGCTCGCCTGCAGCAATTGCTGGCGACGCAGGAATTCCTGCCGCAGCGGCTCGGCGTCTTCGGGCGTGGCGAAGCGCCAGTGCGTTTCGGCTTCGGCCACATAGGTTTTCCAGGCGTCGCAGGCGCCGGCTTCGGGCAGCCCCTCGCAGCGGTCGCGGAGCACTTCGCAGGCGCTGCCGCCGGTCCTGTCGGGGCTGCCGTCCAGGCCCATGGTGCGCAAGGGAACGCAGCGCGGTGCGGGCTCGGCGACTTCGCCGATGTAGCCTTGCTGCGCATAGGTGGTGCAGGCGTACAGCGGCGGTGGCGGCAGGCGCGGCGCAGCGTTCGCCGGCGGTGTCGGCGCTGTCGGCGGATCGGGCGGCGCGGCGACGCGCACCGCTGCGGGTACGGGGACCTGCGCGGCGGGTGCAACTGGCGCGGCAGCGTGTCCCTGTGCTGGCGCCCGGCCGACGCCCTGCATGATCTTCTTCTGCTGGCGCATGCCCTTGGGGCACGGCTGGTTCTGCACGGTCAGGTTGTCGTGCGCATCGGTGCAGCGATAGAACACCACCTGTTCCGCATGCGCGGCGCCGGCGCCGGCCAGCAGCGCCGCGAGACAGAGCGCGCTGCGCATCTCAGCTGCCGCCGCAGTCGCGGTCCAGGCGCGCGTCGATGCCGCGCTGCTCGGTTTCCAGTGCGCGGCGCTCGCTCTGCAGCGCGCTGTTGTAGCGGCGGATCAGTTCCCAGCGGCGGTCGGCCAGGCGCGCGCACACTTCCTGCGCCGGCAGGGCGTTGCAGGTGTCGCGGATCAGCGTGCTGCCGGCCGGCACCACCACGCCAGCGCCGGTATATACCGGCTGCGGCGGGCGCGGGCGGCCGCCGTCGTCGCCGTGGCCGTGGCGATGGCCGCCGCCGCCGTCGCCACCGGCATAGCCGATGGCCCACAGCGGCACCCAGCGCGGATTGCCTTCGTTGTCGTCGCTGGTATAGCGCTGGCCCTCGCTGGTCACGCATTCGTACATCGGCTGCGGCGGCTGCACGCTGACGATGCGGATCTCACGCTGCGGCAGCGCCGCTGGCGCTGCCGCGTCGCGCGCCGGATCGGTGCTGAGCGTGGTGGTCGGGCGTGGCGGCGGATCGCGCGGGCGCTGCATGTCCAGCACCTGCTGCTGGTGCGCGTTCTCGCAGGGCGCGTTCTGCAGGCTGACCGCGCCGGCGCTGCCGACGCAGCGGTAGATGCGCACCGACCCCTGCGCGCCATCGCTGCCGGTGGTCTGCCTAGTTTGCGCCCAGGCGCTGCCCGCCAGCGGCAGCAGCGCGGTCAGGAGCAGGGCAGGGCGGAGGAGCGCGGGCATGCGCGCATCTTGCGCGCCTTCGCCGGCCAGGGAAAGCCGGGCCGGACGGGGATCGGCAACGCGCTCAGGCGCGCAGGATCTCGCCGCTGAGCGCATCGCGGATCGGGGTGGGCTGGGCCAGGCCGCCGGTCTGCCCATCGACCATGCCGTCGAGCGCAGCCAGCAGCTGCGGGTCCAGTTCGCCGCGCTGCCGCGCCGGCGGC
>NZ_CAPJ01000482.1 GCF_000331775.1 Xanthomonas translucens pv. translucens DSM 18974
GCGGCAGCGGGTCCAGCCAGGCCAGCGCCGCGCGCAGGCCCTCGCTGTCGGCGACCTGGCCGAGCGCGGCGACCACCCCGCTCAGCTCGCGGTTGCCGAACGGCACCCGCAGGCGGCGGCCGATGTCGCCAGCGCCGGCGCCGGCGCCGGGCGGCGGCAGGTAGTCGAATAGCTGCGGCAGCGGCAGCGGCAGGGCGACGCGGAGGGTGGTGGCAGGGGACGGCATCGGTCCTAGTTTAACGGCCGGGGGACGGGGGCCAGTGCGCCCTCGGCGGGGTCGGCGAGGAGCGCCAGTTGCAGGCGATAGCTGCTCGTAAAGTGATAAACAAGTCGTAAATAGCTGCCCCGCTTGGAGAATCGATTTTATCCACACCCGCTGTGGATAAAGCTGTGCATGAAAGGGATGCTCCACGCCGTGAAGACGGATTCACAAGCCTCTGCCACAAGTTGGACAAAAAAGCGCCACTCCAATAAATCCATTTGATAACAGTCACTTAGCCGTGAAACATGGCTGCAACATGATTTTGCGGGGGCTTGACAGGAGACGCTGGACGTACCTGCCGCGGCTTGTGCACAACCCGCCGCCGCGATCTGCCCGGCTGGCGCCTGAAGCAGCCGATCGGCGCGCCGTTGTCAAGCGCGCGGCGCGGCGGCGGCCTCGCTATCATCGCGCCGATGATGGAGTTCCGATGACCGCCGCGCCCCCCTCCGACGGCGCGGCCGCACCCCCGCCCTGGCCGCCTTCCTGCGCGGCATCGAACGCCGTGCCGCGGTGCTGGCCGAGTTGCAGAGCGGCAGCGTCGAGCGCGGCACGCCGGCGCTGGCCGCGGCGATGCGCGCGTTCCGCAGCCATGCGGCGACCCTGCCGATGGCCGACTGGCCGCTGCACTTCTGGAAACTGCTCGCGGCTGTCCCGTCGCTGCGCCAGATCGTGACCGCCGCCCGCAGCGGCTGGCCCCTGCCGCTGGCGCACCTGGGCAAGCTGACCGCCGCCGATCGCCTGGCGCTGCTGCTGCGGATCGTGGCCGGGTTGGACGAGCCGACCGCGGCGCAGGTGTTGAATCAATCCACCCAGGACTACCAGCAGGCGCTGGCGCGGGCCTGCCCGCGCGATGTCGGCGGGCAGCCGGATGCCGCTGGCTGGCGCGCGCTGGCCGACGCAGCGCAGCAGCATCTGCGCGAGCTGCCGCCGGAGCGGCTGCAGGCGCTGGCGCAGTTGCGCGAT
>NZ_CAPJ01000481.1 GCF_000331775.1 Xanthomonas translucens pv. translucens DSM 18974
GCCGGAGGCGCGCCTGCGGTGGATGGCGAGCGCGCGCCGCGCAAGCGCCGGCGTCGCCGCGGCGGGCGTCCGCTGGAAGGTGCCGAGGGGGCCGAGGGCGCTGCTGCCGTCGCGAGCAGTGACGCGCCGACCAAGCCGGTGCAGGTCAAGGCCGCGCGCCAGGGCGAGCGTGCCGCCGCGCCGGCTGCTGCAGCGAACGATTCGTTCCTGACCCGCCTCGGCCGCAAGCTGCGTTCGCTGGTGTCCAGCTCCTGAACCGGCGCTCCACCGTTCGCGGCGCACGCACGGTGGACGAAAACCCGGGCCGCTCCGGCATAATCGCCGGATGAGCGTTCTGCGGTTCGACAATGTCAGCAAACAGTACGCCGGTGGCCACGAGGCCCTGGTGGATGTCAGCTTCCAGGTGGAGGAGGGCGAGATGCTGTTCGTCACCGGCCATTCCGGGGCGGGCAAGAGCACCTTGCTCAAATTGATCCATCTCAGCGAGCGTCCGTCGCGCGGGGCGGTGCTGTTCGGCGAGCGCAACCTGCTGAAGGTGCGCGGGCGGCGCGTGCCGCTGCACCGGCGCGAGGTCGGCGTCGTCTACCAGGACCACCGCCTGCTGATGGACCGCAGCATCGCCGAGAACGTGGCGCTGCCGCTGATCCTGCGCGGCACGCGCCGCGCCGAGATCGGCAAGCGCGTGCGCTCGATACTGGAGCGGATGGGCCTGGGCCATCGCGAGAAGGCGCTGCCGTCGCAGCTGTCGGCCGGCGAGCAGCAACGCGTGGGCATCGCCCGGGCGATGGTCGCCGAGCCGCGCCTGCTGGTCGCCGACGAACCCACCGGCAACCTCGACCCGACCCTGGCCGCCGAGATCATGCAGCTGTTCGCCGAATTGCCGGCGCGCGGCACCAGCGTGCTGGTGGTCAGCCACGACCTGGCGCTGCTCAAGCAGATGCGCAAGCGCGTGCTGATCCTGGACCACGGCCGCCTGGCCGACGACATCTCTCCGCAGGACCTGGCCGAATGAGTACACGCAATGCCGGCGGCGGCGCCGCGCCCTCGCGCCTGGGCGTGTGGTGGGACCACCACCTGCACAGCATCGTCTACAGCCTCGGCCGGGCCATGCGCAAGCCGTGGGCGACGTTGCTGACGATGGCGGTGATGGCGCTGGCCCTGGCGTTGCCGCTTGGGCTGTCGATCGCGCTGGACAACCTCAAGCAGTTCGCCGGCAGCGTGCAGCAGTCGCGCGACATCAATGTGTTCCTGAAGACCGGCGTCGATGCCGCCGCGGCCAATACGCTGGCGACGACCCTGCGCGGCCGCGCCGACGTCGCCGCGGTGGCGCTGCGTACGCCCGAGCAGGGCATGGCCGAGCTGCGCGACAGCGCCGGGCTCGGCGATGCGCTGGACGCGCTCAACGACAACCCGCTGCCGACCCTGCTGATCGTTACCCCGGCCGCGGCCGACGACGCGCCGCTGGCGGCGGCGCTGAGCGCGCTGCCGCAGGCCGATCTGGTCCAGCACGACGCGCTGTGGCGCAAGCGCCTGGACGGCTGGTTGCGCTTCGGCGAACGCCTGGTGCAGGTGCTGTCGGTGCTGCTCGGCGCCGGCGCGGCGCTGGTGGTCGGCAACACCGTGCGCCTGGACATCCAGTCGCGGCGCGAGGAAATCGGCGTGCTGCAGTTGCTCGGCGCCAGCGACGGTTTCATCCGCCGCCCGTTCCTGTACCTGGGCGCCTGGTACGGCTTCGGCGCCGGGGTGCTGGCGCTGGGCCTGATCGCCGCGTCCGGGCTGGCGCTGGGGCCGCCGCTGGCGGAACTGGCCGATAGCTACGGCAGCCATTTCGCGCTGCACGGGCTGGACGCCTTGCATTCGGGGTTCGTGTTGCTCGGCACCCTGCTGCTGGGCTGGCTCGGCGCCTGGCTGGTGACCGGCCACTTCCTGCGCCAGACGCGTTCCACCCATACCTGAGGCGTGCATGTCCCGGCACGAGCTCAAGCACCTGATCAACGATGCCCCGCGGGTGATGGTCGTGGACGGCTCCAAGCTGGTGCGCAAGCTGATCGCCGATGTGCTGCACCGCGAACTGCCGGACGTGGTAGTGGTCGGCTGCGCCAGCATCGCCGAGGCGCGCGCGGCGCTGGAGGCCGGCCCGGTGAACCTGGTCACCACCTCGCTGGCGCTGCCCGACGGCGACGGCCTGGCCCTGGCGCGCAGCGTGCGCGAGGCCGCGGGCCAGGCCTACGTGCCGGTGATCGTGGTTTCCGGCGATGCGCAGCAGCATCTGGTCGAACGCCGCTTCACCGAATACGTCACCGACTATTTCGACAAGGCGCTGGGTCACGAGGCGCTGGCGACCTTCATCCGCGGCTACGTGCAACCGCAGCCGGTGGTCGGCGCCACCATCCTCTATGTCGAGGATAGCCGGGTGGTGGCCGAGGCGACCAAGCGCATGCTCGAGCGCCAGGAACTGCACGTGGTGCACGTGCTGACCGCCGAGGACGCGTTCGCGCTGCTCACCGCCGAATCGCTGGGCCGCACCACCCGCCGCATCGACCTGGTGCTGACCGACGTGACCCTGAAGGGCGAACTCAACGGCCGCGACTTGGTGCAGCGCATCCGCATCGACTTCGCTTACGGCAAGCGGCGCATGCCGGTGCTGGTGATGACCGGCGACAGCAACCCGCACAACCAGTCCGAGCTGCTGCGCGCCGGCGCCAACGACCTGGTGCAAAAGCCGATCGAGGAGCGCCTGCTGGTCACCAAGGTGCTGTTCCAGCTGCGCCTGGCCAAGCTCAGCGACAATGCCGTGACCTTCTGACCGACACATCCACCGACCCTGCATGAGTAGCGAAGACGACACCCGGATCCAGCTGGAACCCTCGTGGAAGGCGCAGATCGGCGACTGGCTGCTGCGCCCGGAAATGCGCGAACTGGCCGCGTTCCTGCGCCAGCGCAAGGCGGCCGGCGCACGCGTGTTTCCGCCCGGGCGGCAGATCTTCGCCGCATTCGACGCGACCCCGTTTGACCGGGTCGAAGTGGTGATCCTTGGCCAGGATCCGTACCACGGCTACGGCCAGGCGCACGGGCTGTGCTTCTCGGTGCTGCCCGGGGTGCCGGTGCCGCCGTCGCTGCTGAACATCTACAAGGAGATCGAGGACGACCTGGGCATCCGCCGTCCCGATCACGGCTGCCTGCTGCCGTGGGCGCAGCGCGGCGTGCTGCTGCTCAACGCGGTGCTGACGGTCGAGGAAGGCCGTGCCGGCGCGCACCAGGGCAAGGGCTGGGAGGGCTTCACCGACCATGTGGTGGACACCCTGAACCGCGAGCGCGAAGGCCTGGTGTTCCTGCTGTGGGGCAGCTATGCCCAGGCCAAGGGCAAGGTCATCGACACCCGCCGCCACCGCGTGCTGAAGGCGCCGCATCCCTCGCCGCTGTCGGCGCACCGCGGCTTCCTGGGCTGCAAGCACTTCTCCGCGGCCAACGACTACCTGCGTCGCCGCGGCGCCACGCCGATCGACTGGAGCCTGCCGCCGCGCGCTGCGCTGGACGCGGCGGGCGGCGGCTGAACCGTGGTTCGACGGCGGTACCCGAGGTGCGCCGCGTGTACGCAAATTTCGCAGGCGCGGTGCTAATTTTGGCGCTCGTAACCGGTTACGCCTGCCCTTCCCAGTGTTCCACAGGCTTCTGTCACAGTCCGTTCCCTGAGTCCAATGTTGCATGAATAGAACGCAGGAACTTTTTACTGTACCCAGCAGTCCAGTTAGTTGACTGCTAAGATGAGCCCTATGAGCCAGACCATCCCTGCCACCGCGCTGGTGGCCAACAATCTTCCGATCCCCAGTCCGCTCGGTTCGCTGGATGCCTATATCGGCGCCGTGCACCAGATCCCGGTGCTGACCTCCGAAGAGGAGCGTGCGCTGGCGGTGCGTTATCGCGACCAGGAGGACCTGGATGCGGCCCGCGAACTGGTCCATTCGCATCTGCGCTTCGTGGTCCACGTGGCCCGCGGCTACAACGGCTACGGCCTGCCGCTGGGCGACCTGATCCAGGAAGGTAACATCGGCCTGATGAAGGCGGTCAAGCGCTTCGACCCGGAAATGGGCGTGCGCCTGGTCAGCTTCGCGGTGCACTGGATCCGTGCCGAAATGCACGAGTACATCCTGAAGAACTGGCGCATTGTCAAGGTCGCCACGACCAAGGCGCAGCGCAAGCTGTTCTTCAACCTGCGCAAGTCCAAGACCCGCCTGGGCTGGATGAACGCGGCGGAAGTGACCGCGGTCGCCAAGGACCTCAACGTGTCCGAGCGCGAGGTGTTGGAGATGGAGTCGCGCCTGTCCGGTCGCGACATCGGTTTCGACGCGCCGTCCGACGACGACGACGATCACGCGCCGCCGTCGCCGGCTGCCTACCTGATGGCCGCTGAGGAAGATCCCTCGCAGGCCTACGAGCGCGCCGACAGCGAGGATAACCAGCTGCAGCTGCTGCGCGAAGGCTTGGCCGAACTGGATGCGCGTTCGCGTGACATCATCAAGCGCCGCTGGCTGGATGCCGACAGCAAGATCACGCTGCAGGAGCTGGCCGACGAGTACGGCGTGTCCGCCGAGCGCATCCGCCAGATCGAAGCCAACGCGCTGAAGAAGATGAAGGCGTTGTTCGTGGCGTGAGGGGTGCGACCATGTGCGTGTGATCGATCAGCGAAGCAAAAAGGCCCGGGTTTTCCGGGCCTTTTTCGTTGGGCCGATGCTTGCGCAGATTTGCGGATGCGGACGCGCGCAACCGCCACGTGTGGTGCGGTCAGCTGCCGGGTTCACTGCTCCGGCGGCCGCGCCACCGGCAGGTGCCAGCCGTAGCGGATCGCCACGAAGCGCAGGCCCAAGCACAGCGTGGCGCCGATCGCGACTCCCCACGGCTGCGGCAGGTGCAGCGCATGCGCCGCGGCGACCACGCCGCCGCCGAGCAAGGCCGCCACTGCGTACAGCTCGGCCTGCAGCACCACCGGCGTGCGCGCCACCAGCAGGTCATGGACGATGCCGCCGCCGATGCCACTGAGCATGCCGAGCAGGTCGAGCAGGAACAGGAAGGTCGCCAAGACGGCACTGCAACGTGGCAAAGGGCGGCTGGATCGCAGCCCTGCCGCAGGGTGTCACGCGGCCGCCGGCGGCTCCGGTGCGGCCGGCGCAGGTTCGGCCGCGCGCGCGTCGTCGCCGAGGATGATGCGCGCCGCGCGCTGGTAGCTCCAGTACGCCCAGGCCCAGTTGAGCAGCACCACCAGGCGGTTGCGGAAGCCGATCAGGAAGAACACGTGCGCCGCCAGCCAGAACCACCAGGCCAGCAGGCCGGACAGCTGCAGACGGCCCAGGTGCACGATCGCGGCCATGCGCCCGATGGTGGCCAGGTTGCCGTAGTCGGCATAGCGGAACGGTGCGTCGCCGGGTTCGCCGCGCAGCCGCTTCGCCAGGTTTTCGGCGACGTGCCGGCCCATCTGCTTGGCCGCCGGCGCCACCCCGGGTACCGGCTTGCCGTCGGCCTGCTGCAGCGCGGCCAGGTCGCCGGCGACGAACACCTCCGGATGCCCGGGGATGCTCAGATCCGGCTGCACCTGCACCCGGCCGCTGCGGTCCAGCGGCACGTCCAGGGTTCGCCCCAGCGGCGAGGCGGCCACGCCGGCGGCCCAGACCACGGTGCGTGCGGGCACGAAGGTGCTGCCAAGGCGGTAGCCGCTGGCGTCGATGTCGGCCACCGGCACACCGGTCAGCACGTCCACGCCGAGTTTTTCCAGCTGTTTCTGCGCCTTGGCCGACAGCCGCTCCGGGAACGAGGCGAGCACGCGCGGGCCGGCTTCGATCAGCCGCACCTTGGCCTGCGCGGGATCGATGCGGCGGAATTCGTGCTTGAGCGTATGCCGTGCGATCTCGGCCAGGGTGCCGGCCAGTTCCACCCCGGTCGGGCCGCCGCCGACGATGGCGAAGCTGAGCCAGGCCGCGCGCGCGGCCGGGTCGCTCTCGGCTTCGGCGCGCTCGAACGCCAGCAGCAGGTGGCGGCGCAGGTGCAGCGCGTCGTCCAGGGTCTTCAGGCCGGGCGCGTGCCTGGCCCATTCGTCGTGGCCGAAGTAGGCATGGGTGGCGCCGGTGGCGACCAGCAGGTAGTCGTAGTCCAGCGTCTCGCCGCCGGCCAGGTGCACCTGCCGCGCTTGCTTGTCCAGGCGCAGCACTTCGCCCAGGCGCACTGCCACGTTGTCCTGCTTGCGCAGGATCTGCCGCAGCGGCGCGGCGATGTCCGGCGACGACAGGCCGGCGGTGGCGACCTGGTACAGCAGCGGCTGGAACAGGTGGTGGTTGCGGCGGTCGATCAGGGTGATGCGCAGCGGTGCCTTGGCCAGCGCGCGGGTGGCCCACAGCCCAGCGAAACCGCCGCCGACCACAATCAGGTGCGGCACGGGTGCGTTAGCCATGCAGGACTCCAGGTGGACGCAAAGGCGAGGCGCAAGCGGCTGTCGGCACGCAGGCGACGGCCGGACGCTGCACGCACGCCGCGCAATGCAGCGCCGTGATGCACGCGGCGGTCGCGGCGCCGTGCAGGAACTGGGGGCTGGAACGGCATGGCCCTATAGTAGCGCGATGGCAGGCGCAGGCAGGGATGCGGAGGGCGCATGGGAATACGAGCGGCAGCGACGGATCGGCCTCTTGATTTCGCCCGCCGCGGCGACGCCGTCGCGCCTGGGCGACCTGCGGTTGGCGTTGGCGCTGGGCAAGCCGGTGATCGCTACCTCGGCCTGCGGCTTGGGCGCGGATGCTGGCGCGTGGCGTTGCGTGGAAGCAGGCGATGCGGTCGCGTTGCGCGCTCAGCTGCTGGAAGCGCTGGCTGTGCCGCGCTGAGAACGCGTCCGGCTCAGTACAGATCCTGCGGGTCCACATCCAGCGACCAGCGCACCCGCCGCGCCTGCGGCAGCGCATAGATCGCCGGCACCGCCGCGTCCAGCACCGCATGCAGCGCGCGCCGCGTCGCCGCCGACAGCAGCAACTGGGTGCGCTGAAAACCGGCGCGGCGCGGCATCGGCGCCGGCATCGGCCCGAAGCGTTGCACGTCGGCCTGCTCCGGCAGCAGCGCGCGCACCGCGCTGAGGAAGGCGTTGGCGTGTTCGACCTGCTTGGCCTCGGCGCGCAGCAGCGCCAGATAGGCGAACGGCGGGAAGCCGGCCGCTTCGCGCTGCGCCAGTTCGGCCTCGGCGAAGGCGTGGTAGCCGCCGTGCACCAGGGTCTGCAGCAGGGCATGGCCAGGATGGTGGGTCTGCAGCCACACCTCGCCCGGGCGCGCGGCGCGGCCGGCGCGGCCGGCGACCTGGATCAGCTGCTGCGCCAGTTTCTCGCTGGCGCGGAAGTCGGCCGAGAACAGGCCTTCGTCGATGCCGACCACCACCACCCGGGTCAGCTGCGGCAGGTCGTGGCCCTTGGCCAGGATCTGCGTGCCGACCAGGATTCCCGGTGCGGTGCCGAGCGTGGCCAGCTGCGTCTCCAGCGCGTCGCGGCGCTGGGTGGTGCCGCGATCGATGCGCAGCACGGGGACGTCGGGGAAGGCTTGCAGCAGGCGTTCTTCCAGGCGCTCGGTGCCGATGCCCTGCGGCTGCAGCGCCAGGCTGCCGCAGTCCGGGCAGGCCAGTGGTGCCGGCTGGCGCGCGCCGCAGTGGTGGCATTGCAGGCGCCGGCCGCCGGCATGCACGGTCATCGGCGTGGCGTGCAGCGGGGTGCTGCAGCGCTGGCATGGCGCGGTCCAGCCGCAGTCGTGGCACAGCAGCACCGGCGCGTAGCCGCGGCGGTTCTTGAACACCAGCACCTGGCCGCCGTCGGCAAGCGCGCTGCCGATCCCGGCCAGCACCTCCGGCGACAGGCCGTCCTGCAGCGGGCGCTTGCGCACGTCGAGCACGCGCACCGTCGGCGGCCGCGCTGCGCCGGCGCGGCGGGTCAGGCGCAGGTGCGCGTAGCGGCCGCTGGCGGCGTTGTGCAGGCTTTCCAGCGACGGCGTGGCGCTGCCCAGCAGCACCGGCACGTCCAGCGCCTTGCCGCGCACCAGGGCGAAGTCGCGGGCGTGGTAGCGGATGCCGTCCTGCTGCTTGTAGCTGCCGTCGTGTTCCTCGTCGATCACGATCAGCCCGGCCTGCGGCAGCGGCACGAACACCGCCGAGCGGGTGCCGACCACCACCCGCGCCTCGCCGCGCCAGGCCGCGGCCCAGACCCGCGCGCGCTCGTTGTCGGTGAGTCCGGAATGCAGCGCGTGCACCGGCACGCCCAGGCGCGCGCGGAACCGCGCCAGGGTCTGCGGGGTCAGGCCGATCTCCGGCACCAGCACCAGCGCCTGGCGGCCGCGCGCCAGGCAGGCGGCGATGGCCTGCAGGTAGACCTCGGTCTTGCCGCTGCCGGTGACCCCGTCGAGCAGGAACGGGGCGAAGCCTGGCGCGGCGACGACGGCGTCGATCGCGGCCTGCTGTTCGTCGTTCGGGCTGGGGCCGGGCTGCGGCTGCGGCGCCGCGCTGCTGGCCGGCACCGCGATGCGTTCGGCGAAGTCGCGCTTGGCCAGGCTGCGCGCGGCGCTGCGCCAGTCGTCCATGGCCTGGTCGAGCCGGTCTTCGTCCATGGGGCCGTCCGCCAGCAGG
>NZ_CAPJ01000480.1 GCF_000331775.1 Xanthomonas translucens pv. translucens DSM 18974
CTTCGGTCGGCTGCGGCGGGGCTTCGCCCGGCTTCAGCGGAGTGACCTTGC
Source organism: Xanthomonas translucens pv. translucens DSM 18974 (assembly GCF_000331775.1). Next base: position 52 of record NZ_CAPJ01000480.1, read on the forward strand.
TGCCCGGCTTGAGCCGGAACTGGCCCTCGGTGACCACCCGCTCGCCTGCCTTCAGGCCCTGCTCCAGCTGCACCTGGCTGTCGCCCACTTCCACGCCCTGCCTGACCGTCTGCATCTTGACCGTGTTGTCGCCCTGCACCGCGTACACGTAGTCGCCGTCGGGGCCGCGCTGCACCGCCTGGGTCGGCACCACCACGCCGCTGGCCAGCGTGCGCAGGGTCAGCCGCACGTTGACGAACTGGCCCGGCCACAGCGCGTTGCCGGGGTTGGGGAACGCGGCGCGGACCTTGAAGGTGCCGGTGTCGCTGCTGATCTGGTTGTCGATCACGTCGACCCGGCCGTCGCCGGCGATCACGTGCGCGTCGGTGCGGTCCAGCGCCGCCACCGTCAGCGGTCCGGCCGCCTGTGCCTCGCGCAGGCCCTGCAGCTCGCGCTCGGCCAGGTTGAAGACCACGTAGATCGGATGGATCTGGGTGATGGTGACGATGCTGCTGCTGGTGCTGACGATGTTGCCCACGTCCACGCCGCGTAGGCCGGTGATACCGTCGATCGGGGCCAGGATGCGGGTGTACTGCAACTGCACCTGCGCCGCGCGCATCGCTGCGTCGTTGGCGGCGACCGCCGCCTCGTACTGCGCTACCTGGTTGCGCTGCGTGTCCAGGTCGGTCCTGGCCACGTACTGGCGGTAGGCCGGCGCATCGGAGCGCTGGAAGGTGGAGCGGGCAGTGGCCAGCAACGCCTGGTTCTGGCGCTTGCTCGCTGCCGCCTCGTCGTAGCTGGCCTGCAGCGAGCGCGGGTCGATCTGCGCCAGCAGCTCGCCCTTCTTCACTTCCTGGCCTTCGCGGAAGTTCAGGCTCATCAGCTGCCCGCTCACCTGCGGATTGACCGTGACCGTGGCCAGCGCGGTCACCGTGCCGGTGGAGGTGGCGTAGATCGGCACCGTCTGGCTGCCGGCGGCGACCACCGTCACCGGGATCGGCGTGCTGTCGTCGCCATCGCCGCCCGCCGCCGCGCCGCCGCGGCCATGGCCGTGTCCGCTGCGCAGGAAATGCGCGCCCACCAGCACCACGACCACCGCTGCGACGATCAGCAGCCCAATCTTCCAGAAACGCGACATCCGGGGGAACTCCTGTGGCGAGGCGGGGTAGGGGACCCTCCCGCAGTGGCTGGTGCGACAAGCGGTGAAGCATATCGCCGGCACGTTGCGATTGGACCATGACTTAAGAGAGGGGGACGTGCACGCGCGGCTATTGGCGCTGATAGCGGCAACGCACCGGCGGCGGATCGGTTGACACGGATTGCTAAGGATTTTTTCGCCGCGCCGCGGAGCCGGCCTGTAGTGAATGCAATACATTGATTGAACGCCACACAACACCGGATTGGAGATTTCCACGCCGCGCCCGCCCCGTCTGCCGTCTGCGCTGCTGCTCGCCGTCCACGCGCTGGCCTGCGCCGAGTCCGCCGAACGTCCGGACGTGGCGGCTGCGGCGGCCAGGCTGCAGCCCAAGGTGGTCCAATGGCGGCGCGACTTCCACCAGCACCCGGAACTGTCCAACCGCGAGCAGCGCACCGCGGCCGAGGTCGCCGAGCGGCTACGCGCGCTGGGCCTGAAGCCGCAGACCGGGATCGCCCACCACGGCGTGGTGGCGATCATCAAGGGCGCGCTGCCGGGGCCGAAGATCGCCCTGCGCGGCGGCCCGCTGATGGCCGCCTCGGACCGCTTCAGCATCAAGGTGATCGGCCGCCAGACCCACGGCTCGGCGCCGTGGAACGGGATCGACCCGATCGTGGCCAGCGCCGACCTGATCGGCGCGGCGCAGACCGTGGTCAGCCGCCGCGCCAACATTTCCAGGCAGCCGGCGGTGCTCAGTTTCGGCGCGATCAAGGGCGGCATCCGCTACAACATCATTCCCGACGAGGTGGAGATGGTCGGCACCATCCGCACCTTCGACGACGCCATGCGCCAGCAGATCTTCGCCGACCTGAAGACCGTCGCCGAGCACACCGCCGCCGCGCACGGCGCCAAGGCCGAGGCGCACGTGCCCGACCAGGACGGCAACCCGGCCACGGTCAACGCCCCGGCTGCCCAGCCTGCAGGCGGTGGTCGGCGCCGGCAACGTCTACGAGCCGCCGCTGCAGATGGGCGCGGAAGACTTCTCGTTCTACGCGCAGCAGGTGCCGTCGATGTTCTTCTTCGTCGGCGCCACCGGCCCCGGCATCGATCCGGCGACCGTGCCGAGCAACCACTCGCCGCAGTTCCTGCTCGACGAATCGGCCCTGGACGTGGGCCTGCGCGCGCTGCTGCAGGTGTTGCTGGATTATCTGGCGATGAAGCCGTGATTGGGGGTTGGGATTGGGGAGTCGTAAAAGCGGGAAGGGTGGTGGGGAGAGCGTGCAAACCCTGGCGATTTCTTGATTCGGGTGGGCTGGCCGAGCCGGAGTTCGCACCGCGCCGCTTTTGCCAATCCCGAATCCCAATCCCGGCCCCATACACCTGCCAGCCACACCGCGCCCGCTACACTGGCCGGCATGAACACCCCCCAGGATTCCAGTCTCGGCCGCGAAGTCGCGTATCCCTCGCAGTACGATCCCGCGCTGCTGTTCCCCATTCCCCGCGCCGGCGGCCGTGCCGAGATCGGCCTGGAGACCGCGCCGCTGCCGTTCTTCGGCCTCGACCGCTGGCATGCCTACGAACTGGGCTGGCTGGACGCGCAGGGCAAGCCCTGCGTGGCCACCGCCACGCTGCAGGTGCCGTGCACCTCGCCGCAGCTGATCGAATCCAAGTCGCTCAAGCTCTACCTCAACTCGCTCAACGCGATGCGCTTCAACAGCGCCGAAGCGGTGCGCGCCTGCATCGTCACCGACCTGTCGGCGCGGGCCGGCGCCGACGTGAGCATGGAGTTCGGCCTGCCGCCGGTGGACCCGCTGGGCGAGGGCGACTCGCTGGATGTGCTGGACATCGCCATCGACTGCTACGGCCCGCCGCGTCCGCAATTCCTGCTGGCCGCAGCCGACGACATCGTCGAGGAAACACTGAGCAGCGCCTTGCTCAAGTCCAACTGCCCGGTCACCGGCCAGCCGGACTGGGCCACGCTGTGCGTGCGCTATCGCGGCGGCCGCATCGACCGCGAAGGCCTGCTGCGCTACCTGATCAGCTTCCGCGAGCACGCCGGCTTCCACGAACAATGCGTGGAGCAGATCTTCCACGACCTGCTGATCCGCTGCCGCCCGCAGTCGCTGCAGGTCGAGGCGCGCTACACCCGCCGCGGCGGCCTGGACATCAATCCCTGGCGCGCCACGCCCGACGTGGCCGAGCCGATCGCCTTCCACCGCGACCGGCGCCAGTAGGCGCAGGCTGAATGGGGCCGGCGCCGTTCACGGCTGCGCGATCCGCTTTTAACAAATTCTATGCAACCGTGGCCGCATCCCATCCACGCACGGAGCCACATGCGATGAACAGCGACAAGCGCGCCGATTTTTCGGCAGTCACCGCCAAGGTGGACACCACCGCGGACATCACGCCGAAGGCGGATTTTTCCGCCGTGCAGGCGCACGTGGACACCACTGCCGAGCAGGTGCAGCAGGTCTACCTGGTCAAATCGGGCGATTCGTTGTCCAAGATCGCCAAGTTGCACTACGGCGACGGCAACGCCTGGACCCGCATCTTCGAAGCCAACCGCGACGTGCTCGACGACCCGGACAAGATCTATCCGGGGCAGACGCTGAAGCTGCCTGCCCGCGCCTGACCCGCGCCGCACCGCATAACCTGCGCGACCCATCATTCCATCCAAGGAGCATCACCTCATGAAGATCCATTCGAAGACATTGACCTCTCCGTTGCTGCTGGCCCTGGTCGGCGCGCTCGCCCTGGCCGGTTGCAAGAAGCAGGAGCAGAGCCAGACCGCCACGCCGGATCCGACCTCCTCCGCCCCGACCGAGGCGATGCCGGGTCCGGCAGAGACAGCGCCGGCCGCGGCCACTGCCGGCACGGTGACGGTCGCCTCGGTGACCGTGGGCAACAGTGCGGGCGCCGACAAGACGGTGGCGCCGCTGAGCACGCTGAGCAGCAAGGACACCATCATCGTCTCGGTGAAAACCGAGGGTTCCTCCACCACCACCAATGTCGGCGCCAAGCTGCTGTTCCAGGACGGCCAGACCGCCGGCGAGCAGAGCGCGACGCTGACCACGGCCGGTGCGGAAACCACCAATATCTCCTTCACCAACGCCAAGGGCTGGCCGGCGGGCAAGTACAAGGCCGAGGTCACCGTGAACGGCCAGCCGGCCGGGACCGTGCAGGAATTCGAAGTCAAGTGATGCGCCTCGCGTCCCGCTAAGCACACCGCAGTCACGGATCGCGCCAGCCGACTCTCTCCCGGCCGGCGCGGCACGCTGGGTGCAGTCGCGAGACTGCGCCCTTTTTTGTGGGCAAAGGCGATAGAACGACATATCGTCGCCAAGCCAGTTTCCGATCCACGCGGCCGTGAGCGCACGACGACACCGGCAAGAACATGTTCTTCGAACAAATACATGTTTCAACCCGCGCGATCGTGAGGACGCGACTCTTGGCGGTGCGGATCGTGGACGACAGCGCCTCCTGTTTCAATCCACGCGCCCGTGAGGACGCGACTTTATTTGGCAGGCCAACCAGTCAACCTACGGTTGTTTCAATCCACGCGCCCCTGAGGACGCGACGCCTCATGCGAGTGTGGTGCTTCTCGCTGTTCCAGTTTCAATCCACGCGCCCGTGAGGACGCGACCGGGGCGTTCCTCCACCTGGGGCCGTCGAACGTGCGGTTTCAATCCGCGCGCCCGTGAGGACGCGACCCGCATCCGGGCCGTCGATGCAGAGCTGAAACTCAAGTTTCAATCCACGCGCCCGTGAGGACGCGACGCTTTCTGTAAATCAGTTCGAACTGCGGGATTTTGTTTCAATCCACGCGCCCGTGAGGACGCGACGCAGCAGCGCCGGCACATCGGCGTGAACTAGATTTGTTTCAATCCACGCGCCCGTGAGGACGCGACATGTACCCGCTCGCGGCTGGCATCCGCGCGGCCACGTTTCAATCCACGCGCCCGTGAGGACGCGACCTTTTTATACCTGAAAAATAAAGACAGACTAGAGCAGTTTCAATCCACGCGCCCGTGAGGACGCGACCTCCACACGGCGGCGCTAAGGGCGACCGGGCAGCGGTTTCAATCCACGCGCCCGTAAGGACGCGACATTTCGACAACGAGTTCTGCCGCCAGCTTGATGAGTTTCAATCCACGCGCCCGTGAGGACGCGACCGGCGCAGAATCCCCGCGCAGGCGGTCGGGCTCAAGTTTCAATCCACGCGCCCGTGAGGACGCGACCCCCGGTCGCCGAGGCCGTCGGCGTCCTCGCCGGAGTTTCAATCCACGCGCCCGTGAGGACGCGACCTTTCACACGCACCGCCGAGGCGATCGTGGGGCTCAAGTTTCAATCCACGCGCCCGTGAGGACGCGACGACGGCCAGTGCCAGCGGACCCAAGCCGAGCGAGTTTCAATCCACGCGCCCGTGAGGACGCGACCGTGAGTGGTAAGGGTAAGCTTCGGGCGAATCAGGTTTCAATCCACGCGCCCGTGAGGACGCGACCGGTGGCAGTAGGCGCTACTTCTCGGGTCCTCATGGTTTCAATCCACGCGCCCGTGAGGACGCGACGCCCAGCAGATGACGATCGCCAACAGGCAGGACCAGTTTCAATCCACGCGCCCGTGAGGACGCGACCGCGTCGAAGTGTTCGGCGTGCCGTTGGACGCGATGTTTCAATCCACGCGCCCGTGAGGACGCGACTGCTTCAACCAGCAACTGGCACGCCAGCAAGACCGTTTCAATCCACGCGCCCGTGAGGACGCGACCCGACAAGATCGCAGTGCCAGAGAAGTTGTTGAAGTTTCAATCCACGCGCCCGTGAGGACGCGACTGGTCCTGGCACCGAGCCAGGAACTCGTCGTGCAGTTTCAATCCACGCGCCCGTGAGGACGCGACGTTTGGGGGTGCTGTACGTCGAGGGTCCTGGGCAGTTTCAATCCACGCGCCCGTGAGGACGCGACGAAGCAGGCGGCCGAGGTGGACGCGGCGCGGAAGTTTCAATCCACGCGCCCGTGAGGACGCGACCCAATCAGCCGGGTTCAGCACGATACCGGATGCCGGGTTTCAATCCACGCGCCCGTGAGGACGCGACGGGTGGCCAGCGTCGTGCCGTGCGACTGCAACAAGTTTCAATCCACGCGCCCGTGAGGACGCGACCTTCGTGTTGATCGGCACGGCAAACAAGCACGAACTGTTTCAATCCACGCGCCCGTGAGGACGCGACCGTGCCGATTTCTACGCCGGGCAGCGCGTGCGCGTGTTTCAATCCACGCGCCCGTGAGGACGCGACGTCAGCAAGTGAGGGTGCGGTGGGTAGCGCAACCCGAGTTTCAATCCACGCGCCCGTGAGGACGCGACTGTGTAATGCTGCAGATCGGCAGTTGCGGTTCTGGTTTCAATCCACGCGCCCGTGAGGACGCGACGACTGCATAGCGGTGTGCCTCAGGGTGAGTTTAAGTTTCAATCCACGCGCCCGTGAGGACGCGACGACCCTGCATCGTTGGACTGCACCGTCATTTGCTGTTTCAATCCACGCGCCCGTGAGGACGCGACCTGAAATTGTTGCCCCGCACGAACGTATCAACGGTTTCAATCCACGCGCCCGTGAGGACGCGACGAGCGCATCCGCAAGGCCAAGGGTAGCGAGTTGAAGTTTCAATCCACGCGCCCGTGAGGACGCGACATGGGACAACCCATATCTGCGCGGATCTACCGATAGGTTTCAATCCACGCGCCCGTGAGGACGCGACTACACCATACGCACCCTACCGGGTGCGTAAGTTGTTGTTTCAATCCACGCGCCCGTGAGGACGCGACGCCTGACCCAAACCCAACAAAGAGACGAATGACATGTTTCAATCCACGCGCCCGTGAGGACGCGACCCTTGAATATGCAGAAACAAACGCAGCGAAGCAAGTTTCAATCCACGCGCCCGTGAGGACGCGACGGTTCAGCATGCGGTGTGAGGTGCAGCCGTGAACGGTTTCAATCCACGCGCCCGTGAGGACGCGACCCGGATGCGGGCAAGACGACGCTACTGTGCAGTGTTTCAATCCACGCGCCCGTGAGGACGCGACGTGCCTACACCCTGCGCGCCCATGCCGCTGGTGCGGTTTCAATCCACGCGCCCGTGAGGACGCGACACAGGTAGTCCGCGACAATGGACTCCGAACAAGAGTTTCAATCCACGCGCCCGTGAGGACGCGACACCATCGCGTGCCCTACGTCGCCCACATACGTACTGTTTCAATCCACGCGCCCGTGAGGACGCGACGAGTGCGGCCAGGTAGTGATACCAGCCGAGCCAGTTTCAATCCACGCGCCCGTGAGGACGCGACCTGGGCAGGTTCTCGATGGCTTCCACGGTGCCCTGTTTCAATCCACGCGCCCGTGAGGACGCGACTACGGTTTAAAGCAAAGTCACCAGAGCGCTCAAGTTTCAATCCACGCGCCCGTGAGGACGCGACACCACCTCCGCACGGATATCTACGCGGATGAGCGGGTTTCAATCCACGCGCCCGTGAGGACGCGACGCCGTCAGCCACCATGTCCTCGGGGTGTTCGTACAGTTTCAATCCACGCGCCCGTGAGGACGCGACCCCTGCTCGATTCGGACCAGCCACGGCGTCAAGGTGTTTCAATCCACGCGCCCGTGAGGACGCGACCGGTCGGTGACACCATCCCGGGCAGCTTTGGTGCGTTTCAATCCACGCGCCCGTGAGGACGCGACGCCCGGCAGTAGTCCCGCGCTTGGCGGTACCGAAGTTTCAATCCACGCGCCCGTGAGGACGCGACAGGAAGCACGTCAGAGCGCAGCGGAGCGGGAGCTGGTTTCAATCCACGCGCCCGTGAGGACGCGACGACGCTTGCAGTGCAGCTGCGGGGCAACTATGCCGGTTTCAATCCACGCGCCCGTGAGGACGCGACGCGCGAGTCGCCGCTCTACAAGGCTGCAGACGACCTGTTTCAATCCACGCGCCCGTGAGGACGCGACAGCGACGCATCGTTGTCCTTGCCGCCCGTGATGATGTTTCAATCCACGCGCCCGTGAGGACGCGACAAGCGCCCAGAGCTTCACACGCAGTGCCGGGTCTAGTTTCAATCCACGCGCCCGTGAGGACGCGACTGCGAGATGGCGTGCTCCTTGGGGTCAGGATGTACGTTTCAATCCACGCGCCCGTGAGGACGCGACTTTGCAATGGTTGTCGAGCGCACAGAGGTACTTGTTTCAATCCACGCGCCCGTGAGGACGCGACCCTACGGTTTAAAGCAAAGTCACCAGAGCGCTCAAGTTTCAATCCACGCGCCCGTGAGGACGCGACTCGAAGATGTAGACCTGCGCGGCTTCATAGCGACGGTTTCAATCCACGCGCCCGTGAGGACGCGACGATTTCCACCAGGACCACCAGGAGCGCAGCGCATGTTTCAATCCACGCGCCCGTGAGGACGCGACTTGGTGTGGTGGCACTGGTTGGCGCGCGGATTAAGTTTCAATCCACGCGCCCGTGAGGACGCGACGACATTGCCGCGTTGTTGCGACAGCGGAGCAATGTTTCAATCCACGCGCCCGTGAGGACGCGACCCCGACGCCGTATTGGCCGACGGCTCCGCCAAAGAGTTTCAATCCACGCGCCCGTGAGGACGCGACGTGTGGCCGCCGTCGGCCCGGAAGGCAAGACCACAGTTTCAATCCACGCGCCCGTGAGGACGCGACGCGCGGCAGGCGAATATGTACTTGCCGGACGTAGGTTTCAATCCACGCGCCCGTGAGGACGCGACTTAGCTCGCTGCGCCCCGCGTACTCCGAAGCGGTGTTTCAATCCACGCGCCCGTGAGGACGCGACGAGATCGCGACCGAGAACGAGGATGATTTCGTGAAGTTTCAATCCACGCGCCCGTGAGGACGCGACCTCGGGCCTTGGGTCGACCTTGTACTCACTGATCTGGTTTCAATCCACGCGCCCGTGAGGACGCGACGCCCCGGCGCGCTTGCGCGCCGAGGTGGCAGTGAAGTTTCAATCCACGCGCCCGTGAGGACGCGACTGACATGGCGCTGCGAGCATTGACCAAGGTTCCGGTTTCAATCCACGCGCCCGTGAGGACGCGACTGTAGTGCGAGTGACCACCCGCCAATGCCGGCAAAGTTTCAATCCACGCGCCCGTGAGGACGCGACAGGCGGGTCCTGGAGACCTTGTCAACGCTCGGCGGTTTCAATCCACGCGCCCGTGAGGACGCGACCTGATGCAGCATCCCTTGTGTGTGTACTGTGAGCGCGTTTCAATCCACGCGCCCGTGAGGACGCGACAAGCTCGTTTCTGACTGTCGGGAGGCTCTAAAATGTTTCAATCCACGCGCCCGTGAGGACGCGACGCGCATCGCGCCGCACGCCCGGCAGGTTACTGCCGTTTCAATCCACGCGCCCGTGAGGACGCGACGTAACGTATACGGACACCCTACATCGACGGCTAAGTTTCAATCCACGCGCCCGTGAGGACGCGACACTTGCGGATACGCTTCGTCTGGTGGACGACAACCAGTTTCAATCCACGCGCCCGTGAGGACGCGACCCTACTTCTCGGAAGGTGCGCTAGCGGACAAGCGGTTTCAATCCACGCGCCCGTGAGGACGCGACGCACGATGACTTCGGAGTTCGCCCGGCAGACGCGGTTTCAATCCACGCGCCCGTGAGGACGCGACCGCCCTGAGCATAAGTGCTGATGGGTGTTGGAAAAAAGTCCGCACTTTTGCGGAACCCTTCGGAGACGCAATCGAATTGGGCTGCCGCGGACCTGTAGTGAGCGGAAGAGGTTGGTTTTTTTCTTGTAAATCAATGACTTGTTTTGTTGCGCGAACCTGCCCGGCTTTCCCCGGTCGCTTGCGGTTCGCGTCAGAAGATCAGTGGGCCTTTGAGGTCCAGGCTGGGCTTGGCGCCGACGTGCTCCACGCGGGCTTCCCATTTCGCGCCGAGCTGATAGAAGCGCAGGCTGTCGACGCCTGGATCGATCAGGTCGCATAAGCGCTGCCGCAATGCGGCCCATTGTGCAGGGTCCACCTCGATTTCGAAGACCGAGAATTGCACGCGTTGGCCGAGATCACGGCAGGCTTTAGCGACTTTGCGCAGTCGCTTTTCGCCGCCGGGGGAACTCGTGCTGACATCGTAGCTGACCAGAACCATCATGGCGCGGCGGCCTTTTCATTTCCAGAAGAAGGGGGGATAGCCATCCAGGTCGCCGCGCAGGTGTCGGGCCAGCAGTTGGGCCTGGACGAAGGGCAGCAAGCCGATATCCACCTTCTCGCCGAGGAAGGCGTGCTGGAGTTGTTCGCGCTTGCGTTCCTGGTAGGCCACCAGAACGGTCTTGCGGGCATCGTCCTTCAGCAGGACGGCACCGCTGTCGAAGGTCTGGAAGTCGCGTTCGTTCAACTGGCGACGATTGATCAGCGACAACGCCAGGCGCTCGCCGAGCAACGGCCTGAACTCTTCGGCCAGGTCGAGGGCCAGGCTGGGCCGCCCAGGGCGGTCCCTGTGCAGGAAGCCGACTGCCGGATCCAGGCCGACTGTTTCCAGGGCGGAACGGCAATCGTGGGTGAGCAGGGTATAGAGGAAAGAGAGCAGGGCATTGAATGCGTCGCGCGGCGGACGGCGGTTGCGGCCGCCGAAGCGCAGCACCGGTGCGTCGGCACGGACGAGTTGGTCGAACACGCCGAAATAGGATTGGGCGGCCTCGCCTTCCAGGCCGCGCAACACGTCCACGCTGGTCTCGCCAAGGATGCGTTGCGGGATGCGCTTGAGCCGCTTGAGCGCGTGCTGAAAGGCGCTCACGTCGGTGAGTCGGTCGCCATGGTCGCGCCAGCCGCGGGCCAGCACAGCGCGCTGGTTGTGGATCTTTCCCGCCAGCAGGTTGCGGACGACGGCGGCGCAACGCGCAGGGTCGTCGCTGCGGCGGTACTGTTCTCGCCGCAACAGCACGTTGCCGGAAACGGGGCCTTCGACGCGCGCCAGGAAGCGTCCCTGTGGCGTCAGGTAGCAGATGCTGATGCCTTGTTCGGAACAAAAGCCCAGCAGCTGCGGCGATACCGCGACCCGGCCAATGCACACCAGGCTTTCCAGCATGTGCACGGGGAGTCGGGCGCGTTCCTGCCGCTCGACCTCCATCACGATGTTGGCGCCGTCCTTGCGCAGCCAGGCGCCGTCGGTGGTGGCGTAAAGGGTGTTGAGTTGGCGCCGCATCGTCACTCCTCCTCGGCTTCGAGCTGCTGGCGCAGCCAACCTTCGACGCTGCCGCGGCCGAGCAGTTGCGGCTGGCACAGGTCGATCAACGAACAGGCATCGCAGCGTCGCGCTTCGTAGCGCGCGCTCGGCGTGGTGCCGGAAGACAGCATTGCGCGGGTTTCGGAAATGGTGCGATGGGTCAGTTCGCGCAGCGCCGGGTCGAAGGCGACATCCTTGCGCCGCCGCGTCTGCCCGTAGAAGAGGGCGCCGGCGGCGACGGGATGGCCGAGCATGTGCTCAAGGCACAAGCCCTGCGCACACAGCTGCACCTCGTCTGCGCGGTGCGCCTTCGGCCGGCCGCGTTTGTATTCAACCGGGAAGGCGAATTCGCCGTCGCCGTCGCGATGGAATTCGACCACGTCGGCTTTTCCGGTGATGCCTAGTTCCAGCGCCAGCAACGGCATCGCGGTGACCGTGCGCACGCCGCGCCGACGCTCGGTCTGTGGCGCATCGGCGCGCTGGTGCAGCAGCCGGCCCTCGGCGGTTTGTCGGTTCTCCGCCCATTGCCGTTCCACATGGATCAGCGCGCACTGGCGCGGGCAATACAGGTAGTGTTGGAGGGCGGAGAGCGGGATCAGGTCTTCGTCGTCCATGGTTCCCGCTCTCCTGCGGCGGTCAGAACAGTTCGGTGACGGTGATGCCGGTGGGCAGGTCGCGATCGATCACCACGCGGTAGTCGGAGAAGCCGCGTGCCGGCCCGTTGTCGGCACTCTCGACGCGTTCGACCTTGACCTTGTCGAACAGCACATGCGCCGGAGCATTGCCCATAGGATGCTCGTGTTCGAACACGATCAGCTTGCGCGCGGCCATTTCGCCGCGGGCGGCCGAGCGATCGTGCTCGAACAGGTTGGTCAGCGCGCGCCACAGCAGTTGCAGGTCGTCTTCGGAGAACCCGGTACGCTCGGCCAGCTTGGCTGAGACGAAGCCATGGGCGCGGTACAGGCCGTAGGGCAGGATGTGCTTGCGGCCCATGGTGCGCTCCTTCTCCAGGTCCTTCTCGTTGGTCACTGCCACGCGGGTGATCGACACCTCCAGCGGCAGCACCGGCTCGACCGAACTGGCGAAGGCCAGCTGCACCGGGCCGCGCACCTGGCCGGTATTGACCTCGGTGGTCATGACCGCGCCGAAGGCGCGCACGTCGAAGAAGTTCTTGCACATCCAGGCGGTCAGTTCGCGCGCCTTGGCCTCGTCCTTGGGCAATTTCTTGGCTTCATGTTCGATGCCGAGCGCGGCATAGGCCTGCTTGTGCTGGTTGTTCAGCACCGACTTTTCCTGCATGTAGATCGTGTAGCCAGGCGCGTGCTCCTTCTCCAGCGCGACGTAGTTGCGGATCTTGCGCTTGAGCGCCACGTCGGTGACCAGGCCGCGATTGGTTTCCGGATCCAGCCGCGGCAGGTTGCCGGCGTCGGGGTCGCCGTTGGGGTTGCCGTTGGTCACATCGAACAGATAGACGAACTCGTAGCGGTGGGCGATGGCGCTCATGCGTTCTCTCCTTCGGAAGCGGTGTCGGGGGCGTCCTTGCCGTCGTTGCGGACGAAGCGCGCCTGGGTCTGGTGGTAATAGCCGATCGCGAAACGGCCCTGCTCTTCGATCGGTAGCGTACGGGGGAAGCTGGTAGGAAGCGCGTCGATGATCTGGCCGATCTCCTTTTCCAGATTCACCGCCAAACCCGCTTTGTCCTTGCGCAGCTTGCCGAAATGGTTCTGCGCGCTGCGTAGCAGGACCGGGAAGATACTGGCTGGAGTCGCCGAGGCGGCGCCGTAGTAGCGGTCGCGAATGGTGGCATTGATCTGGCTGCCGAGCGCTGCGCGTTGCAGGTTTTCCAGTGACGAGAACAATCGTCCCAGCAAGTAGCCGGGATCGGTATTGGCAGTATCGAGACTCACGGGTGGTTCTCCCTTGGTGGATGACAGTCCTTGTTGCGTATCCAAACGTGCGTCGCGCGCCAGTACGGCCCGGCACAAGGCCACACGCAGCGGATTGAGCTGCCCATCGGCGCGGAAGCGCATGACGATGGCGCCCAACAGGCTGCGCGGATAGCGCGTGCCGGCGAGGATCGCCCGCGTCAGCTCACCGGCCAGCAGCGGCGAGACGTCCTCGGCCTTGGGCTTGCCGTGCTCTCCGTAGACCGGCGCGGTCTGCAGGGCGAGGAACTGCGGCATTGGCGGGCGTTTCCAGGCTGGTGGTTGCAGGGCGAGGTCGTGATAGTGGTCGGCCAGGCGGCGCGCGAAGCCGGCCAGCGTCTGCGTTTCCCAAAAGCGGATCGACAAGCGCGAGGCGTTCGGAGCCAGGCCCAGTACGAAGATGCGGGCTTCGTCGTCCAGCGTGGCGTCCACTTCTCGCAGCGGTCGCGCTTGTCGCACCTGCTCCAGTGCGAGCTGCAGGCGCTGGGTGGCCTGGCCGTCGGCGATTCCAGGGTCGTCGGCTTCGCCGCCACGTAGGAAATCGGCGATCAGGTCCTCGGCACCATCGGCCTGCGCGGTCGTCTTCGCCTGCGCCCAGAACACCACCGTGGCATCGCCGATCTGCACACGTTGGCGATTGCGTGGGTCGCGGCGTAACAGGTGGTTGAGCGCGGTGGTGTAGGCGAAAGCGGCCTGTTCGGAGATTGGGGCGTTCTCGCCCTGGCACTTGCCGTAGGAGGTGAAGGCGTCGAGATTGAACGAGACGATCGATGCGCCGGAACTCTGCGCGCCGTTCACTCCCTTGATCGCTGGGTGCAGTCGTGCCAGCGGCGCGCGTTCGCCGCTGACCAAGCAGATGCCGGATGCGCCATCGGCACCTTGGCCTTGCTGCCGTTCCCAAGCAGTGCGCGCGGCAGCGCGTTGATGCAGATAGCCGGTGTCGCCATCCAGGCGGAACACCATGTTGGAATCCAGTAGTGCCTCGCCGTGCTGGGCGAAGTGCGGGTGTTCCGGAAACTGTGTGGGGGACCACGTGTCGATGAAAGCGAGTAGTGCCAGCAAGCCGGGATCGTCGCTGCCGGCCAGCGCCTGTTGGTGCAGCGCTTTGAACGCTGCGTGCTCCTGCTCGCTACGCTTGCTGCTGCCGCTGACCCCGAGCGCGTAGCTGGTTTTGTCCCACAGGAAGTTGGACTTGACCGCGACGGTACGCTTTTCTGGCTGCGGCACGCTCAATGCCTTGGCGATCCGCTTCTTGCCGTCGTAGTCGTGTTCGTCCTCCACGTCCACTATGCTGCCGTCGGCGGTCAGCACGATCGCGTAGCCGATCTTCTCCTGGCTATAGCCTGGCGCGGCGATGCCCGATGTCGGATCGTCCAGTAGCCGTTGGTAGTAGTCGGCGAGCGCGGACAGGATCATGCGCGCACCCTGCCGTCTTCCGGCGCTGGTACTTCGACGCGCCCATCGACCATGCGTGCGCGGAAGAAACGCGGCGTCATACCGTCGGCGAAGTCGATGTCGTGCAGCATCCAGCCCAGGTCGCGTTCGCCGGCCAGCGCGGGGTCTGTGGCCGGCACGGCAGCGTCGTGCTCGATCAGTGCGAAACTGGCGGGGAACTCGCGCGTGCCCAGGCATGGCGCCTGGAAGCACTGCCCGCGCTGTGCGCGGCGGTTGAAGATGTCCAGGTGCTTGCCGACGTTGTCGTCGGCGCCGGCCTTGTCGGTCAGCTCGAAGTGTGCGGTGATCACGTAGCCCACGTCGCGCAGGAGGGTGGCGGCGCGTTGCTGGCGGTCTTCCTCGACGTAGCTGACCAGCGTATCGGTGCGCCCGGCCTTGATCGCTTTGCTCACGCTGGCTGCCGACAGCTTGCCACCGACCTCGTTGCGGCGGATCGACTCGAAGCGGATCGGCTTGAGTACCTGGATGCCGTCTACCACCCAGCGGATCGCCGGCTTCCAGTGGATGGCTTCCAGGATGCCGCGCGCTGCCGACGGCGTGATGATGTCGTATGAGACCCGCTCTACCTTCATCTCCGGGCGCGTGAACAGCGCCCGCTCGCCCCAGATGTGGAGCCTGATGCCGTAACTCATCCTTGTTCCCCCGCCCGTAAGTGCGTGATTCCACGGAATGCCCCTCTCCAATGGAGAGGGGCGTTTTCAATCCAGTTGCACTACATTAGTTTCAATCCACGCTCTCTTAGAACATCTTTATCAATATTTGTCCTAGCCACGGTGATCCAGCTACCAGGGCAGTGAGAACGACAATTACCCAAGGCCAGATCGCAGGTTTCTCGCTGCCTTTTATGTCCAATCTCAAGCTGACCGAGTAATTTGATTCGGCTTCTTCCTTTTGCGATTTAGACACGGTTGGCCGCCTGCTTAGCGTTTTGGGCCACTCAAGACTATACGAGCTTCTAATGAGTTGCAACTGGCAATTTTTACTTCGGGGTGACAGCTACCAAACGTTCTTCCCTGCATCGAGGAACTGTGGGTTTTCCCAGTGCAGCCCGAACCGCGCGTTGTACAAGCTTGGATTCACCAGCCGGACGAACTGCTCCCCATACCTGGCCTGTGCGACCGGGGCGATGGCATGGGCCTGCCACAGCGCCTTGTAGGCCTGCTCGGGCACCTGCACCAGCCATGGTTGCAGGCGACGGGCAGCACCGGCCACGCCCACCTGCTCGGCGTGTTCGAGCTGGCGCAGGGTATCGGCGACCTCGGGCACCTCTTTGTCGCTGCCCGGTGCATAGGGCACGATCAGCGGACGCATCGTGGTGCGAATCAGCTTGAACTTGCGCGCGAGCGTATCCAGCGGCAGGCCGTCGATGTCGGCGTTGCGCAGCAGGCCCAGCAGGTCCTCGCGGTCGAGCCGGCCATCGCCCAGGCGGCGATAGAGCGCACCAAAGTAATCGGCGACCGCCTCCATCGCCAGCAAGTCGTCGCGGTGGGCGCGCTCGACGCCACGGAAGACCTCGGCGAACAGTTCCAGTTCCTTCGCTGGTGCCCAATCCCGGTTTGCCGGCGCGAACACCAGCACTTCGCTGGCGTCGAGCGGTCGTCGGCCTTCGCGGTTGCAGCGCCCCGCCGCCTGGGCGATGGAATCCAGGCCAGCCTCGGCGCGCAGCACGGCAGGAAAGTCCACATCGACCCCAGCCTCGATCAGGCTGGTGGCGACCAGCCGACACGGACGGCCCGCCTTCAGATCCTCGCGCAGTTCAGCCAACACCGCGCTGCGATGGCGTGCGTGCATCAGCGTGGTCAGGTGGCGCACGCCGGGTTGACCGGCGATCGCATCGAATAGGTGGCGCGCGTGGCGGCGGTTGTTGACGATGCACAGCACCTGCTCGTGCCGGCGCAGGTGGTCAGCCAATGCGTCGTCGTCGAGCATGCCCACGTGGCGCACGCGGACACGTTGCAGCTGCGCATACAGGGCCGGTGGATCGTCCACCAGTTCTTGCACGTGTTCCAGGCCGCCCTTGAAGCCCTGTTCCAGGCGCAGCGCCGGCTGGGTGGCGGTGCACAGCACCGGGCTGACCCGGTAGTTGCGCGCCAGTTCGTCCAACAGCGCCACGCAGGGACGCAGCAGGTTGTGCGGCAGGGTCTGCGCCTCATCCAGGACCACTACGCTGCCGGCGATGTTGTGCAGCTTGCGGCAGCGCGCTGGACGGTCCGCAAACAGGCTCTCGAAGAACTGCACCGCGGTGGTGACCACGATCGGCGCGTCCCAGTTCTCCATCGCCAGCCTGCGCTTGGCGATCGCCTGCGGGGCGGCACTGGGGTCGTCGAAGAACGCGCTGTGGTGTTCCAGCACCACGTCGTCGCGGTCCTGCACCCCGAGCGCGTGACGGAACACCTGCACGGTCTGTTCGACGATGCTGGTGAACGGAATCACGTAGATCACCCGGCGCAGGCCGTGGCTTTGTGCATGCGCGATGGCGTGATCCAGGGCGAACGCCAGCGAGGCCAGCGTCTTGCCGCCGCCGGTGGGCACGGTGAGCGAGAACAGGCCGGGACGCATGTCCGCCTTGGCGCGAACTTCGTGCAGGATCTGCGTGCGCAGCGGGTTGATGCCGCCCTCGCGGGGAAAGCCGGCCATATGCGTGTTCAGGCGTTCGCGCAGCTGGGCCAGCGTGGGCCGCGTACCGGCTTCTTCCGCGCGCGACGGTCGGCCTTCCAGGCGTCGGTAGAAGTCGTCAGTGTCGGTAAAATCGGCATCCACTAGGCAGGAGAACAGCATCCTGGCGAGCAGGGATAGCTGGAAGGGACGACGTTCCAAATGCGAATGGCCAGCGAAACCTGCCGGCAACGCCAGCTTGTCCGGCAGCGCCAACTCCTGTTCCCACTCCGGAAGCAGCGGCGGCAGTTCGTGCTTGCGGTAATCGTCGGACAGGCGCTCTTGCAGCGAGGGACGCGACTGCGCCTCGTGCCCGGCTCGTCCATTGGCCAGCCCAGCGTGGTGGCCAGCGATGCCATAGGCGATCAGAGCGCCGGTGGTGGAGTAACGCTCGCGGGCAATCCGCGCGCCCCAGGTGGCGTGGTCCACGCGGGCTGGGTCGCCATCCAAACGGGCCTGAAACTTTTCGGTGTACTTGCCCAAGTCATGCAGGCGGCCGGCTGCGCGGGCCAGAATCTGGCCGCCAAAAGGTGCCGCGTGTTCGGCAGCGAAATCGCCGACCTGGATGAGGTGCTCGGCCAGCGGTTGCCAGTCGCCCCGATCCTGTCGCTTGGCCGAGTGTGCGTAGAACTTCATCCTTGCCCCCTATGCCCATCTCCGTGTTGGCACTGCGATCACCGTGCCGTAGGCTGCTTATACCTGGAAGTTCCGTTTTTGTGTTAGACAGTTCATCGGCTCCGGCATGGCGCGTGTCGCCGCACCAGCGAGAGCAAGTGCTCAGTTGCTGGGGCGGCTGATGAACAATCGGCAGTTCGATAGAGGGTGCGTCATACATTGATGCTTCTGCTGGAAACATACGCAGCCGTATCGACGCCGCCCGCCTTCCGATCAATGCCGTCGGCACTGCATGCGAAGCGCTCTGCCGATGTGCAGCCCATACGCCTGCGCATGGAGGGCGCGCCGCCTTGCGCCGCAAGCGATGGCGGAATTTGTCCTGCGAGCCAATGCAAGCCATCGCCGCTGTGCCATGCCGCGCACAGTGCGAGCGCGTGTGCTGGCGCGGCGGCGGTGATCTCAACCGTTCCATGCAAGCGCTTTCTCCGGCCAGCAGAAAACGCGACAATCGGCGGCTGCAATGCCAACGCCGTCGCCGGGTTTCCCTCGTCGAAAGCGCCAGAGTTCGCACGCCGTCCGCGCCGTGCCGACTGCGGTCTTTCCCGCGGCAACGCGTCCTTCCCGAATCCGCAAGCGAGCCCACGTCACTCATGTCGAATACGCCCAAGATCCTGTACACGCTCACCGACGAAGCCCCGTATCTGGCGACGCAGTCGCTGTTGCCGATCGTCGCCGCCTTCGCCGGCACCGCCGGCATCGCCGTGGAAACCCGCGACATCTCGCTGGCCGGCCGCTTGATCTCGCAGTTCCCCGAATACCTGCGCGAGGAGCAGCGCATCGCCGACGACCTGGCCGAGCTGGGCCAGCTGGCGACCACGCCGGAAGCCAACATCATCAAGCTGCCCAACATCAGCGCCTCGGTGCCGCAGCTCAAGGCCGCGATCAAGGAACTGCAGCAGCAGGGCTACGCGCTGCCGGACTACCTGGACGAGCCGCAGGACGACACGCAGAAAGAGGCCAAGGCGCGCTACGACCGGGTCAAGGGCAGCGCGGTCAATCCGGTGCTGCGCGAGGGCAATTCCGATCGCCGCGCGCCGCTGTCGGTGAAGAACTACGCGCGCAAGCATCCGCACCGCATGGGCGCGTGGAGTGCCGATTCGAAGTCGCACGTGGCGCATATGCAGGACGGCGATTTCTACGGCAGCGAGCGCTCGGCGTTGATCGCGCAGGCCGGCAGCGTCAGGATCGAACTGGTCGGCAAGGACGGCAGCGTCACCGTGCTGAAGGAAAAGACCGCAGTGCAGGCCGGCGAGATCATCGACGCGGCAGTGATGAGCAAGCGCGCGCTGGCCAGCTTCGTGCAGGCGCAGATCGCCGACGCCAAGCAGCAGGGCGTGCTGTTCTCGCTGCACCTGAAGGCGACGATGATGAAGGTCTCCGACCCGATCATGTTCGGCGTGGTGGTCGGTGCGTTCTACCAGGACGTGCTGGACAAGCACGCCGATGCGCTGAAGCAGGTCGGTTTCGATCCGAACAACGGCATCGGCGACCTGTACGCGCGCATCGCCACTCTGCCGGAGGCGCAGCGCGCGCAGATCCAGGCCGATCTGCAGGCGGTGTACGCGCAGCGCCCGGCGCTGGCGATGGTCAATTCCGACAAGGGCATCACCAACCTGCATGTGCCCAGCGACGTGATCGTCGATGCGTCGATGCCGGCGATGATCCGCGACTCGGGCAAGATGTGGAACGCCGAGGGCAAGCTGCAGGACACCAAGGCGCTGATCCCGGACCGCTGCTACGCCGGCGTGTACCAGGCGGTGATCGAGGACTGCAAGCGGCATGGCGCGTTCGATCCGGCGACGATGGGCAGCGTGCCCAATGTCGGCCTGATGGCGCAGAAGGCCGAGGAATACGGTTCGCACGACAAGACCTTCCAGATCGCCGCCGCCGGCATGGTGCGGGTCAGCGATAGCGACGGCAAAGTGCTGCTCGAGCATGCGGTCGAAGCCGGCGACATCTGGCGCATGTGTCAGGTCAAGGACGCGCCGATCCAGGACTGGGTCAAGCTGGCGGTCAGCCGCGCGCGCCTGAGCGGCACCCCGGCGGTGTTCTGGCTGGATCCGCAGCGTGCGCACGATGCGCTGATGATCCAGAAGGTGGAGCGCTATCTGCGGGACCACGACACCACCGGCCTGGACATCCGCATCCTGCCCCCGGTGGCAGCGACCGCGTTCTCGCTGCAGCGCATCCGCAAGGGCGAGGACACCATCTCAGTCACCGGCAACGTGCTGCGCGACTACCTCACCGACCTGTTCCCGATCATGGAGTTGGGCACCAGCGCCAAGATGCTGTCGGTCGTGCCGCTGATGGCCGGCGGCGGCCTGTTCGAGACCGGTGCCGGCGGTTCGGCACCCAAGCACGTGCAGCAGTTCGTCGAAGAGAACTACCTGCGCTGGGATTCGCTGGGCGAGTTCCTGGCCTTGGCCGCGTCGCTGGAGCATCTGAGCCAGCGTCATCAGAACGCGACCATCGGCGTGCTGGCCAAGACCCTGGACCAGGCCAACGGCCAGTTCCTGGACAACGACAAATCGCCCTCGCGCAAGGTCGGCGAACTCGACAACCGCGGCAGCCATTTCTACCTGGCCCTGTATTGGGCGCAGGCCCTGGCCGCGCAGGACGAGGACGCGGCGCTGCAGGCACGCTTCGCACCGCTGGCCAAGCAGCTGGCCGAGCACGAGGCGGCCATCGTCGCCGAGCTCAATGGCGTGCAGGGCAAGCCGGTCGATATCCAGGGCTATTACCGTCCGAACCTGGAGCGTGTCAGCCAGGCGATGCGGCCGAGCGCGACCTTCAACGCCGCGCTGGCGACGCTGACGGCGTAACCCGCGCCGTCCCGCGCCCGCTGCCGCGCAGGTCGGCAGCGGGCGCGCGCGACTGATGCTCGCGAACGCAGGCTTGCGTTCGTGCCGGCCTCAGCCGGCGATGCTGCGCAGGGCCTGCGCGAAGCGGTCGATCTCCTGCGGACGGGTGAACAGCGCCGGCGTCGCGCGGACGCAGGCGCCGCTGGCGGCACCGCTGCGCACCGTGGTCATGACGCCGAACTGCTGCAGCAGACGCTGCGCCAGCGCGGTGTTCTGCTGTTCGCTGGTCTGCCCACGCAGGCGCAGCGAGGTCATTGCCCCGTATAGCTGCGGGTCGTCGGGGGTGAGCACTTCGAGCTGGGGCAGGTCGGCGATGGCGTGCACCCAGCGGTCGCGCAGGTACTGCAGCCGCGCCTGTTTGTTTGCCGCGCCGATGCGCTCGTGCGCCTCCAGTGCGGTCGGCAGCGTCAGGAAGGCGGCGAAATCGACGGTGCCGGTATGCACGCGCGTGTCGATGCTGTCGGCCGGGCCTGCCTGACCCATGTGCGGGTCGATGTCGCCGATGCGCTCGCGGCGGATGTGGAAGCCGCCCACGCCCAGCGGGGCGCCGATCCATTTGTGGAAATTGAAACCGACGAAGTCCGCGCCCAGCTCTGGCAGGCGCAGGTCGCGCTGGCCGATCGCCTGGGTGGCATCGACGATGCAGTCCACGCCGCGCTGGCGCGCCATCGCGACGATCTCGGCCACCGGCAGTACCAGCCCGGTGCGATGGCTGATGCAGGTGACCAGCATCATCTTCACCTGCGGATTGCGTTGCAGCGCCTGTGCGTAGGCGTCGATCAGGTTCTGCCGCGTCGCCGGCTGCGGCAGCTCGATGCCGATCGCTTCCACCCCGCGGCGCTGCCGCAGCCACTGCATCGCGGTGATCATCGCGTCGTAGTCGAGGTCGGCGTACAGCACCGCATCGCCGGGCTTGAGCCGGTTGTAGCCGCCGATCAGCAGTTGCAGCGACTCGGTGGCGTTGCGGGTCAGCGCCAGTTCGCGCGGATCGATGCCCAGCACGCCGGCAGCGCGTGCGCGCAGGGCGCGGTAGTCGTCGGGGAACTGCAGGCGTGCGTAGTGCGCGTTGTCGTGGTTCACCTGCTGCACCCGCTGCACATAGGCCTGCAGCACCGGTTGCGACAACGCGCCCCAGTAGCCGTTTTCCAGCGCGATGGTGCGCCGGTCCACGTCGTAGGCGGCGGCGACCTGCGCCCAATAGGCTTCATCGGAGGCCAGCTGCCGCGCCGGCACGCCCGCCGGTGCCGCCGGCATCTCCGCCGCTTGCGTGGCGCTGCCGCCGACCTGGCGCAGCATGTCCTGCATCGACAGCAGCGGCGCGGCGGCGAGCAGCGCGCGCCGCCGCGGGTCGGGACGGTCAGAAGCGCAGTCGGAGTTGCGCATAGAGGTTGCGTCCGTCGGTGTCGTAGGGGGCGTTGCGCGAATACACCAGGCCGCGGCTGGCCTGGAAGGTGGCCTTGTCCGGATACGTGTTCAGCACGTTATCCGCGCCCAGCCGCAGCGACAGGGTCTGGCTCAGCGCATACGTCGCCGACAGGTCGAGCAGCGAGATCGCGCCGAAGCGCTGGAAGATGTCGCCGCTGGCGTTGCCGCTGCTGTCGGTCCACGCGCCGTAGTAGCGCATGCGCAGCAGTCCCTGCAGCGGCCCCTGTTCCCAGGTCAGGCCGAGGCTGCCCTTGTGCTGCGGCAGTTGCTGCTCGAACAGGATGCGCTGGGTCGGATTGGCCGCCACCGCCGTGCTGCCGTTGTCGACCTGGGTGCGGTTGTAGTTGTAGGCCAACGTGGCGCCGACGCGGCCGGGACCGAGCGTGTGCTGGTAACCGAACACCAGGTCCGCGCCTTCGGTGGTGGTGTCGAAATCGTTGGTGAAGTAATTGACCGACGTGTAATGCATCGGATTGGGCAGGGTGGCCGGCACCACGAAGCTCTGCGAGGTGCTGAAGCGGTCGCTGAGCGCGATCCGGTACAGATCCAGCGACCCGAAGAATCCGGTCGTCGCCTGCCAGGCCAGGCCCAGGCTCAGGGAATCGGATGCTTCCGGCTTCAGCGGCTTGGCGCCGAGCGCGATGGCGATCGGATCCTGCGGCGACAGCCGGCCGGAATTGAAGACCTGCAGGCTGACCGTGTCCAGGCCCTGGGTGATCTGGGTCGCGTACGACTGCCCGGGCGTCGGCGCACGGAACCCGTTGGACCAGGCGCCGCGCAGTGCCAGCCACGGGGTCAGTTCCAGGCGCGCGGACAGCTTGCCGTTGAGGCTGCTGCCGAAGCTGGAAAAGTCCTCGTAGCGCAGCGCGCCGCCGACGCTGAAACGCGCCGTCAGCGGCACTTCCACATCGGCATAGGCGGCGTAGCTGGTCTGCTCCCAGGAACCGGCCTGCTGCGGACTGAAACCCGGCGCGCCGTTGGCGTTCGGCGCCAGGCCGTAGCGTGCGCCGGCGCCGATGGCATAGGAGGCGGGATCGCCGGCGGCGATGGCATAGGTTTCGTTGCGGCGCTCGGCACCGAAGGCGATATTCACTGGATCCGGCAGCATCGCCAGCGGCAGCGCATAGACGAAGTCGGCGTTGAGGTTGACCTCGCGCTGCTGCAGGCTGCCCAGGTGGAACGCGGTCGGGCTGGTCGGGCCCAGCGAGGCATTGATCGAGTCGCCGAGCGAGTAGGCGATCTTGCTCAGCCCGTACGCGGCGCTGACATCCCAGCTGAAGCGCTCGTTGAACGCGCCCTTCAGCCCGGCCAGGGTCTGCGCGTCGCGATAGTCGCTGCCGTAGCGCGGGGTGAAGCCGGCCGGATACACGCTGCGCAGGTCGAAGCCGGGAAACGCGGCGGTGGTCTTGTAGATGGAGGCGTTGCTATCCGGATTGCGCCAATTGAAGTCGGAGACACCGCCGCCGTCGTTGAACAAGGCGTAGCCGTACAGGCCGACGCTGTCGCTCAGCGGCAGGTCCAGATTCATGCCCAGGTGCGTGCTGTGCTGTTCCGGCTGGCCCCAGCGCTGCACCGGATTGGCCACCGCGATCGTCGGGTGCGCTGCCTGGAACGCGATCGCGTCGGCGCGCTGCACGCCGCGGTCGGTGGGCTCGGACGCGCTGTGTTCGGCGAAGGCGACCAGGCGGCCCTCGTCCAATTCCCAGCCGCGCTTGAGCGAATAGGTGCGCGCCAGTCCATCGCCCTCGCTGTAGCGGGACACGTCCACGCCCAGTTCGGTGCCGACCCGGTCGTCGAGAATGATGTTGATCACCCCGGCGATGGCGTCCGAACCGTACTGCGCCGCGGCGCCGTCGCGCAGCACTTCGATACGCTTGATCGCGTTGGTCGGGATCTGCGCCAGGTCCGGCGCCTGCGCACCGCGCGCGCCGAGCAGTGCGGAGCGGTGGAAGCGGTGGCCGTTGACCAGCACCAGGGTCTGGTCGGGCGAGAGCCCGCGCAGCGTGGCCGGGCGCACGAACACCTGGCCGTCGGCCAGCGGCAGGCGCTGCACCACGAACGAGGGCACCAGCGCCGCCAGCACGGTGTTGAGATCGCTGCTGCCGACCGAACGGATCTCCTCGGCGCTGATCACGTCCACCGGCGCCAGCGTGCCGAACTGGGTGCGGTTGGCGCCGCGGGTGCCGGTGACCACGACGCTGTCGAGTGTGGTACTCGTGCTGTCGGTCTCTTGCGCTGGCGGGGTGGCGGATGCGGCGGCGCTGCTGCCGGCGCACACGGTGAAAACGACGGTCGCCAGAAGGCGATGTGCGATGCGGTTCAAGTGCTCTCCCAACGGGCATGCAAAGTGTCGAAACACGGGCCGAGCAATGGCCGGCCCGGCGAAGGCTGCCTAGTCTGCTGGCTGCCGACGACGCGGCACTGACGTCTTCATTGCACGCCGATGACGGGGCGTGCGCCAGATCGCGGCGCTGCTCCGCCGGGGCGGGGATCGCGGCCTCGCGCAAGCGCCGCCGCGCACGCGGGTAGACTGCGGCCATGACCGACACGTCCGCACCGCCCATGCCCGCCGAACCCCGCGCCGACGCCGTGGCGCGCAGCATCCGCGACGCGTTCGAGGACTACCACGCGCGCTTCGCGCAGATCAGCGGCCGCGCCCGCCGCCGTTTCGAGAACCGGGACTGGAACGCCGCGCGCAACGATGCGGTCGAGCGCATTGCGCTGTACGACCAGTGCATCGACGAATGCATGCTGCGCCTGCGCACGCTGCTGCTCGGCCAGACCCACGACCGCACGCTGTGGGCGCAGGTCCGCGACAGCTTCGCCGCGCAACTGCACGGGCTGATCGATCAGGAGCTGTACAAGACCTTCTACAACACGCTGACCCGGCGCTTCTTCCGCACCCAGGGCGTGGATACGCGGATCGAGTTCGTGGCGCTGGACATCGAACCGACCGATGCGATCACCCATCCGGTGGCGCGGCACAACTATGCGGTCTCCGAGACGCGGCCGGTGGACGCGTTCATGCGCGTGCTCGGCGATTACCCGTTCGACGTGCCGTACGCGCACCGCACCCGCTGCGCGGCGGCCATCGCGGTGCGCCTGCAGGACGACCTGGCGCACTGGGGCGAGCAGCCGGTGCGCGGCATCGAACTGCTGGAGACGGTGTTCTATCGCGAGCGCCGCGCCTATCTGGTCGGCCGCGTGTTCGGCGAGCACCGCTTCTCGCCCTGCGTGATCGCGCTGGTCAACGACGCCGATGGCCTGCGCTCCGAAGCGGTGCTGACCCGGCGCAACGACGTG
The DNA here is from genome assembly GCF_000331775.1 of Xanthomonas translucens pv. translucens DSM 18974. The sequence continues at coordinate 25,714 of NZ_CAPJ01000480.1, forward strand.
GCGCAACTGTTCGGCATCTCGCGCAGCTACTTCCAGGCCGACCTGCCCACCGTCGGCGACGCGGTGGTATTCCTGCGCAGCCTGCTGCCGCACAAGCCGATCGACGAGCTGTACACCATGCTCGGCCGCGCCAAGCAGGGCAAGACCGAGCGCTTCCGCACCTTCTTCCGCCACTTCCAGGCGCAGCCCAACGAGCAGCTGGTGCACGCCGACGGCACGCCGGGCATGGTCATGGCGGTGTTCACCCTGCCGAGCTACCCACTGGTGTTCAAGCTGATCCGCGACCGCTTCGCCTATCCGAAGACGATGAGCCGCGAACAGGTCGAGGACAAGTACGCGCTGGTGTTCAACCTGGACCGGGTCGGCCGCCTGCTCGACGCGCAGCCGTACCGGTCGCTGCGCTTCCCGCGCGCGCGCTTCGCTCCGGCATTGCTCGCGGAACTGCTGCAAGGTTGCGCGTGCAGCCTGCGCGAGGATGGCGATGATCTGATCTTCGAGCTGTGCTACGTGCAGCGGCGGCTACGCCCGCTGAACCTGTACCTGCGCGAGCAGACCGCCGAGGCGGCGCGCGAGGCGGCGCTGGACTACGCGCAGGCGATCAAGGACATGGCGCGCAACAACATCTTCCCCGGCGACATGTTGCTGAAGAACTTCGGCGTGTCGCGCCAGGGGCGCGCGGTGTTCTACGACTACGACGAACTGTGCCTGGTCACCGACTGCACCTTCCGCGACTGGCCGCAGCCGCGCAACGACGAGGAAGCCATGTCCGCCGAACCCTGGTTCCACGTCGCCGCGCGCGACGTATTCCCGGAGCGCTTCGCGCTGTTCATGGGCTTGCCCGCCGCGTCCTTGCAAGCGGTCAAGCGCGCCCATGGCGAACTGTTCGACCCACAGTGGTGGCGCGCGTTGCAGGCGCGGCTGCGCGAGGACGATTACCCGGACGCGCCGCCGTACCCGGAGTCGCTGCGGCTGGCCTGACCTGCCGGCCTGACTTGCCTGCGTTAGCCGGCTGCGCTGTAATCGGCGTCTCATCCAGGCAAGGAAGCGCGATGCACCGCAAATCGGGAATTTCGACGTGGCGCTGGTGCGGTCTGCTGTTGGCGTTGCTGGCGGCCACCGCGGTTGCCACCGGCAGCGGCCCGGGCGCGGTACGCAAGCAGGTCGAAAGCAGCCTGCTGGTGACCGGCAAGATCGACATCGAGGCCGACGGCGCGGTGTCGGCGCTGGCGATCGATCACGCAGACAAGCTGCCCGAGGGCGTGCTCGGCTTCGTGCGCGCGTCGGTGAAGCGCTGGACGTTCGAGCCGGCGCTGCGCGACGGCAAGCCGGTGCCGGCGCGCACACCGGTGACGCTGCGTCTGGTGGCCAAGCGCCAGCAGGGCGACAGTTATCAGGTGGAGATCCGCCATGCCAGCTTCGCCGCCTACGATCCCAAGGATCCGCGCGCGGTGACTTCGATCAGGACACCGCCGCCGGCGTATCCGGAAGCGGCGTACCGGGTGGGCGCCTCCGGCTCGGCGTACCTGGTGCTCAAGGTGGCGCGCGACGGCCGTGTCGCCGATGCTGCGGTCGAGCAGGTCAACCTGCGCATCGTGGCCTCGGAAAGCGAGATGCAGAAGTTGCGCGAGATCTTCGCCAGGAGCGCACTGGCGGCGGCGCGCAAGTGGAGGTTCCGCCCGCCCAGCGAAGGCAAGGACATGTCGGCGCCGTACTGGGCGGTGCGCGTCCCGGTCAACTATTCGCTGCGCGATCAGGGCAACGAAGGCATGGACAGCAGCTACGGGCACTGGATCAGCTATGTCCCCGGTCCGCGCGCGCGTGCGCCCTGGGATACCGGCGAGGACGCATCGGGCTTCTCGCCGGACACGCTGTCGGCCGGCGGCGTGTACATGGTCGACAACAACGGCCCGCGCCTGTTGACGCCGCTGCAGGGCAGCTGAGCGCAGCCGCACTGCCTGCGCGCTGCGCGCACGCGGCAGCGCCGCAAACGAAAAACGCCCCGCGATGCGGGGCGTTTTTCGTGTTCGGACAGCGCTGCCGTCAGCGCTTCATCGACCCGAAGAACTCGTCGTTGGACTTGGTGTTCTTCATCTTGTCCAGCAGGAACTCCATCGCCGCGATCTCGTCCATCGGGTGCAGCAGCTTGCGCAGGATCCAGATCTTCTGCAGCAGCTCCGGCTCGATCAGCAGGTCTTCGCGACGGGTGCCGGAACGGTTGATATCGATCGCCGGGTACACGCGCTTCTCGGCGATACGGCGGTTCAGGTGCACTTCGCTGTTGCCGGTGCCCTTGAACTCCTCGTAGATCACCTCGTCCATCTTGCTGCCGGTTTCCACCAGCGCGGTGGCGATGATGGTCAGCGAGCCGCCTTCTTCGACGTTACGGGCCGCGCCGAAGAAACGCTTCGGGCGGTGCAGCGCGTTGGCGTCCACGCCGCCGCTGAGCACCTTGCCGGAGGACGGCACCACGTTGTTGTAGGCGCGGGCCAGGCGGGTGATCGAGTCGAGCAGGATCACCACGTCCTTCTTGTGCTCGACCAGGCGCTTGGCGCGCTCGATCACCATCTCGGCGACCTGCACGTGGCGCGCGGCCGGCTCGTCGAAGGTGGAGGAGATGACCTCGCCGCGCACGGTGCGCTGCATTTCGGTCACTTCTTCCGGCCGCTCGTCGATCAGCAGCACGATCATGTGCACGTCGGGATGATTGGTGGTGATCGCCGTGGCCACTTGCTGCATCAGCATGGTCTTGCCGGCCTTGGGCGGGGATACGATCAGCGCGCGCTGGCCCTTGCCCTGCGGCGCCATCAGGTCGAGGATGCGCCCGGAGATGTCTTCCGAGGAACCGTTGCCGCGTTCCAGGGTGAAGCGCTTGCGCGGGAACAGCGCGGTCAGGTTCTCGAACAGCACCTTGTTCTTGCTCGCTTCCAGCGGCTCGCCGTTGATCGTGTCGACGATCGACAGCGCGAAATAGCGTTCGCCGTCCTTCGGGAAGCGGATGCGGCCGGACAGGTGGTCGCCGGTGCGCAGGTTGAAGCGGCGGATCTGGCTGGGCGAGATGTAGGTGTCGTCCGGGCCGGCCAGGTAGCTGGCCTCGGCCGCGCGCAGGAAGCCGAAGCCGTCCGGCAGGATTTCCAGCACGCCGTCGGCGGCGACGCCTTCGCCATGGCGGGTGAGCACCTTCAGCAGCGCGAAGATCACGTCCTGCTTGCGTGCGCGGGCCACGCCGTCCTGGATGTTGAGCTGCTCGGCGATGTCCAGCAGCTTCTGCGCCGGCATCCGCTTCAGGTCGCTCAGCGAGTAGATCGGGAAGCCTTCCGGCACGTTGGCATGCGGACGCGGCACGAACACTTCGTTGGCGCCGGTGTCGTTGGGCAGGCCATTGTCCGGGAAGCGACCGCCGCCACCGCCGCCACCGCCACCGCCACCGCCACCGCCACCGCCACCACTGCCGCCGCGATCGCGATCGCGGCGATTGCGGAAGCGGTCGCGGCGATTGCCCTGCTGGTTGTTCTGATTGTTCTGGTTCTGCGGATTCTGGTTGTTGAAGCGCGGGTTGCCGCCTTCGCGCGGCTCGCCGCCGTCGTTCTGGTTGCCGCCGCCCTGGCCCTGGGCATCGCCGCCGGAAGCGGGGGCGGGCTGGGACTGGGGCTGCTGCGATGCGGCCTGCGCATGTTCCTGCGGCGCGGCGCGTTCCTGCCGTTCCTGCTGGGGTGCGGCACGGGGCGCGTCGGCCTGGGCCGGTGCCGGGTTCAGCGGCAGGTTCGGCTGCGCAGGTGCGCCATGCTCCGCTCCGCCTTCAGCGCCGCTGACGGGCTTGCTGACACGCGGCTTGCGCGCGCGCTTCTCGGCGGGGGCATCGACGCTCCCGGGTTCGGTAATGGTGTGATCGGACAAGTGGTGATTCCTCGCTATGAGTGCGAGCGCCCAGCGTGGGGGCAAACGGGTTGGGAAGGGGTCTAGAAGAGAATCTTCCAGAGGGGGTGCGGTGCGCGAATGCCACCGGATGCACCGACACTATCATCGCCGCGCAACCACGGCAAGCAGGCGTTACCGGGCGATTCAGCCGGCCGGCAGCGACGCTGGCGGCCGGTACGACAGCGGCCGCTCTGCTCCGGAGCGGCCGGCGACAGACTCAGGCCGCCGCGCCGCCCAGGGTCTTGTCGATCATCTGGGTCAGCTGGCCCTTGCCGACCGCACCGATCTGGGTGGCCTGGACCTTGCCATCCTTGAACAGCAGCAGCATCGGGATCGAGCGCACATGGTACTTGATCGCGGTGGCGCGGTTCTCGTCCACGTTGACCTTGGCCACCTTGAGCTTGCCGTCGTAGGTGTCGGCCAGGTCGTCCAGCACCGGGGCGATCATCTTGCATGGGCCACACCATTCCGCCCAGAAGTCCACCAGGACCGGCTCGCCGGACTGCAGCACGGCGGTATCGAAATCGGCGTCGCCGACGTGTAGAACCTTATCGCTCACTTGGGGGTATCTCCTGGGCCAATGCGACCGGCCGGACCGGGTGGCCGCCGCATTGCGGTAAACTGGGGCATTGCGCGGCGAAATCAAGGGATTCCCCCTGTCGCGCGACCCGGCATGTCAAGTCGCCAGTGTGCGACGCTGCCGGGGCCGATGCAAGCCGCGACCTTACGCTTCGGGCGGGGTGGCCTGACGAAGATGGAATGATGAGCGACAAACCCCTGACCGATGTGACTTTTTCCGCGTTCGAGCTGCAACCGGCGCTGCTGGCCGGCCTCGAAGGCGCAGGCTTCACCCGCTGCACGCCGATCCAGGCGCTGACCCTGCCGGTGGCCCTGCCGGGCCGCGACGTGGCAGGCCAGGCCCAGACCGGTACCGGCAAGACCCTGGCGTTCCTGGTGACGGTGATGAACCGCCTGCTCAGCCGCCCGGCGCTGGCCGACCGCAAACCCGAGGACCCGCGCGCGCTGATCCTGGCCCCGACCCGCGAACTGGCGATCCAGATCCACAAGGACGCGGTCAAGTTCGGCGCCGACCTGGGCCTGCGCTTCGCGCTGGTCTACGGCGGCGTGGACTACGACAAGCAGCGCGAGTTGCTGCAGCAGGGCGTGGACGTGATCATCGCCACCCCGGGGCGGCTGATCGACTACGTCAAGCAGCATAAAGTGGTGTCGCTGCATGCCTGCGAGATCTGTGTGCTCGACGAAGCCGACCGCATGTTCGACCTGGGCTTCATCAAGGACATCCGCTTCCTGCTGCGGCGCATGCCCGAGCGCGGCACCCGGCAGACCTTGCTGTTCTCGGCCACGCTCAGCCATCGCGTGCTGGAGCTGGCCTACGAGCACATGAACGAGCCGGAAAAGCTCGTGGTCGAGACCGAGAGCATCACCGCCGCGCGCGTGCGCCAGCGCATCTACTTCCCCTCCGACGAGGAGAAGCTGACCCTGCTGCTGGGCCTGCTGTCGCGCAGCGAGGGCGCGCGCACCATGGTGTTCGTCAACACCAAGGCCTTCGTCGAGCGCGTGGCGCGTTCGCTGGAGCGCAATGGCTACCGGGTCGGCGTGCTGTCCGGCGATGTGCCGCAGAAGAAGCGCGAGACCCTGCTCAACCGCTTCCAGAAGGGCCAGCTGGAGATCCTGGTCGCCACCGACGTGGCCGCGCGCGGCCTGCACATCGACGGCGTCAAGTACGTCTACAACTACGACCTGCCGTTCGATGCCGAGGACTACGTGCACCGCATCGGCCGCACCGCGCGGCTGGGCGAGGAGGGCGATGCGATCAGCTTCGCCTGCGAGCGCTATGCGATGAGCCTGCCGGACATCGAGGCCTACATCGAGCAGAAGATCCCGGTCGAGCCGGTCACCGCCGAACTGCTGGTGGCGCTGCCGCGCACTCCGCGCGCGGTGGTCGAGGGCGAAGTGGTCGAGGTCGATGCGGATGCCGACGAGAGCATTGGCGACATCTTCCGCGAGGCGCGTGCGCAGCGCGAGGCCGACGAGCAGCGGCGTGGCGGCGGCAGCAGCCGCGGCAAG
>NZ_CAPJ01000479.1 GCF_000331775.1 Xanthomonas translucens pv. translucens DSM 18974
TGCGCGGCCTGCCCGCGAGCCCGCTCAATGGCGCAGGCTGCGCGGCCGGCGCCGCCACGGACGGATGGGCGGCCGTCGCGGGATCCGCTGCAGGCGGAGCCGCGTGTGGTTGATCTGCCGGTTCCGCAGAGCCGGATCTGGTGATTCCCGCAGGTCGCATGGCACTCCCTCCGTCTTCGGTCTTGCACTGCCGCTGTTGGCGCGGCGCAGCCGACAATGCCTGCCTGCCGCTGCGTGATTGCTGGAAAACCGCTTCTATAGCGTGTCCGGATTCAGGCAGATACGCGCCGCGTTGCCTGCAGCAGTGGCAGGCGCCGATGCGCCACCTCACTGTCGATCGCCGCCGCCTGGCCGCCGCCGTTTTCCATCGCCCGCCAAGCGCATGGGCGCCCAGTACAGCAGCAGCGCGTTCAACCTCGCCGCTGAGGAGCGAACCCACGCGGCTGGATCCGAAGCGATGAACGACTCCCTGCTTCCGCCGGTGGCGCGCACGCGAAAGATGAATAGGATTCAGGACGCTGCTACCGGCGCCGCTGCGGCGTGGGATGACCCGCGCTTCAAGCCAGGCGCCGCTGGCGATCTGCGCCTGGCTGCCGTCGCCGCCAGATCAGGCCGGCAGCGGCGTGGATCACCCCCGCCGCTCAGCGGGTCGCCGGCGTGACCGGTGCCGCTCGTCCGTTCGCCGACGAGCGGCGCCGGGCCTTCCAGCGCTCGCGCAGGCAGGAGAAGATCACGTACAGCGCCGGCGTACTGAGCAGGGTCAGGCTCTGCGAGATCAGCAGGCCGCCGATCATCGCGATGCCCAGCGGGCGGCGCAGTTCCGAGCCTTCGCCCAGGCCCACCGCCAGCGGCACCGCGGCCAGGATCGCCACCATCGTGGTCATCATGATCGGGCGGAAGCGCACCACGCAGGCCTCGCGCACCGCCTCCAGCGGCGACTTGCCGTGCTCGCGCTCGGCGACCACGGCGAAGTCGATCATCATGATCGCGTTCTTCTTGACGATGCCGATCAGCAACACCAGCGCGATCATCGAGATCACCGACAGCTCGGTGTCGGTGACCCACAGCGCCAGCAGCGCGCCCATGCCCGCGGCCGGCAGCGTGGACAGGATCGTCACCGGGTGCACCAGGCTCTCGTACAGCATGCCCAGCACGATGTAGACCACCACGATCGCCGCCAGCACCAGGATCAGCATCGAATTCGGCTGCAATGCCACGCCGAAGCCGCCGCCGTCGGCGATGCGGATGTCGCCGGGCATGCGCAGGCCGGCGACGGTGGCGGCGATGATCGCGTCGCCTTCGCCGGTGCTCACGCCCGGCGCCAGGTTGTAGCTCAGGTCCATCGTCGTGTACTGGTTCTGATGGGTGATCTGCGGCGGCGCCAGGCCCGGCACCTGGTGCGCCACCGCGGTGAGCGGCACCATCGCGCCGCTGCGCGTGGGCACGTAGATCCGGTCCAGCGCCGCCGGCGTGGCGGTCTGCTCGGGCAATGCGTTGACCACCACGCTGTACTGGTTGAGATCCGAATAGATGGTGGAGATCTGGCGCTGGCCGAACGCGCCGTACAGCGCTCCGTCGATCGCGCCGATCGACACGCCCAGGCGCGCGGCCTGGGCGCGGTCGATGACGATGTTCTGGCGTAGGCCGGCGTTGTCCACATCGGTGCCGACGTCGCGCAACTTCGGGTTGCGCTTCAGCGCTTCCTGCAGCTTGGGCAGCCACTGCTGCAGCTGCGCGTTGTCGTTGCCCTGTAGCGAGACGCGGTACTGCGCGCCCTGACTGGTGCCGCCGCCGCCGTCGCTGGGCAGGTCCTGGATCGCGCGCAGGCGCAATTGCAGGTCGGGATAGCGGTCGGCCTTGGCGCTGAGCCGCGACAGCACCTGCGCGGTGGTCTCGGTGCGGCCCTCGTCGCGGCGCTTGAGTTCGATGTTGAAGCGGGCGCTGGAGCCCTGGCGGCTGCTGCCCAGGCGCGCGCCGACGATCTTCACCGCCGGATCGGACATCAGCATGTCGGTGATGCGGCGTTGGCGGTTGACCATGTCGGCGAAGGACACGGTGGCGCTGGAACTGGCGCGGCCCGCGATCAGGCCGGTGTCCTGCGCCGGGAACGACCCTTTCTTCACCGCGCCGGCCAGGAACACGGTGGCGGCGATCAGCAGCAGCGGGGTCAGCGCCAGCAGCAGCGCGTGGCGCAGCGAGAAATCCAGCGCCACGGTGTACACGCGCAGCATGCCGGCATGCACGCGCTCCAGCCAGGCGCCGAAGCGGCCCGGTCGTTCTGGCTCGGCGTGCGCGGACAGGAAGCGGCTGCACAGCGCCGGGGTCAGGGTCAGCGAGACCAGCGCCGAGACGCAGATCGCCGCGACCAGGGTTACGGTGAACTCGCGGAAGAACGTGCCGATCATGCCGCTGGCGAACAGGATCGGGATGAACACCGCCACCAGCGAGGCGGTGATCGAGACGATGGTGAAGCCGATCTCGCGCGCGCCGGCCAGCGCTGCGTCCAGCCGCGACATGCCTGCGTCGAGGTGGCGCATGATGTTCTCGATCACCACGATCGCATCGTCGACGACGAAGCCGATCGCGATCACCAGCGCCAACAGGCTCAGGTTGTTCAGGGTGAAGCCCAGCACGTACATCGCCAGCGCCGCGCCGGCCAGCGACAGCGGCACGGTGGCCGCGGCGATCAGCGTCGGCGCCAGCCGGCGCAGAAACAGCGCCATGGTCAGCACCACCATCGCCAGGCTGATCAGCAGCGTGACCTGGACCTCGTTCAACGAGGCGCGGATGGTCGGGGTGCGGTCGAAGTAGGCGGACATCCTGGTGCCCGGCTGCAGATAGCCGCGCAGCATCGGGATCTGGGCCTTGACCCGGTCCACGGTCTCCACGATGTTGGCGCCGGCGCTGATGAACACGGACATCACCACCGCCGGCTTGCCGCCGAACCAGGCCGCCTGGTAGGCGTCCTGTTGGCCGTCGTAGACATTGGCCACGTCGCGCAGGCGCACGGTGCGACCGTTCTGCTGCGAGATCACCACCTGGCCGAAGTCGGCGGCCTTGGCCACCGAATCGTTGGCCACGATCGCGGTGGTGGAGGCGCCATCGCTGAGGAAGCCGGTGGGCGAAGTCACGTTGGCCGCGCGCACCGCGTTGCGCAGATCGTCCGGGGTCAGCCCCATCGCGTTGAGCGCGCGCAGGTTCACGTCCACCCGCACCGCCGGGGTGGAGGCGCCGCCGATGTCGACCGAGGCCACGCCGCTGATCTGGCGCAGGCGCTGCGCCAGCAGCGAGTCGGCGACGTTGTACAGCTCGTCGGCCGACTGCGTCTGGGAGGTCAGCGCGATGGCGATGACCGGATCGTCGTTGGGATTGGCCTTCTGGTAGCGCGGCGTGGACAGGCCCGATGGCAGGTCGGCCTGCGCGGAATTGATCGCGGTCTGCACGTCCTGCGCGGCCGAATCGATGTCACGGTCGCTCTGGAACATCATGAACACCTGGCTGTTCCCCTCCGAACTGGAGGAGCGCATGGTGTCGATGCCAGGGATCTGGCCCAGATGCCGTTCCAGCGGCGCGGTGACCGTGGACGCCATCGTCGAGGCATCGGCGCCGGCCTGGCTGGCCTGCACGAAGATCACCGGGATCGAGATGTTCGGCAGCGCCGCCACGCCCAGGCGCAGGTAGCACATCATGCCGATCACGAACAGGCCGATGGCCAGCAGCGTGGTGCCGATCGGGCGGCGGATGAAGGGGCTTGAGAGGTTCATTGTTTCGGGACTCGGGACTCGGGACGCGGGACTCGCGAAGCCGGTGTGGTTCGCGCTTTCCGTGAAAGTCCCGCGGCGCGCTGTAGCACGGACTCTGCACGGACACCGCTTTCCGAGTCCCGAGTCTTGAGTCCCCAGTCCCGGCACATCATGCCGGCCGCTCCGCCGCCGCCGCCCGCCGCTCCCGATACGCGCGCAGCCGCTCGGAGGCGCGCTCCATGTACAGGTAGATCACCGGCGTGGTGTACAGGGTGACCAGCTGCGACAGCAGCAGACCGCCGACGATGGCGATGCCGAGCGGGCGCCGCAGTTCCGAGCCGATACCGTCGCCCAGCGCCAGCGGCAGCGCGCCGAGCATCGCCGCGGCGGTGGTCATCATGATCGGGCGGAAGCGCAACAGGCAGGCGCGGCGGATCGCGTCGTGCGCGTTGGCGCCCTCGCGGCGCGCGTCGATCGCGAAGTCGATCATCATGATCGCGTTCTTCTTGACGATGCCGATCAGCAGCACGATGCCGACGATGCCGTCCACCGACAGGCTCAGCCCGCACAGCATCAGCGCCAGCAGCGCGCCGACGCCGGCCGGCGGCAGCGTGGAGATGATCGTCAACGGATGGATGTAGCTCTCGTAGAGCACGCCGAGCACGATGTAGATCAGCACCACCGAGGCCAGCAGTAGCCACACGATATCGGCCTGGCTGCCGGTGAATTCGGCTGCCTTGCCGATGAACTCGGCATGCAGCTGCGGCGGCAGCTGCAATTGCTCCCTGGTCTCCTCGATCGCGGCCACCGCCTGCGACAGCGAGTAGCCCGGCGCCAGGTTGAACGACACCGTCACCGCCGGCAGCTGTTGCTGGTGGCTGACCACCAGCGGCGTGGTGGTGACCTTTGCCGCAGCCAGCGCCGCCAGCGGCACGATGCCGCCGCTGCCGACGGCGATGCCGGTGTTCTGGTTGCCGATGCCGGTAGCGGTGGACGAATTGCTGGAGGTGGTCTGGCCGAAGCTGGTGGCGTTGCTGGCGGTCAGCGCGCCGCTGCCGTTGCTGGTCACCGCCAGCTGGTGCAGCAGCGCGGTGCTGTTGCGGAATTGCGGCGCCACTTCCAGCACCACGCGGTACTGGTTGAGCTGGGTGAAGATGGTGGAGATCTGGCGCTGGCCGAAGGCGTCGTACAGGGTGTCGTCAATGGTCTGCATCGGCACGCCGAGCGCGCTGGCCTTGTCGCGGTCCACGCTCAGTTCCAGCGCGCGGCCCTGGTTGGCCAGGTTGTTGTCCACGTCGGCCAGTTCCGGGCGCTTGCGCAGCGCTTCGGTCAGACGCGCGCCCTGCGTCGCCAGCTCGGCGCTGTCCACGTCCGACAGCGAGTACTGGTATTCGGTCGCGGCCACGCGCGTGTCCAGGGTCACGTCCTGCACCGGCTTCAGGTACAGCGCCACGCCCGGCAGCCCGGCCACCGCCTTCTGCAGCCGCGGCAGCACCGCGTCCAGGCCGTCGCGGTCGGCGCGGGCCTTCAGCACGATGCTGAGCTGGCCCTGGTTGAGGGTGGGATTCATCGAGCCGGCGCCGATGAAGGCGGCCACCCCGGTCACCGCCGGGTCCTTGCGCAGCGCCGCGGCTACCGCTTCGGTGCGCTGCTGCATCTGCGGGAACGCCACGTTCTGGTCGGCCTGGACCACCCCGGTGATCAGCCCGGTGTCCTGTTCGGGCAGCAGGCCCTTCGGGATCACCACGTACAGCACCACGGTCAGCACCATCGTCGCCAGCGCGATCGCCAGGGTCAGCGGCTGGTGCCCGAGCACCCAGTCCAGGGTGCGCTCGTACAGCGCCACGGTGCGCGTCCACACGGTGGTCTTGCCGGCGGCGGCCGCGCGCTCGTGCGCGTCCTCGCCTTCGGGCAGCGCGTCGGGCTTGAGCAGGTAGGCGCACATCATCGGCGTCAGCGTCAGCGACACCAGCATCGAGATCACCACCGCGATCGACAGCACCCAGGCGAACTCATGGAACAGGCGGCCGGTGACGCCGGGCATCAGGATCAGCGGCAGGAACACCGCCACCAGCGACACGGTCAGCGACAGCACGGTGAAGCCGATCTGCTTGGCGCCGATCTCCGCCGCTTCGCGCCCGCTCTTGCCCTGCTCGATGTAGCGCACGATGTTCTCGATCATCACGATCGCGTCGTCGACCACGAAACCGGTGGCCACCACCAGCGCCATCAGCGACAGGTTGTCCAGCGACATGCCGGCGAAGGCCATCACCGCGAAGGTGCCGGCCAGCGACAGCGGCACCGCCACCGACGGGATGATCGTGGCCCACAGCCGGCGCAGGAACACGAAGATCACCGCCACCACCAGGAAAATGGTCAGGATCAGGGTGAACTTGACCTCGTGCACCGAGGCGCGGATGGTCTCGGTGCGGTCGGAGAACACATCCAAGTGCACGCCTCTCGGCAGCACGCCCTGCAGCTGCGGCAGGATCGCGCGGATCTGCTCCACCGTCTGCACGATGTTGGCGCCGGGCTGGCGGCGGATCTCCAGCAGCACCGCCGGCTTGCCGTCGGCCCAGGCGGCAAGCTGATCGTTCTCCACCCCGTCCACCACCTGCGCCACGTCCGACAGCCGCACCGGCGCGCCGTTCCTGTAGCTGATGACGGTGTCGCGGTAGTCGGCGGCGCTGGACAGCTGGTCGTTGGTGCCGATGCTGTAGGACTGGGTCTTGCCGTTGAGCGAGCCCTTCGGCGCGTTGACGTTGGTTTCGGTCAGCGCGCTGCGCAGCGCTTCCATGGTCAGGCCCATGTTCGACAGCTGCGCCGGGTTGACCTGGATGCGCACGGCCGGGCGCACGTTGCCGGCGATCGACACCAGGCCCACCCCAGGCACCTGCGACAGGCGCTGCGCCAGGATCGAGTCGGCGTAGTTGTTCACGTCGCGCAACGGCAGCGTGTCGGAGCTGAGCTTGAGGGTCAGGATCGCCGCGTCGGCCGGGTTCACCCGGTTGTAGACCGGCTGGTAGGGCAGCGACGAGGGCAGGGTGGACTGGCGGATCGCCGCCTGCACGTCCTGCGCGGCGATGTCGATGTCGCGGTCCATCGCGAACTGCAGGATGATCGTGGACAGGCCCGCCGAGGAATCGGAGGTCATCATCTGCAGGCCGGAGATCTGCCCCAGCTGCCGCTCCAGCGGCGTGGTCACCAGCGAGGCCATGGTGCTGGCGTTGGCGCCGGGGTACTGGGTGGTCACCACCAGGCTGGGGGCGTCGATCTCCGGCAGCGCCGACACCGGCAGCTGCCGGTAGCCGAGGATGCCGAGCAGCAGCACGCCTGCCATCAGCAAGGTGGTGGCGATCGGGCGGCGGATGAAGATCGTCGAAAAGCCCACAGGGGTGTCCTTGCTCGGAAGTCGGGATGGAGCGGATCGATCTGCTGCGGCGCCAATGGCGTGCGCGGTGGCGGCGGGCGTGCGGCGTTCGGCCCTTGGCCTTGC
>NZ_CAPJ01000478.1 GCF_000331775.1 Xanthomonas translucens pv. translucens DSM 18974
CAGCTTCGCCGCGCTGGACCTGGACCGCGACGGCCGCATCGGCCGCGCCGAGGCCGCCGCGGACCCGGTCCTGCGCGAAACCTTCGACACGTTCGACGCCGATGCCGACGGTGCGCTGTCGCGCGAAGAGTACGCGCACTACCAACCCGGCCCCGGCGACCCTGCGGCGCAATAATCGCGCTGCTATGCTTGCGCGATGCCCACGCCTGCCGCTCTGCGTTCCTCCGCCATCGCCCTGGTCGGTTTCGACGGCGACGATACCTTGTGGAAGAGCGAGGACTACTACCGCGACGCCGAAGCCGCGTTCGAGGCCATTCTCGGCCAGTACCTGGACCTGCGCGATGCCGGCACGCTGCAGCATCTGCTGGCGGTGGAGCGGCGCAACCTGAAGGTATTCGGATACGGCGCCAAGGGCATGACCCTGTCGATGATCGAGGCGGCGATCGAGCTGACCGAGGCGCGCATTGCCGCACGCGACCTGCAGCGCATCGTCGAGATCGGCCGCGCCACGCTGCAGCATCCGGTGGAGGTGATCGCCGGCGTGCGCGAGGCGGTGGCGGCGATCGCCGCCGAGTTCGAGGTGGTGCTGATCACCAAGGGCGACCTGTTCCACCAGGAGGCGAAGATCGCGCAGTCCGGGCTGGGCGCGCTGTTCCCGCGCATCGAGATCGTGTCGGAGAAGGATCCCCAGACCTACGCCAAGGTGCTGGCCGAATTCGGCGTCTGTGCCGAGCGTTTCGTGATGATCGGCAATTCGCTGCGTTCGGATGTGGAGCCGGTGATCGCGCTCGGCGGCTGGGGCATCTACACCCCGTACGCCACCACCTGGGCGCACGAGGCCGAGCATGGCCTGTCCGCCGACGAGCCGCGCCTGCGTGAAGTGGCCACGGCTGCGGACTGGCCGCAGGCGGTGGCCGAGCTGAACCGGCATGCGGCCAGCCAGGGCCCGGCGCTTTCCGCGTAAGACGGTCGGCGAAACCCGCGCCTGTCCAGGCTCCCGGCGTTGCTTGCAGTGGCGCGGGCGGCGGGCCTGGGCGTGCTCGGGAGTGCGCCGTGCGTCGGCCGGCGCGTCCCGCGAGGCCTTGAACAGAGCCAGGCCGATCGGGGGTGGCGCATCGAGCGCCGCCGCCGGCTGTGCCTGACAGCGCTGCCGGCATCCGGCAGAATCGCGCCATGTCGCTCCGCTTGCGCTCCGCCTGTCTGATCCTGCCGCTGGCGCTGTGCCTGGCGGGCGCAGCTTTGGCGCAGGAGGCGCCCGCAGCCGGCGCGTCCGCGGAGGCGGTCGTGGCGCCCGGCAGCGGCGATGCCTGGGTCGACCGCCAGCTGCTGGACATCGACCGCTACGCCGCGCGCTACCCGGACAGCTTCCTGGATGAGGTGGCGCGCTACGCGCAGCTGCCGCGCGGCTATGCCGAGGCGTTGCTGCGCGAGCGCCGCTGGCCGCCGCGCGACATCTATTTCGCCTGCTTCCTGGCCAAGGCGGCGCGCTTGCCGTACCGCGAGGTGGTGCGTGCGCGGACCAGCGCCGGCCCGGCCGCCAGCTGGGCGGAGGTGGCGAACGCGTTGCAGGTCGAGCCGGGCTCGCTGCCGTACCGCGCGCTGCGCCACGCCATCGTCGCCAGCTACGACCACTGGGATCGCCCGATCGCACTGGACGCGCTATTGCGCCGCCAGCTCGGTGATCGTGCGCAACGCGACCCGGCGGCAGCGCAGTAGGCGCGGCCGACGGCGTGCAGCGAGCGGCCGGCAGGCCGCGGTTGATGGGACGCCTCCGTTTGCAAGCCCGCGGAGCCCAGTCACAGCAGTGATGCCCTTGTGGGAGCGACTTCAGTCGCGACGAGCGCAGTCGCGACGCCTACCGACTCCCGCTGCTGGAGGCCGACGGCTTGGCCTCGGTGCGGGGACGGCGAGATCGATGCATCGCGACTGACGTCGCTCCCACAGGGGACTTGCGGCCAGCCCGCAGGTGGTCGAAACCAGCCTCCAGCCAGGATCTTGCGCGCTCGCGGTACTCGCGTTCTCATGACGGCGATCGATGCGCATGACTGGCCGCGCCGTCGCCGCGGCGCGAGAATAGGCGTTCTGCCGGACCTGATGCCCGGCGCTCCCGCCGCTCCGGACCTCCCGATGACCACTGCCTTCGTTTCGCCCGATGCCATCCGCAGCCTGTTCGCGCAGGCCATGTCCGACATGTACCGCACCGAGGTGCCGCTGTACGGTACGCTGATGGAGCTGGTGGCGCAGGTCAATGCGACGACCCTGGCCGCCGATCCGGCGCTGGACGCGCAACTGCAGCGCAACGGCGAGCGTGCGCGGCTGGACCAGGAACGGCATGGTGCGATCCGTGTCGGCAGCGCCGAGGAACTGGCTACCCTGCGCCGGCTGTTCGCGGTGATGGGCATGCATCCGGTCGGCTATTACGACCTGTCGGTGGCTGGCGTGCCGGTGCATTCCACCGCATTCAGGCCGCTCGACGCGGCGGCGCTGGAGCGCAATCCGTTCCGCGTGTTCACCTCGCTGCTGCGGCTGGAACTGATCGAGGATCCGGCGCTGCGCGCGCAGGCGGCGCAGATCCTCGCGCAGCGGCGCATCTTCACCGAAGGCGCGCTGCAGCTGATCGAGCGCGGCGAGCGCGACGGCGGCCTGGGCGAGGCCGACGCGCAGCGCTTCGTCGCCGAGGCGCTGGAAACCTTCCGCTGGCACGGCGACGCGACGGTGACGCTGCCGACCTATCGCGCGCTGAGCGATGCGCACAAGCTGATCGCCGACGTGGTCAGTTTCCACGGCCCGCACATCAACCACCTCACCCCGCGCACGCTGGACATCGATGCGGCGCAGGCGCAGATGCTGCAGCGGGGCATCGACGCCAAGGCGGTGATCGAAGGCCCGCCGCCGCGGCGCTGCCCGATCCTGCTGCGCCAGACCAGCTTCAAGGCGCTGGAGGAAACGGTGCGCTTCCCGGCCGGCGCCGGCGCGGCCGAGGCCGGCACCCACACCGCGCGTTTCGGCGAGATCGAGCAGCGCGGGCTGGCCCTGACCCCGAAGGGCCGCGCCTTGTACGACGCCTTGCTGGAGCGTGCGCGTGCCGCCGACGGCAGCGCCGGCGGCGACTATGCCGCGCGCCTGCAGGCCGCGTTCGCCGAGTTTCCCGACGATTACGCCACGCTGCGCCGCGAAGGCCTGGGTTATTTCCGCTATGCGCTGACCGATGCCGGCCGCGCGGCGGGCGCCGCGGCGCTGGCCGGCAAGCCTGCCGAGGCCTTGCTCGCCGACGGCCTGGCCAGCGCCGACCCGATCGTCTACGAGGATTTCCTGCCGGTCAGCGCGGCGGGCATCTTCCAGTCCAACCTCGGCGGCGGCGAACAGCGTGCCTATGCCGCGCACGCCAACCGCGCCGCGTTCGAACAGGCGCTGGGTGCGGCGGTGCACGACGAATTCGCGATCTATGCCGACATCGAGCGCGCCTCGCTGCAAGCGTTGCAGAACTGAGCGCGCGGCAAGCCCCTCTCACCCAGAGAGAGAGGTTGGTGGGAGGATAGAGGCGCGAAGCGCCTCGCCGATTTGGGTGTGTGACGCTGCGCCCTTACCCTTAACTCTTACCCGGCGCTGCGGCTTGCGAAAATGGGCCATTGGCCTGGAGCAATGCAATGCGCGCCCGTTCCGTACGCGCGCGTCACGGATGGCTGCTCCGATGGCCTCTATGGTCGATGCGGCGACTGCCAGGCGCGGCAGCGTCGCCAGGGCGTGCCTGCAACAGCGGACTAAGCACGTCCGAGCCGATCGTGGCGCGGTGCACTTTCGCGTCCGTATTGCCAAGCGCTCGCATCAGCGTCTCCCAGCGCTTGCCCAGATTTTTCTCCTTCGCGGTCTTGAGATGGACCGCGGCGAACGTCTTGTAGTTGAGGGACGCCAGCGCGTTCGCGGCTACCGGCGTGGCCGTGTGCAGATGCACGAACCATGGCGCCGGGCGCTGGCCGTCGGAGAGCGGTTTGTGCTCGATGCGCACTTCGAACAGGGTGCCGCGATCTCCGCTGTCTGCCTCCGACGGCAGCCGGATCGGGTCATCCACCTGGGCGATCTCGTTCATCGCCAACAACCGCGCCAGATGGACCGAGCGTGGCTGCGTATCGCACTTCAGCGCATCGACTTCGCGTGTCCGCACGCGCTGCTCGATCAGTTCCAGAACTTGCAGCCGCTCGTTGAGTGGGCCGATCCGTGGGTCATCCGCCGGCAGTTTGGCGGTTGCCTGCCGCAGTTGCTCGCTGCTGCCGAACCAGCCCCGCACCGAGGCCCTCACGAAATCGAAGCCGCTGGCTGCATCCTGATCGGCGTCGTGCAGCATCTTTTCGACGTTGCCGGTGTCTTTGCCGAGCCTTTTCGCTATCTGGATGAAGTCCGCGCCCAGCGCGTTGACCATCGCCGGTTCCAGTGCAACGCTTTTCAGCAGCGTATCCGCCTGCCTTTGCGCGAGCGTGCGCGTGTCGCCGGGGGCGGCCGGGGATGCCGGCATGGCGCTGGGTCCCGCGGTCGCGCGCTTGCCGCGCGACTTGCGTGACTTGCGTGCCGGTTCTGGCGCGCTTGGCGCGGGCTGCTCCTCGAGCGCTGTCGCTGGCTGCGGCAGGGCCGGGCGCCCACCACCGCTGGCAGCGCGGCAAAGATCCAGCAGGCACTGCCGATACTCGGTGAGCGCCTGCGCCAGGTCGAGCATGGTGCGCCAGGTGCCTTCGTCCTTGTCGTCCTCGATGAACGCGGCGACATCCAGGCACAATCCCGACCCGATCCGGCCATGGTGTTCTGCATAGTCCTCCATGACGGCGATATGCTTTGCCAGCACCTGCGGGGTTACCTGAGCGCCTATTAGCAGGGGAATGGAATGGTTCAAGATCGCATGGTTCAGCACCTGGACGGCCTCGGGCACCGCCTCGCCCAGGTAGTGATTGGCCTCGCGCAGCTCGTCCATGCGGGGCTTTAGCGTGTGCATGCCGATGGTTTCGGCGCTTTCCACCTGGCCTTCCAGCTTAAGAGTGTAAATCTCGGTGAGCATGTTGCGGATCGCCTGCATCGACTCATAGCAAGATCCAAGGTGAGTCTTGAAGATCTGCAGCATGTATTCGATCTTGTCGCGGGTTTTCTTCAGCGTTCCCGGCGCCTTCACGTAGTTCACGAACTCATCCATCGTCGCCCGGTACTTGTCGATTTTCTGCAGATACCCCCGCCACTCCTCAGGCTGTTGGCGCGCGATGGCTTCCTTCGGTATCAACCGCACGTCGGGCGCGTACCGATTCAGCAAAGCCGTTGGTGCGCTCAGATCGCGCTTCCATTTTTCTTCCAGCAGCTCGTCGCACGTTGTATAGCCGACCGTTGCCGCCCTTCCGAAAAGGGTCAATAGCTCCAATTCCAATTTCCATGAATTTTCTTTTAGCAGGCAGCCGCGCGCATTCAAGTAGGCAAATGCGTCCAGGCCCTGTCGGGCCGTCTGTATGGCATCATCGATAAACCTCAGCCTGTCCATAGGTGCGAGTTTTTTCTCAGAATCCGTATCCTGCGCAGGGCCCAAGATTTTTTCCTGAAAAAAAGCCGCTTTCTCTTTCGATTTGTGCAAATCTTTCGTTTTCTGCGCTATCTCATCGGATAACGCATTGCTCACTTCGAGCTGCGTCATTACCGACAAGAGATCGGTGCCGGGCATGGACCGCGACGTCCCCCGCGATGGCCCCGCCGCGCTCGCGGCCGAGCG
>NZ_CAPJ01000477.1 GCF_000331775.1 Xanthomonas translucens pv. translucens DSM 18974
GTGCGCGGCTTCCACGGCCCGGATCTGCGCGCGCACGACGCGCTGCTGGCCACGCCCAAGCACTTCGCCGCCTACGGCGCGGTCGCCGCGGGCATGGAATACAACAGCGTGGACATCGCCCCGCAGACCCTGCGCGACGTCCACCTGCCGCCGTTCCAGGCCGCGTTCGGCGCCGGTGCGCTGAGCGTGATGACCTCGTTCAACGACATCAACGGCGTGCCGGCCAGCGCCAACCACGAACTGCTGACCGAGATCCTGCGCGGCGAATGGAACTTCCCAGGCGTGGTGATTTCCGACTACACCGCCGACATGGAACTGATCGCGCACGGTTATGCGGCCGACGAGCGCGACGCGACCAAGAAGGCGTTCCTGGCCGGCATGGACATGAGCATGCAGAGCGGTTTCTACGCTGCGCATCTGCCATCGCTGGTGGCCGACGGCGAAGTGCCGGTGGCCGCGCTGGACGCAGCGGTGCGGCGGGTGCTGGCGCTGAAGGAAACCATCGGCCTGTTCGACGATCCGTACCGTTCGCTGGACCCGGCGCGCGAGGCTGACCAGTCGCATATCGCCACGCACGATGCGCTGTCGCGCGATGCGGCGCGGCGCTCGATCGTGCTGCTGAAGAACGACGGCGACGTGCTGCCGCTGCGCAAGCGCGGGCAGGCCATCGCGCTGATCGGGCCGTTCGCGCAGGACCGCGAGAACATCGAGGGGTGCTGGACGCTGTTCGGCGACAAGACCCGCTATGTGACCCTGGAAGCCGGCGTGCGCGCCGCGCTGGACGACGCCGAGGCGCTGAGCGTGGTGCCGGGTTGCGAGCTGGAAGCGCCGCTGGACGGCGGCATCGATGCGGCGGTGGCCGCCGCGCGCGGCGCCGACGTGGTGGTGCTGGCGCTGGGCGAGCCGCAGCGCTACAGCGGCGAAGCGCAGTCGCGCACGCAGATCGTGCTGCCGCCGGCACAGCAGGCGCTGGCCGAAGCAGTGGCTGCCACCGGTACGCCTCTGGTGGTGCTGCTGCGCAACGGCCGCGCGCTGGCGCTGCAGGGCGCGGTGCGCGACGCGGCAGCGATCGCGGTGACCTGGTACCTGGGCACGCAGACCGGCCCGGCGGTGGCCGATGTGCTGTTCGGCGATTACAACCCCTCGGCGCGGTTGCCGGTCAGCTTCCCGCTCGACCCGGGCCAGCAGCCGTATTTCTACAACCACGCGCGCACCGGCCGGCCGGAGCTGCCGACGATGAGCGAGTTCAAGGCGCGCTGGCGCGAGATCCCGAACGCGCCGCTGTATCCGTTCGGCCACGGCATCGGCTACACCCGCTTCGCCTACGGCGCGCCGCAGCTGGATCGCGTGCAGCTGGGCTGGGACGACACGCTGACCGTGACCACCCGCATCGACAACGTCGGCGCGCGTGCCGGCGAGGAAGTGGTGCAGCTGTACGTGCACGACCGCGTCGCCAGCCGAGTGCGCCCGGTGCGTGAACTGAAGGGTTTCCGCAAGGTGCAGCTGGCGCCGGGGCAGGGCATGGACGTGGTGTTCACCCTGGACCGCCGCTGCCTGGCCTTCAGCGGCCGCGACGGCCATTGCGAGGCCGAGCCGGGGCTGTTCGCGCTGTGGGTTTGCGCGTCGTCCGCCAGCGGTGAGCCGGTCGGCTTCGAGCTGCTGCCGCAGGCCTGACAACGGCGCGCAGGCGGCCGCGGCACGGTCGTCTGCGCGCTGCTCTGCCCGGCCCGCCGTTGCGTCGCGAGCAAGCCGCTGTCTACGCGGCGCGAACGCCGCGCGTGATCGCGGCCACGGCTTGGGTCGCTGCATGCTTGCCGTCCACGCCGGGTTTGCTAGGTTCGCCCTCGACCCCATTCGGATAGGTGCGCGCATGCAACGTTCTTTCCTGGGTTTGGTCTGTGCATTGCTGCTGAGCCTGGCCGTGTCCGCCGCAGATGCGGCACCGGCCGCCAGCAGCGCCGAACGGCGCGGCGACTGGCCGTTCTCGGTGACGCCGTTCGCCACGTTCAACGAACCCTGGGCGATGAGCTTCCTGCCCGACGGCAGCGCACTGATAACCGAGAAGGGCGGCACACTCAAGCGTTTCGACCCGGGCAGCGGCCGCACCGGCACGGTCAGCGGCGTGCCCGCGGTCGACTACGGCGGCCAGGGCGGGTTCGGCGACGTGCTGCCGCATCCGGACTTCGCCCAGAACGGCTGGCTGTACCTGAGCTACGTCGAGGCCGGCAGCGGCGACACCCGCGGCGCCGCGGTGGCGCGCGCCAAGCTGACCCTGGACGCCAATGGCGGCGGTGCGTTGTCGCAGCTGCAGGTGATCTGGCGCCAGCAGCCCAAGGTGTCGGGTACCGGCCACTACGGCCACCGCCTGGCGTTCGATCCCGACGGCAAGCTGTGGATCAGTTCCAGCGAGCGGCAGAAATTCGATCCGGCGCAGGACATGAACAGCAACCTGGGCAAGATCGTGCGCCTCAACGACGACGGCAGCGTGCCGGCCGACAACCCGTTCGCGCGCCGCGGCGGCGTCGCCGCGCAGGTGTGGTCGCTGGGCCATCGCAACGTGCTCGGCCTGGCCTTCGACGCCAACGGCCAACTGTGGGAACACGAGATGGGCCCGGCCGGCGGCGACGAACTGAACCTGATCCAGCGCGGCGCCAACTACGGCTATCCGATCGTCTCCAACGGCGACCATTACGACGGCCGGCCGATTCCCGATCACAGCACGCGTCCGCAATTCGCCGCGCCGAAACTCAGCTGGACGCCGGTGATTTCGCCGGCCGGCTTCGTCATCTACAGCGGCAGCGCCTTTCCGCAATGGCGCGGCAACGGCTTCATCGGCGGCCTGTCCTCGCAGTCGCTGCTGCGCATCGAGTTCGACGGCGACCACGCGCGCGAAGCGGCGCGCTACGACATGGGCAAGCGCATCCGCGAAGTGGAACAGGGTCCGGACGGTGCGCTGTGGCTGCTGGAAGACGGTAGCAGCGCACGCCTGCTGAAGCTGCAACCGATGCAGAGCTGAGCCGACAGAACCGAGCCGACGGGGGATGCGTGGCTGCGCCGCTGCGATCGGCGCGGCGACGTGGCGGCGGGAGGTGGTCGATCTGCGCGGGAACGGGTTTGCGTTGCGGCCGCTGGGCGTTTGGTCGCGGCTGAAGCCGCTCCTGCAGGTGCCGCCCAGTCACCCTTGTAGGAGCGGCTTCAGCCGCGACCAAAAACGCTCCGCATGAGGCGCTCGCCGAAACGCCCAAGCGCAGCGTGAATCGCGCGCGGCCCCCACCCGCGCCACGTCGATGGCCGCGCAGCGATTCGGAAGGGCCGTGCGACGCTACCGCAACGGCAGCCTGCCAGCGGCGATCACCCAATCAATCCTGCCCGGCCCGCTCCCAGGCACGGCGCACCGCGTGGCGGGCCTTGCTCCAGCTCAGGGTCTGCGACCCCTTGGTGTTGTCCCAGTCGCGATGCAGGTCGGCCTCGACCTGTTCGTAGGCCAGGTTGAAGTTGCGTATGCGCGCTTCGTGTCCGGCGTGGTAGGCCGGTTCGTAGTCCTCGAAGCGTTCGCCGTCGCTGTAATACGGCTCTTCGGCGAAACGCTCGCGCCAGTAGTGCGACACCTGGCTGCGATCGTCGTCGTTGGGCGCGCGCCCGGGAATCTGATACGGAACGCTCATCGTCGTCTCCTGTGCGGATGTGGTTTTCGACCCTAGCGCCGGTGCCGTTAATGCGCTTCCAGCATCGCGTGATCGAGGCATGAAGCGTGCGGGCTCGGTCGATTCCCGTCGCCGCTTCGGCGCCGGCGACGTGGCGGGCAGCAGATGGATTGCGATCCGGCAACTCCGCGTTCTTTCCTGCCGCAGGATTCCATGGCTACCACCGGTATCGCCTTGCTCGCCCCTTATCTGGCCACCGCCGGCATCGGCTGGCTGTACTACCGGCGCATCCGCCGCTATTTCGGCCCTCAGCCCTGGCAGCCGCGGCGGCCGCTGGTGCGGCTGCTGGTGCTGGCGGCGGCCGGGCTGAGCTATCTGGCGGCGGTGTTGCCGCCGGTCCGTCTCGGCATTGGGCTGGGGATGCTGGCCGGCGCAGCGCTGGGCGTGCTCGCCTTGCAGCACACCGACATCGAATTGCGCCACGGCAAGCGCTACTACACGCCCAATCCCTGGATCGGCGCCGGACTCGGCGTGCTGCTGATCGGGCGCCTGGCGTGGGGCTGGGCCAGCGGTGCGTTTTCCGGCGGCAGCGCGCAGTCGCTGCGCAATGCCAGCCCGCTGACCCTGGCGATCGCGGCGGTGCTGATCGCGTATTCGTTGGTGCACACCGGCGGCTTGCTGCCGCGCATGCGCGCGCTGGCGCCGCCGCAAGCATCCTAGCGGCACGAAGACGGTGCCGCCTGCAACGCGCAGGACAGCGTCATTGCGCGGCAGCGGCGGACTCGTAGGGCAACGCGACCGTGCCGGCGTCGCGCAATGCAGGATCGGCCGCATCCAGTTGCGCCGCGTCGCCCTCGATCACCAGCAGGATGCGGCCGGCCTCGATTTCCTCTTCGAAGTTGCGCCGCACCGGATCTGGCACGGTGGCGCCGACCAGTGCCGAGGACCAACTGCCGACCAGGGCGCCGGCGATCGCCATCACCCCGGCGCCGGCCAGGGTGATGCCCAGCGGCGGCACCGCGATTGCCGCCAGTCCGGCGAGCAGCCCGGCCGCGCCGCCGCCCAGCGCGCCGCGTGCGGCGGCGGGCAAGGTGTCGGTCTTGACGTCCTTGCGTTCGTCGGGGATCGCGTCCAGTTCGATGTCGCTGCGTGCGATCAGCGACAGGGCGTCGTTGTCGATGCCGACGCTGCGCGCCGCTTGCAGGGCGCGCGTGGCGGTGGCCAGATCGGGGGCGCTGTAGACACGGCGTCGTTTCATCGCGAACTCCATCGCTGAGGCTGACGTGCAGCGTCGGAGCGCTGCGGTTACCCGCCCGTGACAGCCGCGCAAGGTTGCGTGAAGGCCCTACGCCGGTGCCTTGCGCGGGAAGCGGTAGAACAGCGCGCCGACCAGCAGCGCCACGCCGGCCGCGGCCAGGTTCTGCCAGCTGGCGCTGAGCAGCAGCGCCAACGCCAGCAGCAGTGCCGCCAGCGGGATCAGCGGGCCGCCCGGCAGATGCAGCGCACCCGGCCGGTCGCGGTAGCGCCGCGCCAGCACCAGCACCGCCGCGGCCGTGCCGATGTAGGCGAACAGGCGAGTGACCATCGACAGCAGCGCCAGCTGTACGAACGAACCGGACAGCGCCAGCGCCAGCGACAGCACACCTTGCAGCAGGATCGCCGCGGCCGGCGTGCGGAAGCGCGGATGCACCCGCGCCAGGAACGCCGGGCCGTAGCCGTCCTGTGCGAGTGCGAACAGGAAGCGTGGCCCCAGCATCACCGTATTGCTGGTGGTACCGAGGATGGAGATGGTGGCACCGACGGTGAGGATCAGCGCCAACGCCTCGCCGCCGAAGCCGCTGGCGGCATCGGCCAGCGGCGTCGCCGATTGCGCCACGTTCGCCAGCGTGCCTTGCGCGACGACCTGCACCGCCGCGTAGATCAGGGTGACGGTGACGATCATCGTGATCAGCGCGAACGGCACGTCGCGGCGCGGATTGCGGTATTCGCCGGCGGCGGCGGGGATGTTCTCGAAGCCGGCATAGGCGAACAACAGCAACAACGCCGCTTCGCCCATGTTGCCGAAGTCGCGCGGGTCCGGCGCCTGGCCGGAGAACGCCCACGACCAGTCCACGTAGAACAGGCCGATGGCCACGAACAGCAGCAGCGGCACCAGCTTGCCGATCACCAGCGCCACGCCGGTACGCGCGGCCGATTTCACCCCGATCACGTTGATCGCGGTGAGCAGGCCGAGCGAGCCGACCACGATCGCCAGGCGCGCGCCGCCGCCGGCCGCCGCCGGCCAGAAGCGCACCACCGCATCGGCCAGGCCGTTGCCGAGCGCGGCCGCGGAACTGATCCGGGTCAGCCAGATCATCCAGCCGATCTCGAAGCCGGCGAAGCGGCCGAACGCCTCGCGCGCATACAGGTAGCTGCCGCCGGGTTCATCGAAATAGCTGGCCGCCTGCGCGTAGCACAGCACCAGCAAGCCCACCGCCAGCCCGGCCAGCAGCACCGCCCACAGGCTCATCGGCCCGAGCAGCGCGGCGGTGGCGGCGGGCAGCAGATAGATGCCGCTGCCGATCACGTCGTTGATCGACAAGCCGACGATCTGCCAGCGGCTGACCGCGCGGACCAGGCTCGGTTCGGGTGCGGTGCTCATGGTGTCGGCTCCACGGCCGGCAGTGCCCAGGCGCCGCGCAAGCGTTCGTGGTCGTTGCGCGGCAGCAGCACGCACAGCGGCGCGGCGTTCGGCCGCAGCCAGGCCAGCAGGCGCTGCATGTCGGCCGGCTCCATCGCAGTGCAGCCGGCGCTTGCCTCGGCTGCGGCACGCCACAGGTGAGCGAAGATGCAGCGACCGGTGCCGGGCCGCGCCGGCGGGGTGTGGCCGATCACGAAGCCTTCCTGGCAGCGGCGATCGCCGTCGTGGTGCAGGTCCAGGCGCATCGGTTCGGT
Organism: Xanthomonas translucens pv. translucens DSM 18974; assembly: GCF_000331775.1. Next base: position 6,579 of record NZ_CAPJ01000477.1, read on the forward strand.
GCAGCCGGCCACCGCGTCCGCGCCGACCCGGTCGGCGTCGACGATGCGGTTGGACAGCGGCGAAAGTGCCATGGCCGCCAGACAGCTGCGGCGGAGGCTGCCGGTCTGTGTCAGCACGGGAAACCATGGGAATTTCGGCATGCGCATCTCCGGTCGCGATCGGGCATCGAGCGGGTGCTGGACCCGCTGCAGGTTCACCGCCAGCTGCCGCCTGCGGTCTGGGTGGGGTTGGCGCATGGGCACGACCGCGAAGTCGAGCGGATGCAGCAATGCTGAAAGGTACAACAGCGCGGGATCATGCACGTAGACCGTCTGTGTGATGTCGGTATGCGCGGTGGACTGGCCTGCCAATGGGGTGTCGCCCTACGTGGTGATGGCAAGCGCGATCGCGATGGACGCTGTCGCATGCGTCGGCCGTGCGCATTGCCGCGCATGCGCCAACGCGCCCTTATCACCCGCGCGGCGGCAGCAGTTCCAGGCCGCGGATCTCGCCAATGCCCAGGCCCGGCGCGTCGGTGATCGTGATCTGCGACTCGTTGAAGTGCACCCCGCCTTGCACCGGGTCGAACAGGCCCAGCGACGGGCCGTCCAGGTCCACCTTGGTGATGATGTCGGCCTTGGCCACCGCCAGGTGCACTGCCGCCGCCACGCTGATGCTCGACTCCAGCATGCAGCCGATCATGCACTCCACCCCGTACAGCGCGGCGATGTCGGCGATACGGATCGCGTTGGACAGCCCGCCGCTCTTCATCAGCTTGATGTTGACGATATCCGCGGCGCGGCGCTGGATCAGGTCGACCACCTGCGCCGGCGCGAACGCGCTTTCGTCCGCCATCACCGGCGTGTTCACCCGCTCGGTCACGTACTTCAGACCGTCGATGTCCCAGGCCTTGACCGGCTGCTCCAGCAGCTCCAGCGCCACCCCGGCGTCTTCCAGCGTGCGCATCGCTTGCACCGCCTGCTTCGGGGTCCAGCCCTGGTTGGCATCCAGGCGCAGCGAGGCGCGGCCTGCGACTGCGGCGTGGATCGCCTTGACCCGCGCGATGTCCACGCCGAGGTCCTTGCCGACCTTGATCTTCAGACAGGCGAAGCCGCGCGCCAGCGCCGACAGCGCGTCGGCCACCATCTTGTCGATGGCGTCCACGCTGATGGTGAGGTCGGTGCTGATGGCCGGCGTGCCGCCGCCGAGCATCCGGTACAGCGGCGCGCCGTACAGCTGCGCCCACAGATCGTAGACTGCGATTTCCACCGCGGCCTTGGCGCTGCTGTTGTGCTGCAGCGCGCCCTGGATCAGTCCGGTCAGCCGGTTGAGGTCGGCCACGTCCGCACCGAGCAGGCGCGGCTTGATGAAGCGGTCGATCGCTTCGGCGATCGAGCCGTGGGTGTCGCCGGTGATCGGCGCAGTCGCCGGCGCTTCGCCATAGCCGATGTGGCCGCTGTCGGTGTGCACCAGCACGATTACGTCCTCGATCGTTTCCACGGTGCGCAATGCGGTCTTGAACGGGGTCTTCAGCGGCACGCGCAGCATGCCCAGCTGGATGTCGGTGATCTTCATTCGGCGGCGATCGGGCGGACGCGTCGGATGCGAGTGATGCGGTCGATGAAGGGCGTGCCGTCGCTCAGCAGCATCGGCTCAAGCGGGGTCACCGAGACGCCGTTGAGGTGCACGCGCTGCAACTGCGCGGAGGCGTCGCGGTAGCTGGCCCCGGCGATGTCGTGGATTACCCAGGTGGCGCCGCGGTCGTGGCCGATCACCAGCATCACGTGGCCCGGGATGTACACCAGGTCGCCGGCCTGCAGCTGCGACAGTGTTTGCCGCCGTTGCGCCAGCGGGGCGGCAGCGACGTAGGGCACGCTGGTGAGACTGGGGCTGCGCGCTTGGTCGCCGGTATTGCGCGGCAACGCGATGCCCAGGCTGCGGTAGACGTCGGCGACGAAGCCGCTGCAGTCGCGCGCAGCATAGTCGTTGCCCCAGCCGTAGCGCTCGCCGAGGAATTTGAACGCTTGCAGCAGCAGGGTGCGTTGCGTGGCCGGCAGCGCTGCGGTGGCGACGTCGGCGCTGCGCGGCACCAGCGCGGGGGCGAGCCGCAGCCGGCCCTCGGCATCGCGCAACGGCAGCTGCACCACATAGGCGGCCAGCGGCGACTGGCCGTTGACCGTCTGTTGCGCGGGCCAGTCCTGCAGCAACGGCAGGCTGGCGCCCATGTCCAGCGACAGCTGCGACGCCGTCGGCACTTCCGGGGTGAACGCGGTCAGTGCACGCGCGCCGGTGACCAGCAGGCGCGGCGTCCGTTGTGCGTAGCCGAGCACGGCGTCGCGCTCGCCCTCGGCCAGGCGGTCGCGTTCGATCCATGCCGCGTAGTTCGGCGCCAGCACGAATAGCCACTGACCGTCGCCACTGGCGTGCAGGATCGCCACCGCGGTGCCGGGAAACAGCGCCGATTCCTGGAAGCGGTCGATGTCGTGGTCGTCGCGGCTGCTGAAAACGCGTTGCCGGGTCGGGAAGGTACGCAGGTCGGCGCGGCGCACCACCAGCGCGTAACGCGGCGCGACCTGCGCGGGAATCGTGTCCAGCGCGAGCGCGGACTGCAGGGCGGTCAGCTGCGCGGCATCGAGCACGACGCCGCGCGTGTCGTAGAGCGTGCGCGTGGGTGGCGCCGACCGCGCCAGCACCTGCGCGCGCACCTGCGCTGCACTATAGCGATCGGGCAGCGCCTGCAGGTCGTGCATCGCCGCATCGTGGCGCAGCAGGTGCGCATTGAAGGCCTGCACTTGCGCCGCGTCGAGCAGCGGTGGCGCTGCAGCGGGCAGACGTGCGATCCAGTAATCGGCCTGCAGTTGGCTGGCTTGCAACTGGAACGGCGCGTCGCCGGCGACGCTGGCCATGGCGATGGGCGCGCTCAATGCTGCGGCCAGTAACAGGCACAGGCCACGCATCGTGTTCATCGGACCCCGGGTGGTGGAAAGAACGCCGGACTGCTGCGTTCCGGCTTTCGAATAGTCTTTTTCTCTCTGCGGCTTGTCAAGAATGCGCGATTGACATGCCATTTCGCGCCGTGCTAAATCCGAAACGCAGGCGCGAGGAAGCGGTGGCGACAGGCGCCGTTCCCGTCAGCAGCGAGGCGGTGGCCTGGGGATCACGGGCGTACGTCGCAGGGGTCGCTGTTGGGCATCCGCACCTGGAAGTCGCAGTTACAGAGAACGGCGCCGTGCCGTGGCCGTGCGCCATGGTGTCCGCGTGAGTGTCCAGGGAAGGCGGCCGGCTACCGGCCTGCGTCGACTTGGGGTGCCGTCGTCAGCGTCCGTCGTCGATTGCAGGAGAGAGCCGCATGCCCAGCCGAGTCCAGCGTTCCCGTTGCCAGCTCCGACCGTCCCGCCTCGCGCTCGCGCTGCTGGCCGGATGCGCATTGCCGGCGCTTGCCGTCGCGCAGGACACCGCCATCGCCACGCGCGACCTGGACAAGGTCACCGTCACCGGTTCGCGCATCGCCCGCTCGCAGGTGGAAGGGCCGGCGCCGGTGACCGTCATCACCGCGCAGGACATTCAGAAGCAGGGCTTCAGCACGGTGTGGGAATCGCTCGGCACGCTGACCCAGTTCAGCGGCAGCGCCTTCAACGAAAGCGACCAGACCGGCAGTTCGCCCAACGGCCAATACCTCAACCTGCGCGGCCTGGGTCCGGGCTACCAGCTGATCCTGCTCAACGGCAAGCGCATGGCCGACTACCCGCAGTCCTACAACGCCAACGGCACTGCGGTCAGCCTGGGCAGCATTCCCGCGGCGGCGGTGGAGCGCATCGAGGTGATGAGCGGCGGCGCCTCGGCGATCTATGGGTCCGATGCGGTGGCCGGTGTGGTCAACATCATCACCAAGCGCGATTTCAGCGGCGACACGCTGCGCCTGCGCGGCGGCACCACCACACGCGGCGGCGGCGACAGCGGCCAGCTGCAATGGAGCGGCGGGCGCAGCGGCGACCGTTGGAGCCTGAACTACGCGTTCGAACGGCTGGACCGCGAAGCCATCGTCGCCAGCCAGCGCGACTTCCTGGATTCGTACGACGACCATCCGGCCAACAAGGCCGATCCGTCCAGCCCCAATGCCTCGATTTCCGGCGTTTACCTGCGTCGCGGCAACACTTATCTGTGGCCCAGCGGCGGCGCGCTGTCCACCTCTGCCGGCGCACTGGATGCGGCGTGTGCGGCGACCAACCCGGCATTCAGGCCGTACAAGACCGCCGACAGCCTGGCCGCGGCCAACCGCTGCGGCGCGTTCGGTTACTACGAAGGCCGCTCGGTGCAGAACGGCTACGGCAAGACGTCCGCCTATCTGTCCGGCAGTTTCGATTTCAGCGACGCCGTCACCGGCTACGCGCAGCTGCTGGCCAACCGCTCCAAGGACGAAAGCTCCAGCCAGACCCACTACTACATCGGCGAAGGCGCGTTCACCGTCTACGATCCGGACCTGGGCCTGGTCACCGCGCAGCGCATCTTCCTGCCCTCGGAAGTGGGCGGGATCAAGCACATCGCGTACGACGAGAAATCCTGGAACCTCAACGCCGGCGTGCGCGGCAAGTTGTTCGACGGCCGCTTCGACTGGGACGCCAGCGTGTCGATGTCGCGCTATGACATCAGCACGCGGCGCCCGCGCTTCCTCACCAACGCGGTGCGCGACTATTACATGGGGCCGGTGCTGGGCTACCGGCCCGACGGCAACGAGATCCGCGCGTTCTACGCCGACAAACTGTTCGCGCCGGGCAGCGCGGCGCTGTACGACCAGCTCACCACCGAGGTGGTGAGCCGCGGCGAATCCAGCACCGACCAGGCCCAGTTCGTGTTCAGCGGCGACCTGTTCGCACTGCCGGCCGGCATGGTGCAGATCGCCACGGTGCTGGAGGCGGCGCGGCAAAAATACGACCTGGCGCCGGATCCGCGCACCACGGTGGACTACACCGGCAGCGAGCGCATCTACAACCTGACCCAGACCCCAGGCGGCGGCCCACGCGACCGCTACGCCGCCGGCCTGGAACTGCGCGTGCCGATCTTCAGCCGGCTCAGCGCGACGCTGGCCGGGCGCTACGACAAGTACGACGACATCACCGCGGTCGACGCTGCCGCCACCTGGCAGGCGGGCCTGGAATGGCGGCCGTTCGACAGCCTGTTGCTGCGCGGCAGCCACGCCACCAGTTTCCGCGCGCCGGACCTGCTGTGGATCTACGCCGGCACCAGCGCCAACAATCCCACCGTCACCGACGAATACCTGTGCCGCCGCGACGGCCTGGATCCACTGTCGGCCGCGTGTTCGAGCGCACACGAATACCAGAGCTTCTCCACCCAGTCGTCCAATCCGCTGTTGGAGGAGGAGAAGGGCAAATCGACCACGCTGGGCTTCGTCTGGGATGTGCTGCCGACGCTATCGCTGAGCGCGGACTACTACCGCATCGAACTGCAAGGCCGGGTCGAGTCGATCTCCAGCGAGGCCTTGCTGGAGAACAACGCCAACTGCCTGCTCGGCCGCGACCGCGCCGGCAATGCGGTGGATACTGCGTCGGCGGCCTGCCAGTTCTACCTCCAGTCGGTGACCCGCAGCCCCGGCACCGATCTCACCGCCGAAGGCCAGATCACCGCGTTCGAGACCTTCCCGATCAACCAGTCGCTGATGCGTACCGATGGCGTGGACGCCAACCTGCGCTACACCCTCGATCTTGGCGACTGGGGCGCGTTCGGTCTGCAGGCCGGCTCTACGCGCGTGCTGAAGATGGAGGTGGCGCAGTTCGCCGGTGCCAAGCCGCTGGACGTGATGAACGACGTCGATTACCTGGCATTCCGTACTCGTACCAACTGGCGTGCGAACTGGAGCGTCGGCGACTGGTCGACCAGCCTGTACGGCTATCGCTACGGCTCGCGCCCCAACTATGCCGAGCGCGCACGTGTGGCACCCTATGTGATCTGGAACGCGGACATCGCCAAACGGATCACCGACCAGGCCACACTCGGGATCAGCGTGCTCAACGTGTTCGACAAGATCCATCCGCGCGACGACAGCTACACCGCCTGGCCGTTCTTCCCGCGCGTGTACAGCGCGATCGGGCGGCAGCTGTACGCCAACTTCACCTACCATTTTTGAGGGTGCGCATGATCCTGGTGCGCGATCTGCTGATTGCGCATGTCGATACTGATGCGGATTTCAGCTGCGAATGTGCCGATCCGGACTTCATGCGGGTAGCGCCCTGTGCCGCTCTTGTGGGAGTGACTTGCGTCCCGACGCTTTCGCGTGAAGGCCTGCCGGGACGGAAATCGCTCCCGCAACAACCACTTCGTTCACCACGTTTCTAGATACTGCTTGCCGATGCTTGCGCGTGCCGCTCACTGTCAGATGCCCCGGAATCTCCTCCCATGACCCGACGCTGTCCCCCACCCGCATCGCCCTGCATCCGCTGGCTGGCGGCGCTGGCGCTTGCCGCGCTGCTCGGCGCCTGCGCGCACGTGCCGCAGCGCAATCCGCTGGCCGAATGGGTGCCGTCGCCGAACCAGGACCTGCGCCGGCCGCTCCTGATCGTGATCCACTACACCGACCAGGACTCCGTGCAGCACAGCCTGGACACGCTGCGTTCGCACAACAGCAAGGGTAAGGTGAGCGCGCACTACCTGATCGGTCGCGACGGCAAGCGCTATCAGTTGGTCAGCGACGAGCGCCGCGCCTGGCATGGCGGCGCCGGGCGCTGGGGTACGATCACAGACATCAATTCGGCCTCGATCGGCATCGAGCTGGACAACGACGGCAAGACCCCATTCGCACCGGCGCAGATCGACAGCCTGCTGCTGTTGCTGGAGGACCTGTGCGCGCGGCTGCGCATCCCGCGCACGCAGGTGGTCGGGCACGAGGACTTCGCGCCGACGCGCAAGGTCGATCCGGGGCCGCTGTTCCCATGGAAGCGTCTCGCAGGCGCCGGTTTCGGCCGCTGGCCGGCCGCGGACACGCCGCCGGCACCGCCCGGCTTCGACCCGTGGCAGGCGCTGGCGCTGATCGGCTATCCGATCGACGACCGCGCGGCCACGCTGCGCGCCTTCCACCACCACTACCGCGGCAACGACGCCACTGCGTTCGATGCCGAAGACCTGCGCATCCTCTACGCGCTGACCCAGCCGGCGCTGGCGCGGCCGCAGCCGACCCCGGCGGCGGCGGAGTCCGACGCGCCTTAGCGGCTTCGGGGCCGGGCGGCATTGCGCGGGTGCAGCCCACGCAGGTATGCCGTAACGCCTGTCAGACACCCACCATGCACTGGATCGAAACGCGTTCTTGGTAGCATGAGCGCGCCAAAAACTCCAAAGGACGCAGTGATGAGGCTCGCAAAGACAGCCCTGTGGGCGGCAACGCTCCTGTTGCTCGGCGGTTGCACGGACAAGGCGGCCGACTCCGCGCCGGCAGGCACGCAGGCGCAACCCGCGGCGACTTCTGCCGCCGCGCCTGCACCTGCGTCCGCGGCCGCGCAACCCGAGCCGGTCGGCGTCGAGGTACCGGCGCCCGGGCAGGTGCTCGCCGATATCTATGGCATGAAGGGCGACGGCTCGGCGTCCTACACGATCGACAACAACGCCCTGGCCAGCTTCTGGTACGGCTACCGCTTCGACCTCGGCGGCAAGCAGTACTACACCGGCTTCGCCAACGCCGGTCCGGAGAAGTACGGCAAATCCGAGGAAAAGACCACGCCGGATCCCGCCGTCGGCGTGAGCATCAGCCAGGCCACCTATGTGCTCGACAGCACGGACGGCAAGCCGACCTGGACGCTGTTCCATGCCCAGCAATGGGCCGGCGATTTCGGCAGCAACGAGAAGGCCGATACGCTGGACCAGAAGCGCAAGCCGCAGAGTACCGAAACCAAGGATGGCCACCTGCTGCTGGCGCTGCCGACCACGCACTTCGCCGACGGCATCACCAGCTCGGGCTTCGCCGTATTCACCTTCGACCCGAACAAGAACGACCTGGGCGACTACAAGGGCTGGGTCTACCTGGGCACCGTGGCCACCGGCGAAGACAACGGCGCGGCCTGCGACGACCAGGGCACCATGAAGTGCGCGTCCAGCACCGGCACGCTGAGCTTCGAACCCGGCAGCGGGCCGGTGCCGAACCTGCGCGTGGCCATGAGCGGCACCGCCATCGCTGGCCCCGGCAAGGTCCGCACGCTCGGCCCCGCCGACGTGGCGACCTATACTTTCGATCAGGCCAAGGGCAAGTACACACCGCCGTTGGATCGCTGAACACGCGCCGCCGGCCCGCGGCAGGGCCGGCCGGAGGTAGGCGCGCAGGGGCGCTGCCCGCTGGTAGCCGGCAATGGAACTGGGTAAGATGCGTGCACGGGGCCTGATGATCAGGCGAGTCATTCGCGAGCGGCAATGGATGCTGCACTCGCCCGAAATGCCGGAGTGGATCGCCGGCTTGCGGTTCGCTATCCGCGAACGCCATCACCGCCCCTGCTTTGGGGCCGGATTGCAATCCACCGTTTTCTGTCCGAAGCCGCACCTGCGAGGAATTGTTCGTTCCCGTAGGTCGCGCTGTGTCCGCGATGCGCAAGAGGGCGGCATCCGGACACGGCGGCGTGGCGTGTCCGGATTTTCAGGAGTGTTTTTCGGCTTCTTCAACGAATACAGGATGTTCTGCACATGTCCAATGACAACAAGCTTGCCGTCGCCACCGAAGCGCCGCCCTATCCGGTCAGCGTGCTGTATCTGATCTACGGGATCGACGGCGATGGCGCCCTCTCGTACGAAATCGACAACGGCGCCGTGGCCAGCTTCTGGCACGGCCAGCACTTCGATCTGGGCGGCAAGCACTACTACACCGGCTTCGCCTATGCCACGCCGAACAAGTACGGCAACGACGAGGCGGAAACCTTTCCTGATCCGGGCGAAGGCGTGTCCATCAGCCAGGCCACGTTCCTGCTGACCTCGCCGGGCAGCGAGCGGCCGTGGATGCTCTTCCACGCACAACAGTACGTCGGCACCTTCGGCGCGTACGAGCGCGCCGATGCGCTCGACGTCACGCGCAAGCCGCAACAGCATGTGCTTGATAACGGCCACCTGCTGCTGGCGCTGCCGACCTCCAGCTTCGGCAATGGCGTCACCAGCGCCGGCTTCGCCCTGTTCACCTTCGACCCGAACAAGAACGATCTGGGTGGTTACGAGGGCTGGGTGTACCGGGGAACGGTCGCGGCCGGCGAGGACAACGAGGCCAGCAGCGACGAAGAGGGCGTCGTGCCGCACGTTTCCAGTGTCGGCACGCTGCGCTTCCAGCCGGTGCCGGGCGAACCGCTGCCGGCCGTGCAGGTGGCGCTGAGCGGCACCGCGATCGCCGGTCCCGGTCGGGCACGCATGCTCGATGCATCCGATGCGGTGCGCTATGCGTACGACCAGGCGAGCGGACAGTACCTGCCGAAAAACGGCGGATAAGGCAGCAGCATCACCGCACCACCGGCAATCCCCGTAGTCCCGACCAGTTTTGTTGACCGCGCACTAACAAGCTCACGGACGAGCTCGGTTGACCTTGGCGGCGCAGGCCGCTGTATATCAACCTCAAGGAGTAACACGAGATGGCACGCGATTATACGAAGGCCGAGAACCTCGACATCATCGAGCGAGAGGCCAAGGAACGCCACATTCCGGTCGACGATTTCATGCGTTTCGCCTATATCGAAACCGGCGGCAGGTTCAACGAGCAGGCCAGCCGCGGCCCGAACAGCGCCAAGGGCCTGTTCCAGTTCACCCCCGGCACCGCAGCGGCCTACGGGATCAGCGGCCGCGAACTGGATGCAGTGGCCAATACCGACGCCGCGGCGCGCCTGTATCAGGACAACCTGCATGCGCTGACCCGGCAGCACGACAAGGACCACCGCCCGTACCTGTCCGGCAAGCCGCAGCCCGATGGCCTGGACATGTACATGGCGCACCAGCAGGGCGCCGGCGGCTATCGGTCGATCCAGGCCGCGGTCGCCAGCGGCAGCTTCGCGCGCGAAGACACGCGGTCGAACATCCTCAACAACGTGCCGCGCGAAAAGGATGCGGCCGGCGCCAGGCAGTTCGAGGCCTACACCGGCAGCTCGCTGGTCGAGTTCAAGAAGATGTCCGACCAGGACATGGCCAAGACCTTCCTGAAGTACTGGGACACCAAGTTCGACCACATCGCGATCCCGGAAAAGGGCATCAAGCCGGTCACCGAGGGGCATGCCACGCAGCCGGTCCCGCCGGGCCGCATGCAGCCGCATCCGGCCGCACATCCAGCCGCACATCCGGCCGCGGCCGCCAAGCAGGACGGCCACGACGGGATCCAGCTCACCGCTGCGCACGCGATGGGCATCAAGTACGACGACGTGCAGTACGCGATCAATATCAGGGGCCACAAGCTCTACCACCCTGGCGTGGATGGCAAGCAGCTGAAGCAGGGCTACATCGATTGCTCCGGCTGGGTGTCCGAGCTGCAGAACGCCACCATGCGCGAGATCAACCAGAAGGCCGGTCACACCGTGTTCGGTCGCCAGGACATGCTGGGGCAAGGCCAGAACGGTTCCGGCGAAATCGTCAAGAAAGCCTTCGACAGTTCCGGCGTGCTGTTGCAGGGCCAGGACGTGTTCAAGCCCGGCGCGCTGAAGGAAGGCATGGTCATCGGCGTGGACGCCGGCAAGACCCAGCACGAGCACTGGAAGGGCATTGACCACATCCTGATGGTGGTGCGCGACCCGAAGAGCGGCGAGTTGCTGGTCAGCCAGTCCAGCGGCATCAAAGGCGTGAACACCCTGCCGCTGGACGATTACCTGGCCAGCCACAAGAACGCCAAGCTGTTCGTGTCCGACCCGCTGGCCAAGGCGCGTGACCTGCTGCAGGACAAGCAGCAGACGCAATGGCACAATCACAGCCAGGGCCACGACGCACGCGGTGGGCTGAAGCCGGGCGAGCAGGGTCCCGACGTGAAGGCGATGCAGCAGCGCCTGATCGAGCTCGGCATCAAGGACAACAGCGGCAAGCTGCTGAGCGGCACCGGCTACTACGGCGACAGGACCAGGGAAGTGGTGGCCAACCTGCAGCGCGAGAAGGGCCTCGAGCCGACCGGCATCGCCGACAAGATCACCCTCGAGGCGCTGAGCAAGCTGCAGGCGCAGAGCAAGGGCGAGGCCAAGCTCAACCCGGCCGCCGCCGAAGCGCAGCGTGCCGACAATCCGCTGTTCACCCAGGCGTTGGAGAAGCTGCAGAAGCAGGGGCCGAATGGCGGTTTCAACAGCCGCGAGGAGCTGCAGCGTGCGGCCGGGCAGGTGGCGTTCGAGGCCAAGGTGGGCGGCATGTCGCGCATCGACGACGTGGTCCACAGCACCGACGGCAAGGGCCTGATCGCGGTGGAGCGCAATCCGAACAATCCGCACGACGTGAATCACGCCTACGTGGACAAGCAGCATGCCGCGACGGTGCCGCTGGAGCAGAGCCAGCAGCAACTGGCGGCGGAAACCCAGCGCCAGGTGCAGGAGCAGACCCAGGATCAGCGTACCCAGACGCAGTCGCCGACGCGCTGATGCGTGTCGCCGCCATCGGCTGCCGCCGACAGGCGTGTCGGACGGCAGCCGGCGCTGGTTCGCTCATCGATCGGGCAGGCGTCCGACGCGTGCTTGCAGCTGCATGGCTCTTCCGTCTACCGACGCTGGTGTCGGTGGTTGGGTGTTGTGCGCGAAGTGACCGATCGTGCCTTCGAAGTGGATTTGCGGACGGGAGCGTGTTTCACACATCTCTGTTTTGGCTGCAATCTTGCAGGCTTGCGCGTCGCGACTGAAGTCGCTCCCACAGTGAGGGCGTTTCGCGGCTATCGAGACACCGTTGGCAGCCTGTGTGCGTTGTTTGAACGGCCGTGCAGCGGTGGCGTCGCAATCCGACGATCCGATGGACACTGTTTCGACGATCGTTTAGAACTGCTCTCCCTCACACGCATCAGCACAAGGCGAATTCCAACAGTGGCCATCGTCAAGCTTCTTCCTGTTTCCTGCCTGCTCGCGCTGTGCGCTGTAACTGCGGCGTGTAACGGCGGGTCTTCCACTCCGGCGCCGACGGCGGCATCCACCGCCGCCGCTGCGCCAGCGGCCACGCCGGCGCCGGCACCCACTACGGGCGATGCGCCTGCGGCGAATGCGCAAGCGCCGAGCGCGCCGTCCACCCAGGCGGATGCCGCCGCCAAACCATCGAAACCTTCAGGAGAAACCGTCGTGCTGCGACCTTCCTATGACGCATGCATCAGCGCCGCTGCCGGCGTGACACCGACGATGCAGGACTGCATCGACACCGAATACGCCTACCAGGATGACCGCCTGAACACGGTCTACAAGGCGCTGATGGCCAAGCTGGGCGATGCGGAAAAGCACACCCTGCGCGAACAGCAGCGCATCTGGATCGCCGAGCGCGACGAGAAGTGTTTCTACGATCCCGACAGCGGGCAGGCGGGGCGCGTGGATGCCGCCGAATGCCGTCTGGACATGACCGCCAAGCGCGCGGACGAGCTGGCAGCGCGCTGATTCCTGCAGTGGTTTTTGCGACACAACTTTTTAGACAAGGAGATGGACGATGAGCGACAAGGATTGGGAACTGGGTCAGACCTCGAAGCATTACGAAACCGGCGGGCGCGGCGCAAGCACGGTGTCCTCCGGCATCGACGATCCCGGCGGCGTGTCCTACGGTTCCTATCAGATGACCTCCCAGGTCAAGACCAAGGAAGGCACGGTCATCGTGGGCGGGACCGTCGCGGCCTTCGTGAAGGACAGCAAGTACGCCGACGACTTCGCCGGCCTGAAGCCGGGCTCGGCCGACTTCAGCGCGAAGTGGAAGGAGCTGGCCAGGACCGACGACAGCTTCGCGCAGGAACAGCACGACTACATCAAGCGCACGCACTACGACAAGCTGGTCGACCGGTTGCAGGACAAGGGCCTGGCCCTGTCCGATCGCGGTCCGGCGGTGCAGGACGCACTGTGGAGCACCGCGGTCCAGTACGGCCCCGGCAGCGACAAGAAGCCGGGCGGCTCGGGCGTGTTCCTGAAGGGGATGGAAGAGACGTTCGGCAAGGACTATGACCTGTCCAAGCTCTCCGACAAGGACATCGTCGGCGCGGTGCAGGATTACAAGGCCGAGCACGTCAAGGCACTGTTCCCGCGGGTGGAGAAGCAACGGACCCTGGATTCGTTGCAGAACCGCGCCGAGAACGAGAAGGCGGACCTGCTCACGCTGGCCGACCAGGACAAGACGCTCACCAGGACCGGCGAGCCGCCGGCCAGGCATGAGCGCGCCGCGCAAGCGCACAAGTCGCACGGCGGCAACGGCCCGCATGCGGCCAATGGCGACGGCGTGCTCACGCGCAACGAGCAGGGCGCTGCGGTGAAGGACATGCAGGAGAAGCTGTCCAAGCTCGGTTACCTGGACGGGAAGGACGCCATCGGCAGCTACGGTCCGAAGACCGAAGCGGCGGTGGAGAAATTCCAGCAGGACAACCGCCTCAAGGGCGTGGACGGCAAGGCCGGCCCGGAGACGCTCGCGTCCATCGACAAGAGCCTGCAACGGCAGCAGGGCGTGGACCAGTTGCGCCGCGACAATCCGATGTTCGACCAGGCGGTCAGGCAACTGGAAAAGCAGGGGCCGAACGGCGGCTTCGGCAGCCGCGAGGAGATGCAGCGCGCCGCAGGCCAGGTCGCGTTCGAGGCCAAGGTCAACGGCATGTCGCGCATCGACGATCTGGTCCACAGCACCGACGGCAAGGGCATGATCGCGGTGGAGCGCAACCTGAACAACCCGCACGACCTGAACCTCGCCTACGTGAATCGGCAGCAGGCCGCCACGGTGCCTCTGGAGCAGAGCCAGCAGCAGCTGGCGTCCGAAACCCAGCGCCAGACGCAGGAGCAAATCCAGGACCAGCAGCGCACCCAGGCGCAAGCGGTGCCATCGCAAGGGCGTTGATCCCCATGCGCCGGCGCTGGTCGCCGGCGCCACCGCGCAGCAACAGCTGTCAGCCCGGGTTCACCGGGCTGGTGGCCCACGTCGCGCGTGCGGAGGGAACCGCCACGGCGCCTTCGCTGATGGCCCGCGCCGGTAACCGCCAGCGCCTGCTGCGCGCGATGGCGGCGCTACCCGCTGGAATGGTGGCATTACACCTTGCAGCCCGAGCCCAGTTCCGGCACCGCCGCCGACGTACCGGTACGCTGGGCGTTCTTTTGCTTCATAGGCCAAGCTCATGTCCGGCATGCACAGCTTCATCGACCTGCAGTGCCCGTATTGCGGCGAATGGATCGACCTGGCGCTGGACCCGTCGGTCGAGGCGCAGCAGTACGTGGAGGATTGCCAGGTCTGTTGCCGGCCGATGCTGGTGAGCGTGCGCTGGGACGAAGACGGCGCGCCGGTGGTGAGCGTCAGCGCCGAAAACGATGGTTAGCGCGTTTGCGCAGCTGGGCTGGCGGCGACGGAACGGTTGTGGGGCAGACGTCACGCGGCTGCGGGACATCCGTCGCCACCGTCGCTCCCGATAGAGCCTGCCGCGACCATGCATCCACGCGCTGCCGGCATTGCCCTGCGGGGGGCGCACACACGGCCAGCCGCACCCCCTAGACTGGCGCTCTGCTCGACTACAGGAAGCACCGCCATGAACCTGCCGCTGCACTTCGGCCTGCTGGGCTCGCTCGAAGCCGGGCTGATCGCGCTTGCGCTCGGGTTCCTGATCTATGCGCTGTGGCACCGCTTGTGCCGCTGGCTACAGTGGTCGGAGGGCCATGCGCTGGGGTGGTCGTGCCTGATCGCGGTGGCCGTGTCCGCCGGGATCGACTGCTGGAACTTGTTCTACACCGGCATCGTGCGCCTGGAGTCGCCGTTGTACGCGCGCTTGGCGTTGGCCAACATCCACGATCCGAACGAATTGGGTTCGCGGGTCGTGCTGGAAGTGTCCGGCGCGCTCGCCGGTGTGGCGCTGGCGTGGGTCGCGTTCAGTTCGCGTTCAAGCGAAAAATCCGCCGACGGCGAGCACGAGATCAGCTGAAACACACGCTTTTTTTTCAAGTTCCGAACACCTCGAACGAAGGCCTTACCGCAGGCTCACCGGGTCCTAACCAAGTCGGTAGCGCATGTGTTCCCCGCGGTGGTTAACGAAGCGTTGCGTGGGGTTTTTTGCAGGGGAATGGATTCAGCCTGGCACCGGCAGGGTGTGGTCATGCACCGGATTTGACCGGGCATGCCACACCCGAGAGAGCACAAGGAGACCACCCACATGAACATTCGCAACCGCACCCCGCTGATCGGTATCGCCGCCATTCTCGCTGCAGCGCTGGCGCTGCCGGCCTTCGCCCAGGACGCGCAGAGCGATGCCGCGACGCAGGCGCAGTCGCCCACCAGCGCGACCGGCCAGTCTGCGCAGTCGAGCGCTTCGGGCGGCGGCCAGACCTGGGCGGATGTCGACACCGATAGCGATGGCGCCATCACCAAGCAGGAGGCACAGGTCAACGCAGGCCTCAGCCAGATCTTTGCGCAGGCCGATGCCGATCACAATGGCAAGCTGACCCCAGACGAATACAAGGCCTATGTGGCCAAGCAGCAGGGCGGCGCGGCCGGCAGCAACGGCCAGTAACGCAAGCATCGGCAACTCGCTGCGATAGCACGCGCTTGCATGAGGGCGCGTGCCTATCCGGCACGAGGCGGCCGCAACTGCGGTCCTCGCAGCGAACGCAACCGACGAGTGAACAAGGGCGGCCTGGTGTCGCCCTTCGTTATGTGTGGTTCGACTGAAACCGGGACGGCCTTGCGGGGCCGCGCGGTGTAGGGTAGTCGCCATTCGTTGTTGGATGGGCCGTGCCATGACCGCTTCACGCCGCTCGCTGCGCCTGTGCCTGGCCTCGCTGCTTGCCGCGCTTGCCGCCAGCGGCACGGCCGCAGCGCAGCAGGATCCTGCCGCC
>NZ_CAPJ01000476.1 GCF_000331775.1 Xanthomonas translucens pv. translucens DSM 18974
CGGCGGCCGCGCCTGCTTCCCGCGCCCGGCGCTGTGCACCGACAACGGCGCGATGATCGCCTTCGCCGGCGCGCTGCGCCTGCAGGCCGGCCAGTGCAGCGACGCGGCGGTGCGGGTGACGCCGCGCTGGGACATGGCGTCGCTGCCGCCGTTGGCGGCTGCGCCGCTGCGGGACTCCGGACTCGGGACCCGGGACCCGGTAGAGCCTCAGGCTTCCGTTTTTCCGAGTCCCAAGTCCCCTGTCACGAGTCCCGGCCATGGATAGAGTTTTCATCGAAGGTCTAGAAATCGATGCGCTGATCGGCATCTACGATTGGGAGCGGCGGATCCGGCAGACCTTGCGCTTCGATCTGGAGATGGGCTTCGACAACCGGGTGCCGGCGGCCAGCGACGACATCGCCGATACGCTCAACTACAAGGCGGTCAGCAAGCGCTTGGTGGAGCTGGTCGAGCAGTCCGACTACGGCCTGGTGGAGACGCTGGCCGAACGCTGCGCGGCCGCAGTGCTGGCCGAGTTCGAGGTGCGCTGGCTGCGGCTGAAGCTGAGCAAGCCGGGGGCGGTGCGCGGCGCGCAGGCGGTGGGCGTGATCATCGAACGCAGCCGCGCTTGATGGTGCAGGCGCGGCCGCCGTTCGCCAGCGCCGCGACAGCGTTGCCCGATGCAGGCTTTTTTGCGCGCCTGTAGCAGACCGTGGCGCCGTATCTCTGCGTCCATAACGCAATTGTCAATTGCGATCGCGGCGTTGCTACTGTTCGTGTGATGGGTTGCTGGATCACCAAGCGGATGCTGCGCGCTACCTCGTTCAACGACGAGCATGTGAAGCTGAGCGTGATTTCAAGCCTGAAAAACGTGATCCCGCCGCTAGTGCCATGGCTGTGTGCGGCCTGCCTGAGGCGATCTCGTAAGGCACTTGTCCATCGTCGGATCGCTCAGCGCCTACCATTGCTGCAACAGGTGAATGCGTAGCCTTATCTCCATGGCATAAGCAGCTTCCATCTTCACTAGGAAAAAATCGTGCCGCATAGTCTACCCTTGCGTGCGGAATCAATGTCGGAGACGCTCAGCTACTTCATGGCGGTGGCCCTCGGTTCGAATGGTCGCTGTCCATCTTGGCGCTTTTAAAAATTTCCTTGGCCGCTCAAGACCATGAGGAAATCGTCACCACAATGCGGGCGAATTCTTGCAAGGTGCTGACTTTGGGATGCTCGACATAATACATTTGTTCGTAAATGGCCTGACGATCGTTCGGGTCGGTAATGCGCCCTGCTTGAGTGGTGTCGCAAATGCTCTCCAATTTTTCGAGGTTGAAGCGCTCTTTGCCGCTTTCATGGGCTAGCGCCTTTGCTGAATCAAGTTCGGCACTGCGTAATGAGGCATTGCGCTCCTTGAGTTTCTTATGCAGGGCAAGTGCATCTGCGCCTTTTAAGTGGGTCATCGCATTTTCCTGGTCAGATCAATGAGCTGTGTGCCGCTAGAGCATTTGACCACGTCATTCCCTTGTATTTCTCCAGGGCGGCACGTGCATCCGTTGCACGCTTTGGATCATCGATGCTGTTGCTCAAACGGTCAATCAGCGCTGTGTCGATTACCTGTTCTCCTTTGTCACCCGAGTTGAAGTCCTCGGGAGCTGTAATGCTCTCATACAACTGGGGGTCGTGAATGCTGAGTTCGCCATCGGCGACGCTGGCAACCATCACTTTTTCACCCTTTTCATTCGTGCCGAACAGGCGATAACTTCCCAAGGTTGGATTTGACAGGAACCTGTCGATGACATCTAAGCGGTTGCTCCGGACAGTCGAAAATCCATTCGCAACCGCCACGTAAGGCGGTCGTGGATCATCACCTCCCGGACTTCTCTGAAGTACGCCCATAAGGGATCGCTCAAGAGGCGCATCGATATCGCACAACTCGACCTTGCGCCCTGTCTCCTTGGCTAAACTGACGTAGCTGTCGACCTCATGCGTGTTTGCCAGTCGTTTGTCGACGAGTATGCTGGCCATTGCACCGCTTGTGGTCCTTTGCGAGCGAAGCTCGTTTTCAAGCCGATCGGCGAGGACGCATGATTCGGCGTGTACCTGCGCCGAACTGAGTTTCATTGCTTCTCCTTGCGATTCCGCTAGTGAACGTTTAAAGATGTCAGGATTAATGCAGCCGCCGCCACTGCTCTTCTTGAGCGCATTTGCGAGCACAGGAATCGTCTTTGTCGCTATACGCGTCTTACCAGTGGCAGTATTGCCTCGTAATGCGAACAATGTTGGTGGGTAGCCGTCGCTCTCAATTGATTCGGCCAAGCGCAGGGATGCAGTTCGTGCTTGGCTCAATAGCCGGCTATGCAATTCCTGGCGCTCTGGATGCCAGTTCTCGGTTTTCGTAAGATATTCCCATCGGGCTTTTCCGGGCGCTGGAAGCTCACCCAGTCCAAACATCTCGTCTGAACTTGTGGGGTGAGGAGGCGATTGGATCAGCAGGGCTTTTGATGATGTCCCTGGACCCGGCGCCCATTGCGGGAGAGTGCGAGCAGACCAATCGGCCGAATTGGATTTTTTAAGGGCCTGCGGCCTTTCCTGCAGACCATCAAGCAACGCCTGCTGTGGCAGCCTGGAAGCCGAGTCATCTGCGGCACCTTGCGTTGCTGTCGATGCTAAGCCATCCACAAGAATGGGAGTGATGTCTGGCTTGCATGCATTACTTATCTTTCCTTTCATGTCTGGAATAATTCTAAATTTTTATTTTGAGGATTCGCGGAAATTTTGCTTCCATCAGAATGGTGCGCTTTCTCAATCTGGCGTCTGGATTGAGAGCGAAAAATATGGCTTGGCAGCGAAGTGCATCAGTGTGCTTCGATTACTTTCTTAACCTGCGCCGTTCATGGACGGCGCACGCATTCGCCGCGCTCCGGACGCCGCGCCTCCGCCGAAGGCTTGACTGCTGTAACGTCTGCGGGCATGTTGCAACACACATGACTGGCGCCTCTCGCCGCCGGCCCGCAGGTTAAAGAAGCACGATGGACTGGAGTAAGTACCGCACGGCCACCTACGACGAGCTGATCCAGGCAGATGGTCAGCCGCGTCCCGCCGCCCGCCGGGTCATCGAATACCTGTCCAGCCTGTCCGGCCGCGAATTGTCCGAGCGCCAGCTCGCCGCCGATGTCGCCGCACGGGT
Source organism: Xanthomonas translucens pv. translucens DSM 18974 (assembly GCF_000331775.1). The sequence continues at coordinate 3,164 of NZ_CAPJ01000476.1, forward strand.
CATGGGCATTACCTTCACCGTCTATTCCGATGGCCGCAACGTCGACCGCACGCTGCCGTTCGATCTGATTCCGCGAGTGATCCCGCTGCGCGAATGGCAGCGCACCGAGGCCGGGCTGAAGCAGCGCATGCGCGCGCTCAACCTGTTCATCGGCGACGTCTACGGCGCGCAGCGCATCGTCAAGGACAAGGTGTTTCCGGCGATGCTGCTGGAGCACTCGGTGAACTTCCGTCCGCAGTGCGTCGGCATCACCCCGGCGCTGGGCGTATGGGCGCATATCTGCGGTTCGGACCTGGTGCGCGACGCCGACGGAACGCTGTACGCGCTGGAGGACAACCTGCGCATTCCCAGCGGCGTGTCGTACATGCTGGAAAACCGCATGGTCGCCAAGCGCGTGTTTCCGGAGCTGTTCGACACCAGCGCGATCCTGCCGGTGGACGAATATCCGGCGCAGCTGTACGACACCCTGGCCGCGCTGTCGCCGCGTCCGGGCGACCAGCCGGTGATCGCGCTGCTGACCCCGGGCATCTTCAATAGCGCGTATTTCGAGCACGCCTATCTGGCGCAGGCGATGGGCATCGAACTGGTCGAGGGCGACGACCTGTTCGTCGCCGACGACGACTGCACCTATATGCGCACCATCTACGGGCCGCGCCGGGTCGATGTGATCTATCGCCGGGTTGACGACCTGTTCATCGACCCGGAGGTGTTCCAACCCGAGTCGGTGCTCGGCGTGCCCGGGCTGATCCGCAGCTGGCGCGCCGGCAAGGTGGCGCTGGCCAATGCGCCCGGTGCCGGCGTGGCCGACGACAAGGTGGTGTTCGCCTACGTGCCGAAGATGATCCGTTACTACCTGGACGAAGAGCCGATCCTGCCCAACGTGCCCAGCTACCTGTGCCACGACGACAAGGACCGCCAGTACGTGCTCGAGCACCTCGACGAACTGGTGGTGAAGCCGGCCAACGAATCGGGCGGCTACGGCATGCTGATCGGGCCGCGCTCGACCAAGCGTCAGCGCGACGAGTTCCGCAAGCTGATCCAGGCCGATCCGCGCAACTACATGGCGCAGCCGACGCTGGGCCTGTCCACCGCGCCGATCGTGACCGAGGTCGGGCCGTCGGCGCGGCATCTGGACCTGCGCCCGTTCATTCTGTCGCGCGAGGACGTCTACGTCACCACCGGCGGGCTGACCCGGGTGGCGATGGAAGAGGGCTCGCTGGTGGTCAATTCCTCGCAGGGCGGCGGCGCCAAGGACACCTGGGTGGTGGACCTGGACGAGGAGATGGACTGATGCTGTCGCGGGTCGCCGACAACCTCTACTGGTTCAGTCGCTACGTGCGCCGCGCCGAGACCACCGCGCGGCTGGTCGGCGTGGGCAGCCTGCTGCAGCTGGACCTGCCGCGCTCGGTGCGTTTCGCCTGGCGGCCGATGATCGACACGGTCGGCGCCGGCGAGATCTTCAACACCTGGTTCCCGCATGCCGGCGACGATGTCGGCGACGCCGACGTGGTGCGCTTCCTGTTGCTGGACGAGCGCAATCCGTCCTCGCTGCGCAGTTCGGCGCGTCAGGCGCGCGAACTGCTGCGCGGCATCCGCGACACGCTGCCGCAGGAAGTGTGGGAGGCGGTCAACGACCTGCACCTGTACATCGACGCCAACGGCGAGCGCAGCGTCGGCCGCCGCTACCGGATGGAGTTCCTTGGTCACGTCACCGACGCCTGCCTGAAGGTGTCCGGCCTGCTCACCGCCAACGTCAGCCGCGACATCGGCTTCCAGTTCCTGCGCCTGGGCACGGCGATCGAACAGGCCGATATGACCACGCGCATCATCGACGCCGGCGCCTCGGGCCTGATCACCCCGCGCAAGGCCGACGATCTGGAGGCCTACCAGAACATGCAGTGGATGAGCGTGCTGCGCTCGCTGGCGGCTTACCAGATGTACCGGCGCCACGTGCGCCAGCGCGTCACCGGCGAGCATGCGCTGCGCTTCCTGCTGCAGAACAACGATTTCCCGCGCAGCGTGCATTTCTGCCTGACCCGCGCACAGCACATCCTGCCGACCATGCCGCCGCGGCCGAACGTGGAGCGCGCGCTGATGCGGATCAACGGGCTGGTGCGCAATGCCGACCCGTTCTACCTGGCGCGGCACAATCCGGCCGAGTTCATGGACGAGATCCAGACTCACCTGGGCTACCTGCATACCGCGATCGCCGAGGCCTATTTCAGTTCGTGAGGCGCGCGCGGCCTGCGCGTGCTGGTACCGTGCATCGCCGCTGCGGGGCATGACCATGGCGTCGCATGAGGGTTGAGACGCCATCCGGCCTGCGCTGGAGGGCAAGGCCGGTGTGCTCGCGGACGCGTCGCCAGTGCGCCGCATGCCTGCCGCGGCCGGTCCGGTAGCGGGATCAGGTGGCGTATGGGGCGGACAGGGGTGTCGTCCGCCGGTGGTAAACCGTTGCCCGAATAGGCGATCCGGTGCCTGCATTTGCTCTTTCGTCTGGCCGGAGAGCTAGAATTGCCGGCTATGTAAACGTTTTCTCCAAGGACCTCATGGCTTCGGATCGTATCGAATCGCTCATCGCCCGCATGACCGTCGAAGAGAAGGTCGGCCAGCTTGGCGTCTTTGCCGACATGGTGCGACCGTTCGCGCCCGACGTGAATCCGGAAGCGAACGTCAGCAATGCCGACGAGGTGCTGCAGCAGGTGCGCGCCGGCCTGGTCGGCTCGCTGTTCAACGGCGTGGGCGCCGAACTGGGGCGGCGCATCCAGCAGACCGCGCTGGAAGAGAGCCGCCTGGGCATTCCGGTGATCCTGGCCGCGGACGTGATCCACGGCATGCGCACCGTATTCCCGATCCCGCTGGGCGAGGCCGCCAGCTTCGAGCCGGAGCTGGCCGAGCGCACCGCGCGCGCCACCGCGGTCGAGGCCACCGCCGCCGGCATCCACTGGACCTATGCGCCGGCGGTGGACATCGCCCGCGACCAGCGCTGGGGCCGCGGCGCCGAGGGCGCCGGCGAGGACGTGTTGCTGGGCTGCG
>NZ_CAPJ01000475.1 GCF_000331775.1 Xanthomonas translucens pv. translucens DSM 18974
AGTGCATCCAGCCGGCGATCCGCAGGCCGGTGTAGGAGCGGCTTCAGCCGCGACCGCCTGAGCCGCGGGGGTTGCGTCTGCGGTCACTACCGGGAAGCATGGCCCTGGGCGACCAGCCGCGCGTCGTTGCTCCGGCGCATCAGCCAGTGCGTCTGCAAACCTGCGCAGCAACGCCGCTGCGCGCTGTTGCGCAGTGCCGCTGCAAATCGGCGGCGGTTCGCGTCGCCGCCGTCGCTCAGCTCAGCCAGTGCTGGCAGCTGTCGCGGTCCTGGCTGCCGCAGCTTTCCTGCATCTTGTGCTGCAGGCGTGCGAGCACGGCGCTGCCGCCATGGCCCTTGCTCCAGCCCTGCAGCGCCTTGGCCAGCGTATCGAAGCGCTGCTTGGTGCGCTGGTGGTAGCCGCCGGGCTGCCCGGCCAGTTCGCCGATGACCTGGCCGGCGGCGGCCTCGATCGCGGCCGCATTGTCCGGCTGCAGCCGGATCAGGCCATCGACGTAGAGCACGCCCCACTGCACACGGGTGGCGGGGCCTTCGGCGCTCGCGTAGGCCTTCTTAAACCAGTACAGCGCGGTCTGCTTGTCGCCGCGCTTCTCGGCCAGGTCGGCCAGTTCCGGCATGTAGTAGTACGGCGTCTTGCTGCGCCCCAGTTCGGCCAACAGCAGCTGTTCGGCGCCGGCACTGTCGCCGGCGATGTCGAGCAGGTTGGCGGCAGTGCTGATCGTGGACTGGCGTTCGGCGTCGGTCTTGGCGGCCTGTTGGGCCCACTGCACGCGCTGCTGCACCTTGGCGACCACCGCTGCTGGCAGCGGCGGATACGGCCCATCGCCCGGGTCGGCCGGCTTGCCTTGTGCCAGCCATGCCAGTTCTACTTCCGCGATGGCAGTCCCCAGGCGATCGTTGATCGGCAGGCTGCTGTCGGCGTAGATCTGATCCAATGTGCGGCGCAGCGCGTCGGACAATTTGCCGCGTTCGGCAGCGTCGGTTGCCGCAGCCTGCACCAGTTCGCGCGCCGAGTAGGTCAGCGTGGTGTGGTTGGCGCGGACTTCGGCCGGATCGGCGAGGACCGTCAGCAGCAGGCGGCGGTTGGCGGCGCGTTGCCTGGCGTCGATGGCGCCAGCCTTGTCCGGCTCCTGTTCAGCCAGCGCCAGCAGCGCGAATTGGCGTTGCAGGGCCGGTTGCGGGGCGGCGGCAGCCAGTTTCGCGAGCACGCCAGCGGTCTGTTCGGGCTTGACCACGCTGTTGGCGTCGGCGGTCCAGCTGTAGCCGCTGAGCAGGGTCCAATCGTCGGCGCTCAGCGTGGCTGGCGCCTCCATCGCTTTTTGCAGCAGTTGCGCCGAGGTGGTGGTGCGGGTCGCCGCTACGCGCAGTGCCTCGGCCAGGCTGGCGGTGTCGCTTCCGCCGGCCAGGCGGGTGATCTCGCTTCGATCCGGACGCAGCACGATGATGGTGGGGTAGCCCAGGATGCCAAAACGTTCGCCCCAGGCTTGCGCGCCTTTCGAATCGCCGTCCAGGTGCACCGCGACGAAGGCGCGGGTACGGGCGATGAAGGCCGGATCCTTGAACAGCGTGGCCTTGAGATGGTTGCACGGCGGGCACCAGACGGCGCCCCAGTACAGCAGCAACGGCTTGTTCTGCTCGCGTGCTTCGGCGAAGGCATCCTCGACGTCGCCCTCGCGCCAGGCGATGCCGGCGCTGTCGGCTGCCTTGGCCGGTGCGACAGCCTGTGGCTTTGCCGGAGCGGGCGGCTTGTCGCAGCCGCCAAGCACAAGGGTGGCGGCCAGGGTGGCGGACGTCATCACGGAAAGGTGGAAGTTACGGCGCATGCGTGTTCACCAGACAGAGGAAGATGAGGCGCGCACCAATCCCATGGCGCCACTGCTTACTGTACATAGCGGTTCTCGCGGTGCACTGCTTGCCGATGCGCTGGTTCAGCATTGGTGTGGCGTCTGCTGCCGACTCTGTCGGGCGATGGCATTGCACGGTGTGAACCGCTTTGCGGTTTTGCCAGCGCGCCAGCCGATGCGCACTCAGCCGGGCTTGGCGGCCTTGCCATCGCGCGCATAGCGCTGCGCGACGAAGGCGCAGACGATCAGCTGGATCTGATGGTAGATCATCACCGGCAACACGATCGCGCCCAGGCTGCCGCTGGCGAACAGCACCTTGGCCATCGGCACGCCGGTGGCCAGGCTCTTTTTCGAGCCGCAGAACACGATCGGAATTTCGTCGCGGCGGCCGAAGCCCAGCCGCCGCGCGGCGAAGGTGATCAGCCCCATCGCCAGCGCCAGCAGCAGCGCGGTGACCAGCGCCACGCCGAGCAGCGCCGGCAACGGCGTCTTGCGCCACAGGCCCTCGATCACCGCGGCGCTGAAGGCGGTGTACACCACCAGCAGGATCACCCCCTGGTCGGTATAGCGCAGCACCGCGCGGCGCCGCTCGACCCAGGCGCCGATCCAGGGCCGCAGCAGGTGGCCGGCGACGAACGGCACCAGCAACTGCAGCATGATCTTGCCCATCGCCTGTAGCGGATCGGCCATCGCGCTCTGCGCGCCGGCCAGCAAGCCCATCAGCAGTGGCGTCAGGAACACCCCGAGCAGGCTCGACAGCGAGGCGCTGCACACCGCCGCCGGCACGTTGCCGCCAGCCATCGAGGTGAACGCGATCGACGACTGCACGGTGGACGGCAGCGCGCACAGGAACAGCACGCCGATGTACAGCTGCGGGGTCAGCAGCCAGTGCGACAGCGGCTTGAGCAGCAGTCCCAGCAGCGGGAACAGCACGAAGGTGGCGGCGAGGATGGTCAGGTGCAGGCGCCAGTGCAGCGCGCCGGCGACGATCGCCTCGCGCGACAGGCGCGCGCCGTGCAGGAAGAACAACGCGGCGATGGCGATGTCGGTAACGTCGTCCATGATCGCCGCGGCCTGCCCGCGCACCGGCAGCAACGAGGCCAGCAGCACGGTGCCGAGCAGGGCCAGGGTGAACGGTTCGATGCGCAGTTTTTTCAGCAGGCTCATCGGGGCTGGAATCTCGGCGAAGTGGGCCGTCGGCAGGGACGGCATGGGACGCGCGCTTGCGACGCTGTGTGCGCAACTGCGCCGTGGTGCGCAGCGCTTGCGATCGCCGCGCTAGTGCACAAAGCGGTTGCGCCGCGCATTGCCCAGCGTAGACCGCGCTCCGTGGCGCGGGGATCGCCTGGGGGGGGGGAGTGCGACGCGCAGCGCATGCGCCGCAGACGGCGAACGCTGCCGGTCGTGCACGCACGCAAGCTGCGCCAGCACGGCACGCATCCTGGTCGCAGGCCGGCGCATCACGTCAGCGCGCACCGGGGCGCAGCCGCAGCAGCTCGCGCAGTTCGTACTTGTCGGTCTCGTCCAGACCCTGCGCGCGCTGCTTGGCCTGCAGTTCCTCCAGCCGCTGCTGCAGGGTCTGCCGTTCCAGCTGCACCACCACGTCGTGCAGTTCCTGGCGCCAGCTGGCGGTCTCGCCGGGAATCTCCTGCACCGCCAGTTTCTGCAGCGCGGGCAGTTCTTCGCGTTCGTGGAAGTGCTCGAGCAGGGCGCCGGTGGAGATGTCCGGGCGCGTGTGCACGATCTCCAGCAACTCGATCATCAGCTCGATGCCGGGCAGGCGCAGGCCGGCGAACGGGTAGGGCGGAGGCAGGTCCAGCGCCAGCGACGGCGTGTGCAGCAAGCGCACGATCGCCTCGCGCACCAGGCTGCGTTTTTGCGTTGGCCGTGCCACCGCGCGCGGCGGCGGCTTGGCCAGCTGTGCGCTGGCGGGCGCGGCGCCGCCGATGCCGGTGATCTCGGCCATGCGTTGGCGCATCAGGTCGCCAAAGGCGCCGTCGGGAATCTGCGCCAGCATCGGCCGCGCGCGTTCGGCCAGCCGCGCCTTGCCGTCGAGCGTGGCCAGGTTGACCTCGCGCGACAGCTCGTCGAAGAAGAACTGCGACAGCGGCGTGGCCTGCTGCAGGCGCGCGGCGAAACCGTCGGCGCCTTCCTTGCGCACGATGCTGTCCGGGTCCTCGCCGTCGGGCAGGAACAGGAAGAACGCCTGGCGCCCGTCCTTCATCCGCGGCAGCACCGATTCCAGCGCCTTCCAGCCGGCACGGCGGCCGGCGGCGTCGCCGTCGAAGCAGAAGAACACGTCCGGCGCGTTGCGGAACAGCAGCTCGGCGTGCTCGGAGGTGGTCGCGGTGCCCAGCGTCGCCACCGCCTGGGTGACGCCGAACTGGAACAGCGAGACCACGTCCATGTAGCCTTCGACCACGATCAACCGCTCGATCTTCTGGTTGGCCTGGCGCACCTGCCACAGGCCGTACAGCTCGCGGCCTTTGTGGAACAGCGCGGTCTCCGGCGAGTTCAGGTACTTGGGGCCGTCGTCCTTGTCCATGACCCGGCCGCCGAAGGCGATGACCCGGCCGCGGCGGTCGAAGATCGGGAACATGACCCGGTCGCGGAACTTGTCGTAGACGTGGCCGCGCTCGTTCTTGGAGAACAGCCCGGCGCGCTCGAGCAGCTTGTGGCGGCGCTCGTCGGTGCCCAGCGCGTCCTTCAGTGCGCTGAAGCCGTCCGGCGCGTAGCCGATCTGGAAGCGCGTGCGGTTGTCGGCGTCCACGCCGCGGCCGTCGAGGTAGCTGCGCGCCTTGTCGCTGGTCTCGAGCTGGCGCTGGAAGAACTTGGTGGCCGCGTCCAGCGCCGAGTACAGGTCGCGGTGGTCGTCGCCGGCGGCCTGCGCGGCGCCGCGCTGCTGCGCGTCGCGCGGCACTTCCATGCCGGCGCGCTTGGCCAGTTCGTCGACCGCGTCGAGGAACTCGAGCCGGTCGTAGTTCATCAGGAAGCTGATCGCGGTGCCGTGCGCGCCGCAGCCGAAGCAGTGGTAGAACTGCTTGGTCGGCGACACGGTGAACGAGGCCGAGCGCTCGTCGTGGAACGGGCAGCGCGCCGCGTATTCCTTGCCCTGGCGTTTCAGCGGCACGCGCGTGCCGACCACCTCGACGATGTCGGTGCGGGCGAGCAGGTCGTCGATGAACGCGTCGGGGATGCGGGCCATGGGCGATAGGATGCCACGCGCCCGCGCTGCCGCCACGGATCGGGGCGCAAACCCTGGCGTTGCGGCGCTACAGCTGCGGCGGAACCGCAGTGATCGCGCTGGCGTCGATCCCGGCCGCGGCGAGCGTGCGCCGCGAGCGCAGGCGTTCGTCGATCACCGCGGTGATCAGCGCGCCGACGAAGAACACCACGGTGGCGTAGTAGATCCACACCAGCAGGATCACCAGCGCGCCCATCGAGCCGTAGGCGCTGCCCGGCGCGGCGGTGGCGATGTACACGCCGATCGCATAGCGCCCGGCCACGAACAGGCAGGCGGTGATCGCGCCGCCGATGAACGCCTGGCGCCATTCCACGCGCCGGTCCGGCAGGTAGTGGTAGAGCACGGCGAAGGCCAGGATGTAGATCGCCAGCGTGGAGGCGTAGCCTACCGCCGGCAGCAGCGAGGGCATGCGCGCGAACAGCACCTGCACCACGGTGGTCAGGATCATCGAGATCAGCAGCAGAAAGCCCAGCCCCAGCACCACGCCGAAGGAGAACACGCGCTTCTTCAGCCAGGCGATGACGCCTTCCAGGCGCTGCTTGTCGGTGCGGAAGATCAGATTCAGCGCGTTCTGCAGCTGCGCGAACACCGCGGTGGCGCCGACGAACAGCAGCAGCGTGCTCCACAGCCCGGCCAGCGAGCCGATGTTGGGCTGGTTCTTGGCGTTGTCGATGATGGTCTGCGCCACTTCGCGCGCGCCATGCCCGGCCAGCTGCCCGATCTGTACGATGAAGGCCTGCTGCGCTTGCGGGTACAGCGAGGCGGTCAGCCACAGCAGCAACACCAGCAGCGGCGCCAGCGACAGCAGCGCGTAGAACGACAGCGAGGCGGCCTGGGTCATCAGGTCGATCTCGACGAAACGCCGCATCAATGCTGCCGGCAGGCTCTGCTGCAGCCGTTCCAGGTGTTTTTGCAGGCGTGTGGGCGACAGCGACAGGGACATGGTGATAGGGAGCAGCCTTGCGACGGGCGCGGCAGCGTGCGATGCCGGGCCCGCGTGTGCGCGATGAAGGTGTCGCAGGCTCGCCGGCGTTGTAGCAGCCGGCGGTCGAAAGGCGGGTGAAACCCGCCGCCGGATCAGCCGGCCAGCTGCTGCTTGACCAGCACCGAGACCAGGCTCATGTCGGCCTTGCCGGCCAGCGCCGGCTTCAGCACGGCCATCAGCTTGCCCATGTCGGCCGCGCCGCTGGCGCCGGTCTGCGCGATCGCAGCTTGGATCGCGGCGACGATCTCCGCCTCGCCGAGCTTGGCCGGCAGGTAGCGCTCGATCACCACGATCTCCTCGCGCTCGATCGCGGCCAGGTCCTCGCGCCCGGCCGCGGCGTACTGGCTCACCGAGTCCTTGCGTTGCTTGACCATCTTGTCCATCAGCGCCAGCACCGCGGCGTCGTCCACGTCCTTGCGCTCGTCCACTTCCTTCTGCTTGATCGCCGCGTTGATCAGCCGGATCACGCCCAGGCTGTGGGTGTCGCGGGCCTTCATCGCGGCCTTCATGTCGTCGATGAGCTGCTGCTTGAGGGTCGTCATGAGGGGTTCCTAAAGGAAGAAAGTGGGCATTCTAGGCGTTGCACCATGCCGGCCGCGGCGGGACGGGGGCAAGCGCAATCAGGGCGCGGGCATCGGTCCCGGTACGGGGCGGACCGACGGGTCGGGCCACGGCGGCGGCGCCACGCGGTACCTGGCCGCAGATCCGGACCTTAATCCAAGGTCACACAAAAAGCCGGCGACGCTTGCGCGTGCCGGCTTCGTGGGCTTACCGTAGCGGATGCCGAAACCGGCACGATCCGCTACCGCAAACCGCGATCCTCAGTACAGACGCTGGCGTTTGGTGACGTCGCGAGACGTACGGCGCAACTGGCGCTTCACCGCTGCTGCGGCCTTGCGCTTGCGTTCCTGGGTCGGCTTTTCGTAGAACTCGCGCTTGCGGGTTTCGGCCAGCACGCCGGCCTTTTCGCAGGTGCGCTTGAAGCGACGGAGCGCAAACTCGAAGGGCTCGTTCTCGCGGACTTTGACGCTGGGCATGGAATCTCCGGGACACAATGGTGACCGGGTCACGCCCGGCGAGCCGCACATTATAGCGATTGATTTCCTGGCTGCAAGCGGGGCGTTTGCCTGCCGCCAATTCGGCCCCACAATGGTAGCCATGAGAGTCCTCGGCATCGAATCCAGCTGCGACGAAACCGGCGTCGCCGTCTACGACACCGCCCTGTCCGGCGCGGCCGCGCTGCGCGCGCACGGGCTGTACAGCCAGATCGCGCTGCACGCCGAATACGGCGGGGTGGTGCCGGAACTGGCCAGCCGCGATCACGTGCGCAAGCTGCTGCCGCTGATCCGCCAGACCCTGGCCGAGGCCGGGCTGGGCGTGCGCGACCTGGACGGGGTGGCCTATACCGCCGGCCCTGGCCTGGTCGGCGCCTTGCTAGTCGGCGCCGGCGTCGCCCGTGCGCTGGCCTGGGCGCTGGAGGTGCCGGCGATCGGCGTCCACCATATGGAAGGCCACCTGCTGGCGCCGCTGATGGAGGATCCCGATCCGGTGCACGGCGTGCCGGCGCCGCCGTTCGTGGCGCTGCTGGTGTCCGGCGGGCATACCCAATTGATCGCGGTTGACGCGATCGGCAGCTACCGGCTGCTCGGCGAGACCTTGGACGACGCCGCCGGCGAGGCCTTCGACAAGACCGCCAAGATGATGGGCCTGCCGTATCCGGGCGGCCCGCAGCTGGCCGCGCTGGCCGCGCAGGGCACGCCGGGGCGGTTCCGCTTCGCGCGGCCGATGACCGACCGGCCCGGGTTGGATTTCAGTTTCTCCGGGCTCAAGACCCAGGTGCTGCTGGCCTGGCGCGGCAGCGATCAGAGCGAGAGCACGCGCGCCGACATCGCCCGCGGCTTCGAGGATGCGGTGGTGGAGACGCTGGCGATCAAGTGCGAGCGCGCGCTGCAGGCGGCGGGCTGCGACACCATCGTGGTCGCCGGCGGCGTCGGCGCCAACCTGCGCCT
>NZ_CAPJ01000474.1 GCF_000331775.1 Xanthomonas translucens pv. translucens DSM 18974
AGTCCCGAGTCCCGAGTCCCGAGTCCCGAGTCCCGAGTCCCGAGTCCCGAGTCCCGAGTCCCGAGTCCCGAGTCCCGAGTCCCGAGTCCCGAGTCCCGAGTCCCGAGTCCCGAGTCCCGAGTCCCGAGTCCCGAGTCCCGAGTCCCGAGTCCCGAGCTACCGCCCCAACCCATGCGGCTTGATCACCCCGGTGTAAATGCCCAGGATCACCAGCAGAATCAGGCACACCGATAGGCCGATGCGCCAGGTCAATGCGTTCACCGTGCGCTTGCTCTGGCCGCGGTCCACCAACAGGTAGTACAGGCCGGCGCCGAGGTTCCACAGAATGACCAGCAGGAACGCGACGATCAGCAGGGTTTTCAGCGAGTCGTTCATGGGCGTCTCGGTGCAAGGTAGCGCCGCATTATGACCCTCGCCGCGTCCCCGCGCGTCGCTGCGCGCGCGCGCATGCCGCTGTGGCTGGGCTGGGGCCTCGCGTTGGCGGTGGCGCTGGCATTTTGCGCGCTCGGCCGCTGGCAATTGCTGCGCATGCACGAGAAACAGGCGCTGCTCGCGCAGGCCGCGCACATTCGCGAGCGTCCGCAGGCCTTGGCCGCTGCGCTGCGTGCGGCGCGGCCCGCGCAGCTGGCCTGGGTGCACGGCGCTGGCCGCTTCCTGCCCGGACAGATCCTGCTCGACAACCAGCTGCGCGAGGGCCGCAGCGGGGTCAAGATCTACCAGCCGTTCCTGGCCGATGGCGCGTCCGCGCCGCTGCTGGTCGAGTTGGGTTGGCTGCCGCTGCCGGCCGATCGCGCGCTGCCCAGGCCGGTGCCGTTGCAGGGACGGCACACGCTGGTCGGCCTGCTCGGCCCGGCGCCATCGCACGGGCTGACTTTGGGGCCGGCCCTGGTCGCCGCGCCGGCGCCGCAGCTGTGGCTGGCGATGCGCATCGAGCCGGCGGCGATCGGCCAGGCGCTCGGTCGCCGCGACATTTTGTCGCAGGTGCTGCGCATGGATCCGGCGCTGCCGCTGGGCTACCCGCGCGACCTGGACATGCTGCCGAACACGCTGCCGCCCGAGCGCCACCTAGGTTACGCGGTGCAATGGTTCGGTCTGGCGTTGGCCGTGCTGATCACCGCGGGCCTGCTCAGCTGGCGCACTCGCAAGGGGCGAGGCGGGCGCTGAGCGCGCGCGCATGAGAAAATCCCTGGCATGAATGCCTCCCCCTCGGCTCCACGCCAGGCGACCGCGCGCGGGCGCTGGACGTTGATCGCGCTGTTCGCCCTGTTCTTCGGCTCGATGCTGGTCGCTGGCGTGCTGCGGTTTTCCGGCTGGCAACCGCCCGGCAGCCGCAACCACGGCGAGCTGCTGCAGCCGCCGGCCGACCTGCGCGCGCTGCAACCGCGGCGCGACGACGGCAGCGTCTATGCCTGGCAGCCGCAGCAGCGCCTGTGGCGCATCGCGCTGGCGCCGCCGCGCGACTGCACCACCGCTTGCGAGGCGCTGGCGCGCGAGCTGGACAAGGTCTGGCAGCTGTTCGGCCACGACGCCGACCACGTGCAGATCCTGTGGATCGGCACGCCGCCGGCGGCGGTGCGCGCGCTGCCGCAGCTGCGCGTGCTGCGTGCCGACGCTGCGTTGCTGGCCGCACTGCCACGCGTGCACGACGCGGCCGGGGTGCCGGTCTACGTGATCGATCCGAACGGCTTTGTGGTGCTGCGCTACGCGCCGGGCTTCGACCCGGCCGGGCTGCGCGCGGATATGTCGAAGCTGCTGAAACTCCTGTGAGCCGTCCCCTATGAACCTGTTCGCGCCACCGGCGCTGTTTCGACACTTCCACCGCATGGCCTGGCTGGCGGCGCTGTTCACCGCCAGCACGATCATGTTCGGTTCGTTCGTGCGCCTGTCCGATGCGGGCATGAGCTGCCCGGACTGGCCGACCTGCTATGGCCGGGTGACCTGGCCGCAGAACAGCGCCGAGGCCAACACGCACGCGGCCAGCGCGATCCGCCCGTTGGAAACCCACAAGGCCTGGCGCGAGCAGGTGCATCGCTTCCTGGCCGGGGCGCTGGGTGTGGAAGTGCTGGTGCTGTCGCTGCTGGCCGCGCGCCGGCGGCGCCTGGGCATCGCCCGGATCGTCGGTGCCGCGCTGCTGGTGGCGTTGTCGATTCCGCTGTACATGTCCGGCTGGCCGTCGCTGGCGATGGCGCTGGCCGGCGCTGGCGAAGCGATCCTGCTGCTGGCGGCGCTGCGCTGGTCCAATACCGACCTGGCGCGCGCGGCGGTGCTGACCCTGGCGTTGGTGATCTTCCAGGCGCTGCTCGGCATGTGGACGGTGACCCTGCTGCTCAAGCCGATCGTGGTGATGGGGCATCTGCTCGGCGGCCTGCTGATGTTCTCGCTGCTGGTGTGGATGGCCTGGCGTGCCACCCACTTGCCGATCACCCTGGCCGATGCGTCGCGGCTGAAGTGGCTGTTGCGCCTGGGCGTGGCGCTGCTGGCGCTGCAGATCGCGCTCGGCGGTTGGGTCAGCGCCAACTACGCGGCGCTGGCCTGCGGCGGCGGCAGCTGGTCGGCCGACAACTTCCCGCGCTGCGTCAGCCAGTGGTGGCCGCCGCACGATTTCCGCGCAGGCTTCACCCTATGGCGCGGCATCGGCGTGGACTACGAAGGCGGCGTGCTCGACGGCGCAGCGCGCATCGCGATCCAGATGGCGCACCGGATGATGGCGCTGCTGGTGGCGGCCTACCTGCTGTGGCTGGGCTGGCGGCTGAGCCGCTCGCCGGGCATGCGCGGCTGGGCGGCGGCGCTGGCGCTGCTGCTGGTGGCGCAGGTCAGCCTGGGCATCCTCAACGTCAAGCTGGCGCTGCCGTTGCCGGTGGCGGTGCTGCACAACGCCGGCGCGGTGGCGCTGCTGTTCGTGCTGGTGTCGCTGCTGGCGCGGTTGCGGGCGCCGCAATGAGCGCGACGGGCATCTACTGGCGCGACTACTGGGACCTGACCAAGCCCAAAGTGGTGGCGCTGATCGTGTTTACCGCGCTGGTCGGCATGTGCCTGGCGGTTCCCGGCGTGCCGACCTGGGCGCAGGTGCGCACCGGCGTGATCGGCTTCTTCGGCATCTGGCTGGCGGCCTCGGCTGCGGCGGCGATCAACCAGTTGCTGGACGCGCGCATCGACGCGCAGATGGCGCGCACCTCGTGGCGGCCGCTGGTGGTGGGCAAGGTGCTGCCGTGGCAGGTGCTGTTGTTCGCCACGGCGCTGACCGCGCTGTCGATGGCGATCCTGGTGATCTGGGTCAACACCCTCACCGCGGTGCTGACCTTCGCCTCGCTGATCGGCTATGCGGTGATCTACACCGTGTTCCTCAAGCGCACCACGCCGCAGAACATCGTCATCGGCGGCCTGGCCGGCGCCGCGCCGCCGCTGCTGGGCTGGGCCGCGATCACCGGCATGCAGGGGCAGTGGGACTGGGCCTACGCGTCGCTGCTGGTGCTGATCATCTTCGTGTGGACGCCGCCGCACTTTTGGGCGCTGGCGATCTTCCGCCGCGCCGACTACGCCAAGGCGTCGATCCCGATGCTGCCGGTCACCCATGGCGTGACGCATACGCGCAAGCAGATCCTGGTGTACACGCTGCTGCTGGTGGTGGTGACGCTGCTGCCGGTGGCGGTGGGCATGAGCGGGGTGTTCTACCTTGGCGGCACGCTGGTGCTGAACGCGGTGTTCGTCTGGTACGCCTGGCGCATGCTCGACCCGCCGGACGAGATGTTCTCGATGCGCATGTTCGGCTATTCGATCGTGTACCTGATGGCGCTGTTCGCGTTCCTGCTGGTGGATCACTGGTTGTTGCCGGGCTGAGCGGCCTGGCCAAGCCTGTGCAGCGGCTGCGGCGATGCTGCGTCCAGCGCCGAACCGATCGGCTGCGGACGCTGTCGGGGTTGAAGCCCCTCCCACAGTGCAACCGGCTGGCTGGCCGCGAGTCCCTGTGGGAGCGACTTCAGTCGCGACG
>NZ_CAPJ01000473.1 GCF_000331775.1 Xanthomonas translucens pv. translucens DSM 18974
GGTCACTGCGCCGGCCGCGCCGCCGCAGGCCCTGCTGCCCCGTCTTCGTTCCGGCTCGCACCTGACCGTGCAAGCCGCCTGATCTCCTGCATTCCTTTTTGAGGTAGCCGCCATGGCCCATTCCGCAGTCGATCACCACGACGAGCACGGGCATCAGCAGAGCTTCGTGGAACGGTGGTTGTTCTCCACCAACCACAAGGACATCGGCACGCTGTACCTGCTTTTCAGTTTCATCATGTTCATCATCGGCGCAGGCATGAGCGTGGTGATCCGCGCGGAACTGGCGCAACCGGGCCTGCAGTTCGTCAAGCCCGAGTTCTTCAACCAGATGACCACCGTGCATGCGCTGGTGATGATCTTCGGCGGGGTGATGCCGGCTTTCGTCGGCCTGGCCAACTGGATGATCCCGCTGCAGATCGGTGCGCCGGACATGGCCCTGCCGCGCATGAACAACTGGTCGTTCTGGCTGCTGCCGGTGGCCTTCAGCCTGCTGCTGCTGACCCTGTTCCTGCCCGGCGGCGCGCCGGCCGGCGGCTGGACCCTGTATCCGCCGCTGTCGCTGCAGGGCGGCTACAACCTCGCCTTCAGCGTGTTCGCGATCCACGTCGCCGGCATCAGCTCGATCATGGGCGCGATCAACATCATCGCCACCGTGCTGAACATGCGCGCCCCGGGCATCGACCTGCTGAAGATGCCGATCTTCTGCTGGGCCTGGCTGATCACCGCGTTCCTGCTGATTGCGGTGATGCCGGTGCTGGCCGGCGCGGTGACCATGCTGCTGACCGACAAATTCTTCGGCACCAGCTTCTTCAACGCCGCCGGCGGCGGCGACCCGGTGATGTTCCAGCACATCTTCTGGTTCTTCGGCCATCCCGAGGTCTACATCATGATCCTGCCGGCGTTCGGCGTGGTCAGCGAGATCATCCCGACTTTCAGCCGCAAGCCGCTGTTCGGCTACCAGGCGATGGTGTACGCGATCGCCGCGATCGCGTTCCTGAGCTTCATCGTCTGGGCCCACCACATGTTCACCGTGGGCATGCCGTTGGGCGGCGAGATCTACTTCATGTTCGCCACCATGCTGATCTCCATCCCCACCGGGGTGAAGGTGTTCAACTGGGTCAGCACCATGTGGCAGGGCTCGCTGACCTTCGAGGCGCCGATGCTGTGGGCGGTGTCGTTCGTCATCCTGTTCACCATCGGCGGCTTCTCCGGGCTGATGCTGGCGATCGTGCCGGCCGACTTCCAGTACCACGACACCTATTTCGTGGTCGCGCACTTCCATTACGTGCTGGTCACCGGCGCGGTGTTCGGGCTGATCGCCGCGGTCTACTACTGGTGGCCGAAGTGGACCGGGCGCATGTACAGCGAGGCCTGGGGCAAGTTCCATTTCTGGTGGACGATGCTGTTCGTCAACCTGCTGTTCTTCCCGCAGCACTTCCTCGGCCTGGCCGGCATGCCGCGGCGCATCCCCGATTACAACGTGGTGTTCGCCGACTGGAACCTGGTCAGTTCGATCGGCGCGTTCGGCATGTTCGTCACCCCGTTCCTGATGGCCGGCATCCTGCTGGCGTCGCTGCGCAACGGCGCGCGCGCCGAGGCGCGTGCATGGGAAGGCGCGCGCGGCCTGGAGTGGACCGTGCCGTCGCCGGCGCCGGCGCATACCTTCACCTTGCCGCCGGTGCTCAAGCCCGGCGACCTGGCCCACGACGACATCAGCCACTGATGACCGCGCAGACGCCGCTCGACGATCTGGCCCTGCGCCGCAAGCGCGCCGTGCGTACCGCGCTGTTGATCGGTGCGATCGCGGTGCTGATCTATGCCGGCTTCATCCTGTCCGGGATACTGGGCCGATGAACGCGCCGGCACCGCGCGTGCACAGCAGCGCCGGGCTGTTCAAGCTGGTCGGCGTGGCGCTGGCGGTGTTCGTGCTGACCTTCTCGTTGGTGCCGCTGTACCGCATCGCTTGCGAGAAGGTGTTCGGCGTACGCCTGGAGCGCGGCCCGGGCGAAGGCCCGCAGGCGGGCAAGCCGCTGCTCGGCAAGCGCACGGTCAAGGTCGAGTTCGACGGCGGGGTCAATTCCAAGCTGCCTTGGTCGTTCCATCCCGAGCAGCTGACCATGCAGGTGGTGCCGGGCGAACTCAACGAAGCGTTGTACTACGCGCGCAATGACAGCGCGCGGGCCATCGTCGGCAGCGCGGTGCCGTCGGTGGCGCCGTCGCGCGCTTCCGGCTACTTCACCAAGACCGAGTGCTTCTGCTTCACCGCGCAGACCTTGCAGGCTGGCGAGAAACGCGACATGCCGGTGCGCTTCATCGTCGATCCGAATCTGCCCGGCGACATCACCACCATTACCCTGTCGTATACCTTCTACAAGAACGATGCGCTGAGCGCGGAACTGGGATCGCCGAAACTGGCAGGTTCCGTGCGCACGGCCCCTTGACCTCACCCGGAACGCCCGCCATGGCCCAGCCCAGCACCGACGCCACTGCCTATTACGTGCCCAGCCACAGCCGCTGGCCGTTCATCGGCTCGATCGCGATGTTCGTGACCATGATCGGCGTGGCCAGTTGGCTCAACGACGCGGCCTGGGGCAAGTGGACCTTCTTCACCGGCATCGCGATGCTGGTGGCGACCTTGTTCATGTGGTTCGGCGACGTGATTCGCGAATCGATCGCCGGCCACTACAACCGTCAGGTCGATGTGTCGTTCCGCATGGGCATGGTCTGGTTCATTTTTTCCGAAGTGATGTTCTTCGGCGCGTTCTTCGGCGCGCTGTTCTACACCCGCACCTTCATCCTGCCGTGGCTGGGCGGCGACGGCGACGGGGTGATGACCAACGCGCTGCTGTGGGACGGCTATTCGGCGGCCTGGCCGACCAACGGCCCGGGCGCGATCGGCGGCCAGTTCCAGACCATCCCGGCGTGGGGCCTGCCGCTGATCAACACGCTGATCCTGCTCAGCTCCGGGGTGACCCTGACCATCGCCCATCACGCCCTGAAAGCCGGCCAGCGCACGCGCCTGCTGGTGTTCCAGGGGCTGACCGTGCTGCTGGGCTGCGCCTTCCTGTACTTCCAGGCCGAGGAATACATCCACGCCTACAAGGAGCTCAACCTGACCTTGGGCTCGGGCATCTACGGCTCGACCTTCTTCATGCTCACCGGCTTCCACGGCGCGCATGTGTTGCTGGGCACGATCATGCTGCTGGTGATGTGGCTGCGCTCGGCGCGCGGGCATTTCAGCCGCGACAACCACTTCGCCTTCGAAGCGGCGGCGTGGTACTGGCACTTCGTCGACGTGGTGTGGTTGGCGTTGTTTTTGTTCGTTTATGTGTTGTGAGGCCTGGGAGCCGGGACTCGGGACTCGGGAC
>NZ_CAPJ01000472.1 GCF_000331775.1 Xanthomonas translucens pv. translucens DSM 18974
CGTCGCGGCTGAAGCCGCTCCTACAGAAGTGCCGGACGAGTCCGATCAGTCGCCCAGCGTCAGCAACGACGCATTGCCGCCAGCGGCAGTGGTGTTGACCGTCACCACTTTCTCGGTGGCGAAGCGCAGCAGGTAGTGCGGGCCGCCGGCCTTGGGGCCGGTGCCGGACAGGCCTTGGCCACCGAACGGTTGCACGCCGACCACCGCGCCGATCTGGTTGCGGTTGACGTAGACGTTGCCGACCTGCACGCGTGCGGCGATGCGCTCGATGGTCTCGTCGATGCGCGAGTGCACGCCCAGGGTCAGGCCGTAGCCAGTGGCGTTGATCTGCTCGATCACTGCGTCGAGCTGGTCGGCCTTCCAGCGGATCACG
Source organism: Xanthomonas translucens pv. translucens DSM 18974 (assembly GCF_000331775.1). Next base: position 374 of record NZ_CAPJ01000472.1, read on the forward strand.
TGCAGCACCGGGCCGAAGATCTCGCGCTGCAGCTGCGCCAGCGATTGCAGTTCGTACGCGCGCGGGGCGAAGAAGCTGCCGTGCGCGGTGCCGTCGTCGCTGGCGGCCACCGCGATCAGCCGCGCTTCGCGGTCCATGCGCGCGGCGTGGTCGGTGAGCAGTTGCAGCGCGTCGGCGTCGATCACCGGGCCGACGTCGGTGGACAGCAGGCCCGGGTCGCCGATCTTCAGTTCGGCCATCGCGCCGGCGAGCATGGTCATCACCTTGTCGGCGATGTCGTCCTGCACGAACAGCACGCGCGCGGCCGAGCAGCGCTGGCCGGCGGAGATGAAAGCGCTGGAGATCGCGTCCTTGACCACCGCCTCGGGCAGCGACGAGGAGTCGGCGATGAACGCATTCTGGCCGCCGGTCTCAGCGATCAGCACGCCGATCGCGGCATCGCGCGCGGCCAGTGCGCGGTTGATCGCGCGTGCGGTCTCGGTGGAGCCGGTGAAGGCGACGCCGGCCACGCGCGCATCGCGGGTCAGTGCGGCGCCGACGGTGGCGCCGTCGCCGGGCAGGAACTGCACCGCCGCTTCCGGCACGCCGGCCTCGTGCAGCAGCTTCACCGCGGCATGGCCGACCAGGTTGGTCTGCTCGGCCGGCTTGGCGATGACGCTGTTGCCGGCGGCCAGCGCCGCGGCGACCTGGCCCAGTAAGATCGCCAGCGGGAAATTCCACGGGCTGATGCACACGAACACGCCGCGGCCGTGCAGCTGCAGTTCGTTGGATTCGCCGGTCGGTCCGGGCAGGCGCTCGGGCGCGCCGAACTGGGCGCGCGCCTGGCCGGCGTAATAGCGCAGGAAATCCACCGCCTCGCGCACTTCGGCGACGCCGTCGGGCAGGGTCTTGCCGGCTTCCTTGACGCATAGCGCTATGAACTCGGGCAGGCGCGCTTCCAGCAGGTCGGCGGCGTGCTCGAGGATGGTGGCGCGGCTGGCGGCCGGGGTGCGGTTCCAGCCCGGCTGCGCGGCCACCGCGTTGGCCAGCGCCTTGTCCACGGTGGCCGCGTCGGCCGGCTGCCAGCGGCCCACCACCTGGCGGCGGTCGGCGGGGTTGGTCACGGGCAGCGCGTCGCCAGCGAGCACCGCGCCCGGCACCAGCGGCGTGGCCTGCCAGGGCTTGATCGCGGCGTTGAGCTGGTCGGCCAGCGCGCGCAGGTCGTTGTCGTTGGCGAGGTTGGCGCCCATGGAATTCTTCCTGTTGTGGTTCTGGCTGCGCAGCAGGTCGGCCGGCAGCGGGATCTTTGGATGCGGGATGGAGGCGAACGCGGACACCGCCTCGACCGGATCGCGGATCAGGTCCTCGATCGCCACGTCCTCGTCGGTGATGCGGTTGACGAAGCTGGAATTGGCGCCGTTCTCGAGCAGGCGCCGCACCAGGTACGGCAGCAGGTCCTCGTGCGAACCGACCGGCGCGTACACGCGGCACGGCACGCCCAGGCGCCCGGCCGGGATCACCTCGGCGTACAGGTCGTCGCCCATGCCGTGCAGCTTCTGGTGTTCGTAGTCCTTGCTGCCGGCGATGGCGCGCACCGCGGCGATGGTCTGCGCGTTGTGGGTGGCGAACATCGGGTACAGCGCGTCGCTGTGCGCGAACATGCGCTTGGCGCAGGCCAGGTAGGACACGTCGGTGTTCTGCTTGCGGGTGAACACCGGATAGCCCGGATGGCCCTCGACCTGCGCGCGCTTGATCTCCGCGTCCCAGTACGCGCCCTTGACCAGGCGCACCGGGATGCGGCGGCCGACGCGGCGCGCCAGGTCGGCGAGGAAGTCGATCGTGTACGGGGTGCGCTTCTGGTACGCCTGCACCGCCAGACCGTAGCCTTCCCAGCCGTCCAGCGACGGATCGCAGAAGGTGGCCGCGATGATGTCCAGCGACAGTTCCAGGCGGTCGGCTTCCTCGGCGTCCACCGTGTAGCCGATGCCGTAGGACCGGGCCAGCTGCGCCAGTTCCAGCACGCCCGGCACCAGCTCGGCCATCACCCGCGCGCGCTTGGCGTGCTCGTAGCGCGGGTACAGCGCGGACAGCTTGATCGAGATGCTGGGCGCGGCGAACACGTCGCTGCCCTGGTACGAGCCGTTGGGACCGCTGCGGCCGATCGCGTGGATCGCCTGGCGGTAGGCGTCGAGGTAGCGGTGCGCGTCCTTCATGGTCAGCGCGCCTTCGCCGAGCATGTCGAACGAGTAGCGGTAATGCGCGTTGTCGCCCTTCTTCGAGCGCGACAAGGCCTCGCCGATGCTGCGGCCCATCACGAACTGGTGGCCCATGATCTTCATCGCCTGGCGCACCGCCAGGCGGATCACCGGCTCGCCGACGCGGCCGATCAGGCGCTTGAACGCGCCGCTCACGTCGGCGCGGGTCAGGTCGTTGATCTGCACCAGCTTGCCGGTGAGCATCAGCCCCCAGGTGGAGGCGTTGACCAGCACCGAGTCGCTTTCGCCCATGTGCTTCTTCCAGTCCGCGTCGCCGAGCTTGTCGCGGATCAGCTTGTCGGCGGTTTCCTGGTCGGGGATGCGCAGCAGCGCCTCGGCCACGCACATCAGCAGCACGCCTTCCTCGCTGCCCAGGTCGTATTGGCGCATGAAGGCCTCGATCGCCCCCTGGTCCTGGGCGCGGGCGCGCACGCGGGTGACCAGGTCGGCGGCCAGCGCCTGCACCTTGGCCTGGTCGGCGGCGGGCAGGCGCGCCTGCTCGAGCAGTTCGCGCACGTGCTCGGCCTCGTCCTTCAGCCACGCGGCGGTGATCGCGGCGCGCAGGGCCTGGGGCGCGGGGGGCAGTTCCGGGGCAAGCAACGGCGAGGGAGACGCGGACGGCATCGCCGGGGAGGAACCGGCGCCAGACAGAGCGTTCATGCAGGAAGGACCAGGGAAGATGCGCGCATTTTATGCCAGCGCCCGCTCGCGCAGCGCGTCGGCGCGGCCTGCACTTGCGCGCGCTGCGCCGCGTTGTCTGAACGTGCATGGCGAGAAATCTGGTTGCAATGCAGCATTTTTTATGGTGAACCCGCGCTTGCCGGCGCGCAGGCCCGGGGCTACCATCGAATCGTTGCTCGCGGCTGGCACAGCGCGGCGGCTCGGAAGCGCGGTTCGACATGATCGAAATGTGTCCGTGTTCTGCGGAGGGAGCGGGGACGCAGCTGCGGCTGCGGCCGCCACGGGCGCTCAGTGCCCGGCAATTCGTGATGTTGTTCGCGGCGTTGGCCGGGGCGATGTGGGCAGTGGCGGTAGTGGGGTGGTTCGCCGGCAACGTGTTCGCGCCGGTGTTCGCCTTGTTGCACAGCATCGTGGTGGCGCTCGCGCTGCGCTGGTCATGGCGCAGCGGCGATCGCGAAGAGGACATCCGGGTGGGTCCGGGCTGCGTGGAAGTGACCCGCACGAATGCAGGAACGCCGGCGTTCCGCGCCCACCCGCATTGGGTGCGGTTGCGGATCGAAGGCGACGACAGGGTGGTGCTGGCGTGCAGCGGCAAGCAGGTCCGGGTCGGTGAGTTCCTCGGCCCGGACGAGCGCCGCGTGCTGGCGCAGACCCTGGAAGGCTTGCTGGCGGCCGCGACCGGCCGGAACCGATGACGCTCCAAGGGGTCTAGGCAATGAAGCGAAGCGGCAGATGGAAGCAACAGGCGGTCAGGGCTGCGATGGCAATGGCGGCGGCGCTGGCCGCACCGTTGGCGTGGGCGCAATCGGCCGACCCGAAACCCTGGCAATTGAACATGGGCCGCGGCGTCACCCAGAGCGCGCGCAACGCCTACGATTCGAACATGCTGTCGCTGTGGATCTGCGCGGTCATCGGCGTGCTGGTGTTCGGCGCGATGGGCTATGCGATGTTCAAATTCCGCAAGTCCAAGGGCGCGGTCGCGGCGCAGTTCAGCCACAACACCAAGGCCGAGGTGATCTGGACGGTAATCCCGGTGCTGATCCTGATCGCGATGGCGTGGCCGGCCACCGCCAAACTCATCGCCATGTACGACACCCGCGATGCCGAGCTGACGGTCAAGGTCACCGGCTACCAGTGGATGTGGCGCTACGAGTACCTGGGCGAGAACGTCACCTTCACCAGCCGCCTGGCGCGCGATTCGGACCGCATGCGCCAGAGCGGCCAGGTGCCGACCCTGGAAAGCAATCCGCACTACCTGCTCGACGTGGACAACCGGCTGGTGCTGCCGGTGAACACCAAGGTGCGTTTCGTGATCACCTCCGACGACGTGATCCACGCCTGGTGGGTGCCGGCGCTGGGCTGGAAGCAGGACGCCATCCCCGGGATCATCAACGAGGCCTGGACCGACATCGACACGCCCGGCGTGTACCGCGGCCAGTGCGCGGAACTGTGCGGCAAGGATCACGGCTTCATGCCGATCGTGGTCGAAGCGTTGTCCAAGCAAGACTTCCAGAAGTGGCTGGCGGCGCGCAA
>NZ_CAPJ01000471.1 GCF_000331775.1 Xanthomonas translucens pv. translucens DSM 18974
AAAAAAAGCGTCAAGCGCCGATGGCGGAACACCTTATCCGCCCGCGATCGCGAGCTGTATCTGCTCAGCGCGGCTTGCCCGGCATCGGGAACGGGGTGATCACCTTTTCGCCCGTGGCCGCGTCGCGAATCGCGGACTGGCCCTTCTTCTCCACTTCTTCGATGCGTACGATGCTCTGCATCGGCAGGTGCAGCATCTTGGTATCGCCGAATTCCTCGCGCAGGCGCTCTTCGGTGGGATCGACCACCAGGCCGTCGTGCAGGTCGAACACCAGCCCGCCGATCTCGCTGAAACCCCATAGGTGGCTGCTGCCCACGTGCTGCGCGTACAGCTCGTACACCTTGCCGTGGTTGAGGAACGTCACTTTGTGAAGGGACTTGGCCATGCGCGAAGTATAGAGCGCGGCGGCGCCGGCTCAGAAGCCCTTGCGTTTGCGCAGGCGCCGCGCGATCGCCGCGCGCACGTACAGCCCGTACCCCATGCCCAGGGTGAAGCCGGTCAGGTGCGCGGACCAGGCGACCATGCCGAACGCCGGGCCGATGTAGGCGAACACCACCTGCAGCGCCGCCCAGGTGCCGATCAGCAGCGAGGCCGGCGCGCGCACGAATTCCAGGAACAGTCCCAGCGGTAGCACCACGCCGAGCTTGGCGCGCGGGAACAGCGCCAGGTAGGTGCCGATCAGCGCCGAGACCGCGCCGCTGGCGCCGATGATGACCCGGTCCGGGGTGCCGATCGCGAACACGGCGGCCAGGTTGGAGAGGGCGCCGCCGCCGAGGAACAGCAGCAGGAAGCGCCACGGCCCGAGTACGCGCTCGGCAGGCAGTCCGAAGATCAGCAGGAACACCAGGTTGCCGAGCAGGTGCGACCAGTCCGCATGCAGGAATAGCGCGGTGAACAGGCGCAGCACGCTGCCGTCCTGCACGGTGGCCAGCCAGTCGCGCGGGCTGGCGACGCCGGCCGAGAGCGCGCCCCAGTCCAGCCACAGCGTGGCGCGGGCCTGGTTGGGACGGCTGATCGACCACAGGAACGCCAGCCACATCGCCACGAACAGCAACGGTGTAGCCCAGCGCAGGGTGGTTCGGTCGCGGGAGGGGATGGAGACGAACATGCCTGTACCGGGGAACGCGGCCTGTAACGATACCGGCTTCATCCGGCTGAACGCACGCCTACTCCGTGCGAAACTGAACGGCCGTTATTGTTATTGTTCGGTTAACGCAGCGGGGTATACTGCATACGGCGTCGTATGTCGGGAGGGGACTCCGGCGCGCATTTCCGGCTTGCTCAGCTGGGATGCGCAGACGCGAACACAGACATTTTCGTCTTCCGGAGAGTAACAAACCATGCAAAACGCAACCCAGTTCATCCGTTTCACCGCCCTGGCCGTCGGCATCGTCGGCGCCCTGACCATCGGTCAGGCGCATGGCGCCGCGTTCCAGCTGAAGGAAAACAGCGCCAAGGGCCTGGGCCGTGCCTTCGCCGGTTCCGGCAGCGCGCCCGGCGACGCCTCGATCATCGCCAACAACCCGGCGGGCATGCGCCAGCTCGACGGCAAGGTGTTCCAGGCCGACGTCAGCGCGATCCAGTTCGCCGCCAAGTACCAGGGCACCGGCACCTACGCCACCGGCGCGCCGATCTCCGGTGGCAAGGGCGGCGACGCGGGCACGATCGCGCCGGTCCCGGCGGTGTACTTCCACCTGCCGTTCGGCGAGAACAACAACATGCACCTCGGCACCTCGCTGACCGTGCCGTACGGCTTCAAGACCGAATACGACCGCGACTGGGTCGGCCGCTACAACGGCGTCAAGACCGAGCTGCAGGCGATCGACTTCAACGTGGCGTTTTCCTACGACGTGAATCCGTACGTGTCGTTCGGCGCGTCGGTGTTCGCCGAGCGCCTGGACATCGACCTGTCCAACGCGATCGACCTGGGCAGCGTCCTGGCCGCGCGCCGCGTGCCGGGCTTTGCGCCGGGCAGCGCCGATGGCTATTCGCGCATCAAGGGCAACAGCACCGATGTCGGCTACACCCTGGGCGGCTTGTTCAGCATCGACGAGAACACCCATATCGGCTTCAGCTACCGGTCGAAGGTCGAGCACAAGATCACCGACGGCACCGCCGACTTCACCACCCCGGCCAACGCCGCCACCGTGCTGGCCGTCGCCGCGCCGGGCACCTTCGTCGACACCAAGGGCCGCGCCACGGTCACGCTGCCGGCCACCGCGACCGCCAGCTTCACCCACACCATCAACGAGCAGTGGACGGTGATGGCCGACGTCAGCCGCACCGCCTGGAGCAAGTTCGACCAGGTGACGGTGGACTTCGCGAACAACCAGCCGAACAGCGTGCTGAACTTCGCCTACAACGACACCACCTTCGTCTCGGTCGGTGCCGACTACCGCATGAGCGACACGCTGACCCTGCGCGGCGGCCTGGCCTACGACGAAACCCCGACCAGCAACGAGCACCGCGACGTGCGCGTGCCCGACGCGAGCCGCAAGTGGGTCTCGCTGGGTCTGAGCTGGCGTCCGTCCGAGCAGGCCGAGTACAGCTTCGGCTATACCCACCTGTTCACCAGCGATCCGAGCATCAATTCGACCACCGCGACCGGCAACACCCTGGTCGGCAGCTACGACGTCAGCGGCAACGTGCTGGCGGCGTCGGTCAACTACAAGTTCTGATCGAGCGCGTGCGCGACAGTCGCGCGGCGCAGGCCGCGCGCCACGAAAGCCCCGCTTCGGCGGGGCTTTTTTGTGCGCGTTTCCCTGTGGCCGGTGCGGCTCTGCGCATATCCTGGCGAATGCTTGACAGGCCTTGGACCCGCGCGTAGAAGGCTTGTGAAGCCGATGCGCAGATGACATCGGCATGCAGCCACGGCAGTGATGCCGTCGCCATTCGCCCTGCGGCCGTGGACTGGGAGAGGTTGGCAATGCACAACCGCGAATCGAACCCGTCGTCCTGCGCTGCCGTGCGTGTTCGCCAAGGCCTGCCAGCGTGACCGTTCGCCACAAACTGAGTGCCCTGCGCTCACGCGACAAGTGTGTCGCCGGCTACTCGCCGCCTCGACGCTAATCGTGCATCGCGGTCTGATCTGACCGACGCGTCGCGTCTGTTTCCCGTGTTTCGTTGCCCGTGCGCGCATCTCCTGCGCGCAGCGCCGCAGCGTGCGCGCCATGCAGTCGCCGTGCGTCCGGTCGGTACCAACGACATCCGGGTTGCCGACATGCGTCGCGCCCGGTGCATGGCACTTTTGGCGAGGGGAAGCATCATGTGCAATGGCAAGCGTTCGAACGGCAAGATCCTGGTTGAGGCGATTCTGGCGGTACTGGGGGCGAGCGCCGCAGTGACGGCGGTGGCGGGGACGGTGACCGGCCAGGTCAGCGTGCAAGACAGCGGCAAACCTGCCGCGAACGCGCGGGTCGGCATCGCCGGAACCGCGTATGCGGCGGTGGCCGATGCCACCGGGCATTTCACGATCGCCGACGTGCCGGCGGGGCAGTACGCGCTGGAGTCGAGCTATCCGGGTTTCAGCGCGGCGCAGACCCGCTTCGAGGTCAGCGACACCGGCACCACCGCGCTCAACATCGCGCTGGACGAGGTCAAGCAGCTGAAGAACGTCACCGTCGTCGCCAATCGCTACGACGCAAGCAACCTCAAGATGAACGCGGCGAACACGGTGGACGTGCTGTCCGCCAACGATCTGCAGCACACCGCGGTGCACAACGTCGCCGAGGCGCTGGGGCTGATTTCGGGCATCAACATCACCACCACCGGTTCGGGCTATTTCGGCGGCGTGGATGGCGCGGCGCGCGGCGAGGGCATGTTCGCCTCGGTGCGCGGCTTGCCGTCGGAATACAACGTCAACCTGATCGACGGGGTCACCGTCGCGCAGGGCATGCCCTACAGCCGCAGCGTCCAGCTCAGTCTGCTGCCGCCCTCGGGGCTTCAGACCATCGTGGTCAACAAGACCTCCACCGCCGACATGGACGGCGATGCGATCGGCGGCACCATCGATTTCCGTACGCCCACCGCGTTCGACTTCAAGCAGACCAGCAGCGGCAGCGTGACCGGCAGCGGCCGCCTGGAAAGCCGTGCGCGCGATTACGGCGGCGGCGGCCTGGCCGGCGAGTTCCAGCACAAGTTCGGCGACCAACAGCAGTTCGGTTTCTACGCCAGCGCGTATTACGACTACCGCACCTCGACCAATAGCGAAGTGGCCGCGGCGACCAGCGCGCTCAACGACCACTCGTGGGCGTTCCTGCACGCCGATGCCGACGGCGGCAACGCTGCCGGCTACGATCCGCAGCACAACCTGACCAGCACCGGCATGAACGTCGGCGTGGTCGCCGGCTGGGAACGCCGCTACGGCGGCAACGCCTCGTTCGACTGGCAGGTCGACGACAGCCTGTCGCTGTATGCGCGCGCCACCTACGCCTACGCCCGGACCGACCAGGGCACGACCTTCACCCAGTTGCTGCCGCAGAAGGTCAGCTATGTGCCGAGCGCGACCGCAGGGGTCTATACGCCCAACATCGGCCGCATCGCCTCGCGCTTCTGGTACGAGACCAATCCGGAGATCGCCGACCTGGCGACCTTGCAGATCGGCGCGCGCAAGACTTCCGGCGGCTGGACCTTCATGCCGAACCTGTTCTACAGCTTCGGCGACAACGACCGTCCCGACCACGTCGAGATCGACGGTCGCGAGGACAAGTTCTCGCAGACCAACTACGCCTACTCCGGCCGCTCGCTGGTGCGCTACGGCAGCGGCGCGTTCCCGTATCCGCAGCTGACCCCGGCGCTGCAGGCGCAGGTCAACGATATCCCCTCGCTGTACGCCAGCAGCTATGGCGAACTGACCAAGATCTATTCCGGGCAGAAGAAGGGCGGCGCCAAGTTCGACGTCCGCTACGACTTCGAGGACGGCGCGCTGTCGGCGCTGCAGTTCGGGGTGAAGTACAGCAAGAGCTCGCGCAGTTTCAGCAACCGCGACTGGTGGACCGGCGGCGTCGGCGACACCAGCACGCTCGGTGACCTGGGCATCTTCAACGGCACCTACAGCGCGATCTTCCCCGGCAAGTATCCCTGGGTCACGCCCAAGGTCAGCGAGAGCGCGGTCAGCAATGTCATCTACCGCCATCTGCGCGACGACGACCTGGACAGCTGCGGCAGTGCGTACTACGTCAACAACTGGAACTGCAACACGATGCGCGGCACCGAGGCGGTCGCCGCGGCCTACGCGATGGCGACCTTCTCGCTGGGCAATCTGGAAATCGTGCCGGGCCTGCGTTTCGAGCACAGCAGCATCCACAACACCTTCTGGGTGACGCCGTCCGATGCCGACGGTAACCAGACGGTCGGTTATTTCGACAGCAACCACACCGCCTACGACGAACCGTTGCCGAGCGTGTTCCTGACCTGGCGTCCCGACGCGCGCACCGCCTACCGCGCTTCGCTGTGGACCAGCTATACCCGGCCCGCGTTCGTGCAGTTGGGCGGCGGATCCAACATCAGCATCTCCAACAGCGTCCCCGCCGTCACCACGATCACCCAGGGCAACCCGGACCTGAAGCCGATCGAAGCGACCAACCTGGACCTGTCCGGCGAATGGGCGACCGAGCACGGCGGCTTCTTCTCGGTGGCCGGCTTCTACAAACGCCTGCGCCACTACATCTACGATGCCGGCTCCGGCCAGGCCAATCCCGGTAGCAGCGGCAGCGGCACGGTGTTCTATGCGATGCCGACCAACGGCGGCGACGGCCGCGTTTACGGCCTCGAACTGAGCGCGCGCCAGCGCTTCCAGGACCTGCCGGAACCGCTGAATGGCCTGGGCGTGAGTTTCAACGCCACCCGCCAGCATGCGCGCGCCGACCTGGGCATGGACGGTTTCGAGAACGAGCACATGCAGTCGGCGCCCAATGCCATGGCCAACGTCGAGCTGTTCTACGAACGCGAGCGTTTCTCGGTGAACCTGAGCTACCACTTCAGCAGCTCGTACCTGCTCGGCTACGACTATCTGCACCAGACCGCGCCGTGGGACGACCTGTGGGCACGCCCGACCCGGCGCGTGGACCTGCACGCCGGGTACCACTTCGACAACGGCCTGAGTCTGGACCTGTCGATCTCCAACCTGACCAAGGAGTACAGCTACTGGGCGCACGTGGGCCGCAGCGATTTGGCGATCTCGGACATCGTCGATGCCGGCACCACCACGTTGCTGACCGCCAAGTACACGTTCTAGCCAGCTCTCCGCAGGATCGGGGCGGTGCGCGCCTGCACCGCTCCCTTGCGCGCGCCGCCTTCGGAGACCTCGATGAAACGTCGCAATTTTTGCCTGCTCAGTGTGCTCGCGCCGCTCGGGATGGCGGCCGCCGTGCCGCGCTGCGCGGCCGCCGCGCGCGCTGCGCCGGTGCCGGATGGACGACCGCACACGTTCGGTTTCGCGCACGCGCAGTTCGTGCTCGACGGCCAGCCGTGGCAGATCCGCAGCGGCGAGATGCATCCGCTGCGGATTCCGCGCGAAGACTGGCTGCAGCGGATCCGCATGGCCAAGGCGATGGGCCTGAACACCATCGCCCTGTACCTGATGTGGAACGCGCTGGAAACGCAACCCGGCGTGTTCGACCTGGACAGCGGGCGCCGCGATTTCGCCGCCTTCATCCGCCTGTGCGCACAGGAAGGCATGTGGGTCTATCTGCGGCCCGGCCCCTACGTCTGCGCCGAGTGGACGCTCGGCGGCCTGCCCGCGTATCTGTTGCGCGAACCGGGCATGCGCCTGCGCGATGCCGGCGATGCGCGCTACATGGCGGCGGTGCGGCGCTACATCGCGGCGGTGGCGCCGCGGATCGCGCCGCTGATGGCGGCGGCAGGCGGGCCGGTGCTGATGCTGCAGATCGAGAACGAGTATTCGATGTTCGGCGACGACGTCGGTTACCTGCAGGCGCTGCGCGCGCTGTGGCAGGAACCGCGCGCCGCGACTACCTGCCGACGCTGCGCCGGCTGCTGGCGCACGGTCACTCGTTCAACCTGTACGTGGTGCACGGCGGCAGCAACTTCGGCCTGAGCGCCGGCGCCAATGCCGACGACGACGGCTCCAATTTCCAGCCGGCGTTGACCAGCTACGACTACGCCGCGCCGATCGATGAGCGCGGCGCGGCGACGCCGGCGTACTTCGCGATGCGCGCCGCGATCGCTGCGTCTCTGCCGCAGCGTTTGCCGCTGCCGCCGGCGGCACCGCCACGGACCACCTTCGCGCCGACGTTGGCGCTGCCCTATGCATGCCTGTGGGACAACCTGCCCGCGGCGCCGGTCGCGACCGTGGCGCCGGCCGGCAACGAACTCCTGTTCGGCCAGGACCATGGACTGGTGCTGTATCGCCGCCGCATCGGTCCCGGCGCGCAGCTGCGCGTGGACGGCGTGCACGACTACGCCGTGGTGCATGTGGATGGCGAGGAAGTGGGCCACGTGTCGCGGGTGCGGCACCGCGCGTTGCAGTCCTTGCCGCAGTTGACGCTGCCGCGGGCGCAGCAGGCGGAGCGCACGCTGGAGATCCTGATCGACAGCTTCGGCCATGTGAACTTCGGTCCGGCGCTGGGCGATGCCAAGGGTCTGGTCGGCGAGGTGCAACTGCAGGGCGTGCCGCTGCAGCACTGGCAGGCGTATCCGATCGCGCTGGACGATGCCTGGATCCAGACGCTGCAGCCGCTGCGCGCGCCGACGTCGCGGCCGGGGCTGTTGTTCCGTGCGCAGATCGTGGTCGAGACGCGCGGCGACGTCTACCTGGACATGCGCGAGTGGGACAAGGGCTATCTGTGGGTCAACGGCCAGTTGCTCGGCCGCTACTGGCGCATCGGGCCGCAGCAATGCCTGTACTGCCCGCGGTCGTGGCTGCGGCCAGGCCGCAACGAGGTGCTGGTGCTGGATCTGCACCGCACCCGCGCCGCGGCGATCCGCTGTGCGAACGGATTGCGAGCAAATGCATGAGCCTGCGTCGCGTCCGCCCCGACCGTCCCCATCCGATCCACTGCGTCGCGTCGGCGACGAGGGAGTCCGCATGCTGCTGACCACGCCCGATACGCCTGCGCGCCACGATGCCGACCACGTGCCGCCACGCGCGATCGGATTCTGGGGCGGCCTGTCCGCGAACCTGCTGAACATGATCGGCATCGGCCCGTTCATCACCATTCCGTTGGCGTTGTCGGCGCTGGCCGGGCCGATGGTGCTGCTTGGCTGGGTCGCCGGCGCATTGCTGTGCCTGTGCGACGGCCTGGTCTGGGCCGAACTGGGCTCGGCGATCCCCAAATCCGGCGGGCCTTACCACTACCTGCGCGAAGCCTACGGCCGCGAGCGCCTGGGCCGCCTGTTCGGTTTCCTGTATCTGTGGCAGACGCTGCTGACCGCACCGTTGTCGATCGGCGCGGCGGCGGTCGGCTTCACCCAGTACCTGGCGTTTCTGGTGCCAGGGTTGGCGCCGTGGCAACTGACCGCGATCGCCGCGGCGCTGTGCCTGTTCAACACCGCCTTGCTGTACCGCGAGGTGCGCTCGGTGCAGGTGCTGTCGCTGCTGGTCACCGCGGCGGTGGTGGCGGCGGTGGTGTGGATCGTGATCAGCGGCGTGCTGCATTTCGACATGGCCATCGCGGTCGCGCTGATCATGCTCGCCAGCTGGGGATCGGCGCTTGTGGTGTTGCTGGGCTATTCGCGGGTGCCGTATGCGGCGGCGGCCGAAGGGCAGTTCTTCCGGGTGTTCGCGCGGCTGCATCCGCGCGGCCGTTTCCCGACCGTGTCGCTGCTGTTCGTCGGCGCGACCTCGGCGCTGGCCTGCCTGCTGTCGCTGGACGATTTGATCGCCACGCTGATGGTCATCCAGATCATGTTCCAGTTCATGGCGCAGTGCCTGGCGGTGGTGTTGCTGCGGCGGCAAGCGCAGCGCCCGCGCGATGCGTTCTCGATGCCGTTGTATCCGTGGCCGCTGTGGGTGAGCGTGGCCGGCTGGCTGTACATCCTGGCCACCAGCCAGGGCCGCCACCTGCTCGCCGCGGTCGTGGCGCTATGCGTGGGCACGGCGCTGTTCTTCATTCAAGCCAGGAGACAGGACACATGGCCTTGGGTAGCGCGATGAGCGTGTGCGACGTTGCCGTGGTCGGCGAGATCTATGCCGATCACATTCTCAGCGGCTTCCGGCGCTGGCCGCAGCCGGGCGAGGAAGCCCTGGCCAGCGCCTATCTGCGCGAGCTCGGCGGCGGCACCGTCAATACCGCCTGCGGACTGGCGCGGCTGGGGCGCAGCACGCGCTTGATCGGCCTGATCGGCGAGAGCGACCGGCCCTGGTTCGCGCAGCGCCTGGGCCAGTTCCAGGTGCGCAGCGAGGGCTTGCGTAGCGACCCGGCCGGCACCGGGATCACGGTCAGCGTGTCGATGCCCGACGACCGCGCGTTCTTCACCTATCTGGGCGCCAACGCCAAGTTGGATGCGCTGCTCGCGCGCGCCGAAGTGCTGGACGAACTGTGCGCGGCGCGCCATGTGCATTTCGCGATGCCGCTGTCGCGCGCGCTGGCGCAGACGCTGCTGCCGGCGCTGGCCGCGGCCGGCTGCACGACTTCGCTGGACGTGGGCTTCAGCCCGGACTGGCTGGCCGCGCCGCATAACCACGCCACCTGCCGTGAGGTGGACTATTTCCTGCCGAACCAGAAAGAGGCCGCCTTGCTCGGCTGCGGCGACGGCGCCGCAGCGTGCCGCCAGTGGGCGCAGGCGCTGGGCTTGCGCCATGCGGCGATCAAGCTCGGCGGCGCCGGCGCGATGGCAGTCGACGCGGCCG
>NZ_CAPJ01000470.1 GCF_000331775.1 Xanthomonas translucens pv. translucens DSM 18974
AGCGCGCGGCGGCCGAGCAGGCCGCGCAGGCCAAGGCCGCGGCGAAGCATCCATCGCGCGGCGGCAGCAAGGTGCCGCCGAAGGTGGTGGCGTCGGCGCCGGCGCTGAAGGTCGGCGGCCTGGGCTGGCCGCTGTCCGGCGATTTGATCGCGCGCTATGGCGGCAAGCTGCCGGACGGGCGCACTAGCAACGGCGTGCTGATCGCCGCGCCGGCCGGCAGCACGATCACCGCCGTGGCCGACGGCACGGTGGTGTTCTCCGACTGGATGACCGGTTACGGCATGATCCTGATCGTGGACCACGGCAACGGCTACATGAGCCTGTATGCCCACAACGATGCGTTACTGCGCGATCCCGGCGACCGGGTCAAGCGCGGCGATGCGGTTGCCAAGGTCGGCAATTCCGGCGGGCAAGGGCGCCCGGCGCTGTATTTCGAGTTGCGCCGCAACGGCCAGCCGGTGGATCCGTCATCGTGGCTGCAGCGCCGCTGAGCGCCGCCGCGGCCATGCATTCAACGCGGATTTAGCCCGCTTTCGCGCATAATCCGGACAACTGCGCCGTGCACGGCGCAGGTCATCCCCCAATCGGAGTGCTTCATGCGCGTAGTCCTGTCCGCTGCCCTGTTGCTTGCTCTGGCGCCGCTGCCGTCGATGGCGCAGAGCGTCGGCGAACAGACGCCCCCGGCCCCGGCGGCCAGCGCCGACGATCCGGACGCCACCGAATCGGCCACCTCGCGCGTGCCGCTGGACGAGATCCGCCGCTACGTGGCGGTGTACAACGCGGTGAAGGAAGCCTACGTCGATCCGGTCGACGACAAGAAACTCATGCAGTCGGCGATCCGCGGCCTGTTGCTGAACCTGGATCCGCACAGCACCTATTTCAGCAAGGAAGACGCCGAGGCCTTCGACGAACAGGCCACCGGCGCCTACGACGGCATCGGCGTGGAGTTGCTGCAGCTGCCTGACAACACGCTCAAGGTGGTCTCGCCGATCGACGAGACCCCGGCTGCGCGCGCCGGCGTGCGCTCGGGCGACATCATCGTCGCCATCGACGGCAAGCCGATCAGCGCGGTCAAGGCGATGGAGCCGTTGCGCGGCGAGTCGGGCAGCAAGGTGGTGCTGACCATCGTGCGCGAGAAAGTGGACAAGCCATTCGACGTGACCCTGACCCGGCAAACCATCCGTGTGGCCAGCGTGCGCAGCCGCACGCTCGAGCCGGGCTACGGCTATATCCGCATCAGCACCTTCCAGGCCGATACCGGCGCGGACTTCCACAAGCAGCTGCAGCAGTTGCAGGCGCAGTCCGGCGGCAAGCTGCGCGGGCTGGTGCTGGACCTGCGCAGCAACCCCGGCGGCCTGTTGACCGCGGCGGTGCAGGTGGCCGACGACCTGCTCGACAAGGGCACCATCGTGACCACGCGCGGGCGCATCTCGGTCAGCGATTCCAAGTTCGATGCCACGCCCGGCGACCTGCTCAACGGTGCGCCAATGGTGGTGCTGGTCGATGCAGGCTCGGCCAGCGCCTCGGAGGTGCTGGCCGGCGCGCTGCGCGACAACAAGCGCGCGCGCATCGTCGGCAGCCGCACCTTCGGCAAGGGCTCGGTGCAGACCGTGCTGCCGCTGGACAACGGCGACTCGGTCAAGCTGACCACGGCGCGCTACTACACGCCCAGCGGCAAGTCGATCCAGGCCAGCGGCATCGTGCCGGAGGTGGTGCTGCGTCCGGAAGAGAGCAAACAGGACGCGGACAAGCCGGCGGTGCTGGCCGACTACAGCGAAGCGACCCTGCCCGGCCACCTGCACGGCGACGACGAAGGCGCCGAAGGCTATAGCGCCGGCGATGTGCTGCCCGGCGACGCGCCGATCGCGCAGGCCCTGGCCGAACTGAAGCAGCCCGGCGCGGTGGCCAGGGCCGCGGCGGCCAAGCAGGCCAAGGCGAAGCCAAAGGCGGCCTTGCCGACCGCAGCGAAGCCGGCGCCGCTCGCGCCCAAGAGCGACCTCCCCAAGACCGACACGCCGGCGCCGGCGTCAGGCGACTGAGGCCGCGCCGCGGCGCGTGTTTCGACCCGGATGCTGCCCCTGTAGGAGCGGCTTCAGCCGCGACG
>NZ_CAPJ01000469.1 GCF_000331775.1 Xanthomonas translucens pv. translucens DSM 18974
CGCTCGGAGCCTCTTCGGAATCAGGGCGGTTCACCTGCCTAACCGTTCACGGCATACATCCCACCTGTCCTACATTCTATCGATGACACTGTGCGGACCGTTTCTGCACGTCTGGTCCCACCGATCTTTTAACGTTGCAGCTGGTCCAGCTAGGGGCACTTGCTCGGCATCTACTGCCAACGCCAGTCCAGCTGAACCTGCAACCGCGTTTCCCAACGCGGTCGTCCCGCGCGCCTGCATGGCTCGCTCCGTTCCACCGACGATGCGTGCTTTTAATGCAGGTCGGCTTAGACTTTTCGTCTGCCATGCCAGCTTTGACGTGCGTTGCCGGCGCCGACGACCTCGGCGTCGCCCACGCCGCATCCCTTCTCCTGTCACCAGAGAACTTTCCCATGAGCCAAGCCAATGGATACGCCGCACTGGCGTCCGATCAGCCGCTGACCCCCTATGCGTTCGAGCGCCGCACGACGGGGCCGCACGACGTCAGCATCGAGATCCTCTATTGCGGCGTCTGCCATTCCGACCTGCATACGGCGCGCAACGAGTGGCACAACACCCAGTATCCGTCCGTCCCCGGGCATGAAATCGTCGGGCGCGTCACTGCGGTCGGCGACCAGGTCGATGCCTTCAAGGTCGGCGATCTGGCCGGCGTCGGCTGCATGGTCGATAGCTGCCGGCATTGCGCCTCCTGCGCCGACGGCGAAGAGCAGTACTGCGAAAACGGTTTTGTCGGTACTTACAACGGCCCCATGTTCGGCGGCGAGAACACCTATGGCGGCTACTCCGACCATATCGTGGTTGACCAGAAGTACGTGCTGCGCATCAGCCACGCCGAAAATGACCTCGCGGCGGTAGCGCCCTTGCTGTGCGCCGGCATCACCACCTATTCGCCGCTGAACCATTGGAAGGTCGGGCCGGGCAAGAAAGTCGGCATCGTCGGACTCGGCGGCCTGGGCCACATGGGAGTGAAGATCGCGCACGCGATGGGGGCGCATGTGGTGCTGTTCACCACCTCGGCGGGCAAGAAAGCCGATGCCTTGCGTCTGGGCGCCGACGAAGTGGTGGTGTCCAAGCTGCCGCAGGAGATGGCCGCGCATGCCAACAGCTTCGACTTCATCCTCAATACGGTCGCCGCTTCGCACGACCTGGACGCGTTCCTGGCCCTGCTCAAGCGCGATGGCACGATGACGCTGGTCGGCGCACCGGCCGAACCGCATCCGTCGCCGACGGTGTTCAACCTGATCATGAAGCGCCGCCAGCTGGCCGGCTCGCTGATCGGCGGCATCCGCGAGACCCAGGAGATGCTCGATTTCTGCGCGAAGCACGGCATCGTGTCGGACATCGAGACGATCGAGATGGCGCAGATCAACGAGGCCTACGAGCGCATGCTCAAGGGCGACGTGAAGTACCGGTTCGTCATCGACATGGCCAGCCTGGAGCACGCCAAGCAGGCTGCTTGATGCAGTGGCATGGCCGGCCGCGCAACGACGCGGCTGGCCTGTGCTCGCGATGCGCAATGTTCGACGAGACGCCTGGACGCGCGAGCGCCCAGGCGTTTTTTATGCGCGTCATGTGTCATGACCTTGCGTTGCAGCGCTTTGCGTTCCCGTGATTACAGGCAACGAAAACGTGCAGGGGTAACTCTGGGAGAATCCAGGGCCATCCGTTGCAGCAGGCCACATCGGTAATGCCCGTCGCGGCTGAAGCTGCTCCTACAGGGAAGCGGCCTTGGGCATCAGCAGCAATGGCCGAAGCCATGCGCAACCGGTTGAAACGACAACGGCGCCGCAGCGCCGTTGTCGCGACTGTCGCGCAGCTAGGCATCAGCCGATCATTTGCCCGGCGCGGCCGGCGCCGGTTTGGCACCGCCCATCATGCTGTCGCGCGCCGCCTTGAACGGGTTGTCCTGATACCAGTTCGGCCAGGTGTCGCCTGCCGCCAGTTGCTTGCCGACGCCGTAGACGGCCTGCAGGTCGTCCATCACCCCATCTAGCTTCCAGGTGGCCGGATCGTATTGGTCGGCGGGCGTGTGGTAGCGGTGCTTGCTGTAGTCCTCGGAGGCGCGCTTGCCGGCATCGAGGCCGCCATCGATCAGGTCTTCGCCGCCATCGATGTACAGCGCCGGCACGCCGGCCTTGGCGAAGTTGAAGTGATCGGAGCGGAAGTAGAAGCCGCTCTGCGGCGACGATTCGGCATGCAGTACGCGGCCCTGTGCGGCGGCAATCGGCTTGAGCATGTCCTCCAGTTCGGAACTGCCGAAGCCGTTGACCACCAGGTCCTTGGCGCGGCCGGCGACCGGCATCGCATCGAGGTTGATGACGCCGGCGATCTTGTTCAACGGAAACGTCGGATGGGCAACGTAGTACTTGGAGCCAAGCAGGCCCGACTCTTCCAGCGTCACCGCCAGAAACACCACCGACCGTTCCGGCTTGGGCTGCTGGTGCACGAATGCATCGGCGACCTCAAGGATGCCGGCGACGCCGGTCGCATTGTCCACTGCACCATTGAAGATGTTGTCGCCGGATTCGCCCTCGTGCTTGCCAAGGTGATCCCAGTGCGCCATGTACAGCACGGCCTCGTCGGCACGGCTGCCGCCGGGCAGCACGCCGACCACGTTGCGCGATTTCTTCTCGGAAATCGTGCTCTTCAGGTCCACCGACAGCTTGGCCTTCAGCGGCACCGGCTTGAAGCCGCGCTTGTTGGCGTCCTTGTAGGCCTTGTCTAGGTCCAGCCCGGCATCGGCGAACAACTGCTTGGCGGCCTGCGCGGTGATCCAGCCCTGCGCGGCGATGCGCGGTTCCGGATCGTCCTTGGCCGGCAGGTCGTATTGCGCGCCGGACCAGGAGTTCCTGACCACGTCCCATCCGTAGCTGGCGCCGGGAGTGTCGTGCACGATCAATGCGGCGACCGCGCCCTTGCGCGCGGCTTCCTCGAACTTGTAGGTCCAGCGCCCGTAGTAAGTCATGCGCTTGCCTTCGAACAACGTGCCGTCCTCGGTATGGAAGCCCGGGTCGTTGACGAACATCACCACCGTCTTTCCCTTCCAGTCCTGGTCGGCGTAGTCGTTCCACTTCTGCTCCGGCGCGTCTACGCCGTAGCCGACGAACACCATGTCGCTGGCGTTGATCCTGACCTCGGTCTGACCGGTGCGGGTGCCGATCACCATGTCGGTACCGAATTTCAGTTCGTGCGGCTTGCCGTTCTGCTCCAGCTTCAGCGTGGTGTTCGGATCGGCCGTGGTCTCGGTCATCGCCACGTCCTGGAACCAGCTGTCGCCGTTGCCCGGCTGCAGGCCGATGCGCTGCATCTGGTCGCGGATATAGGAAACCGTCTTCTCTTCGCCCGCAGTGCCGGGGCCGCGGCCTTCGAACGTGTCCGAGGACAGGGTCTTGACCAGCTCGCCGAAGTCGGCCGGGGTGATTTCGGGAGAAAAGCTGTGGGCCGCGGTGGCCTCAGGAGTTGGCACGGACGGCGCGGCATCGGCGGCCGGGGGCGGCGCTTCGCGCTTGCATGCGGCCAGCGCGGCGGCAGCAGCCAGGCACAGCACGAGCTTGCGGGACATGGGGGCTCCTGGGGTATGAGGAATCCCGATTCTATAGGCAAGTCCCACGCGCGCGCCGCCGGCATTGCGCACGACGCGGGCAGATCAATTCTCCGGCGCGGTGTCGCCCTCGAACGGCTGCGCGGTGGCGCCGCTGATCGGACCGGTCTTGGCGCTGCGGTGCACGTACAGGGTCACCTCGCGCTCGAAATGCAGCGGGCCATCGATCACCGCGCGCGGGCCGATGATGACGCGCGGCTTGCGCGCCGGCTTGAACGACATGCTGAAGCTCGGCTTCTTCATCTCGATGCCGCCGCCGAGGTGCGAGTCGTGGCCGACGGTGATGTCGCCATTGACCGTCTCGATGCCGCCCTGTAGCTGCGTGGCGACCAGGCCGATGCTGCCGTTGACGCTTTCCACGCTGCCGCTGATGCGGCTGCCGCGGTCGACGAAGATGCCGCCTTTGACCGTCTCGATGGAATCGGCGATCTGCACCTGCTGGCCAACGCGGATGCCGCCGTTGACCGTGGACAGCCCTCCGGACTGCGCGTTGTCGGCGATCTTGAGGCCGCCGTTGACGGTTTCCACATTGCCGACACGGGCACCGGATTCGACGTTGATGCCGCCGTTCACCGTTTCCAGGTCGCCGTACTGCTTGCCGGCTTCGGCGGTGATGCTGCCATTGACCTTGCTGATGCCTTCCGCCGCCAGGGCGGGGCCAGCGAGCAGGCCCAGCGCCAACAGGACCGATAAATGCGTACGCTTCATCACCCACCTCCAGAATGCAGTCCAGTCGCGGCACCACGTGTGCGGCGATCACAACACGCTTCGCTACAATCCGCACCTGCCTGAAGTCATTGGACCAGCCCTTGCCCGCAACCGTCTCCGCTCCGTTGCGTCCCGCGTCGCCCAGCGCGGTGCGGCGGCGCCTGCCCGCCTGTCGGCGCGCGGCGACGCGATTGCTGACGGCGACGGCATTGCTGCTGATCGCGACGCTGGCGCTGGCGCAGAACCCGCGCGAGGCCGAGCGGCGCCTGGAGAAGGTACGCGGCGAGCTGAAGAGCGTGGCCGAGGAGCGGCGCCAGCTGGAAGGCAAGCGCGGCGACGCGGCGCGGCAGCTGCGCGATGCCGACGAGAAGGTGGCCACGACCGGGCGCAGCCTGGCGCAGACCCAGCAGGCGCTGCGCCAGCACCAGCAGACTCTGGCCGAACTGGAGCGCAAGCGCGACACGCTGCGCAGCGGCCTGGTACGGCAGCGTGCCGAACTGGCGCAACTGCTGCGTGCCGCCTATGCGATCGGCAGCAATGCGCCATTGAAGCTGCTGCTGGCGCAGGATCGGGTGGCCGATGCCAATCGCCTGCTGGCCTATCACCGCTACCTGCAGCGCGAGCGCGCGCAGCGCATCGCTACGCTGACCCATGAGCTGCAGGCGCTGGAACAGGTGCAGCGCGAGGTGGCGGCCAAGCGGCAACAGCTCAGCGCAGCGCAGCGCCAGCAGCAGGATCAGGCGGCGGCGCTGCAGCGCGACCGCACGCAGCGCGCCAGCCTGGTGTCCGAACTGGACGAGCGTTACCAGGACCGCAGCGAGCGCGAGAAGGCGCTGGGCCAGGATGCCAAGGCGCTGGAAACGTTGCTGGCCAATCTGCGTGCGGCGGCGGCACGGGCCGAGGCCGAGCGGCG
>NZ_CAPJ01000468.1 GCF_000331775.1 Xanthomonas translucens pv. translucens DSM 18974
GCCGCGTCGCGCCAAGGCCGCCACCGCCGGCACCGAGCACGAACCCACCCTGCGGCAGAGCCTGCAACACCATGAACCGCCGCCACCGCCGCCGTCCGAGGGCGAGACTGCGCCGGCCCGGGCGGTTCCGGCACAGACGGTGCCTGCCGCCATCTTCCGCGCCTACGACATCCGCGGTGTGGTCGGCCGCGACCTCAGCCCGCAGGTCGCCACGCTGATCGGCCAGGCGATCGGCGTGGTGATGCAGGAGCAGGGGCTGAACGAGGTGGTGGTCGGCCGCGACGGCCGCCTGTCCGGCCCGGAACTGTCGGCGGCGCTGATCGAAGGCCTGCGCCGCGCCGGCTGCCACGTCACCGACATCGGCCTGGCGCCGACCCCACCGACATCGGCCTGGCGCCGACCCCGGTGGTGTACTTCGCCAGCTTCCACCTGCGCGCCGGCAGCTGCGTCGCGGTCACCGGCAGCCACAACCCGCCGGATTACAACGGCTTCAAGATCGTGGTCGGCGACGAGACGCTGTCCGGCGCGGCGATCACCGATCTGTACACGCGGATCAGCGAAGGTCGCCTGCCGAGCGCCGCCGAACCGGGGCGGCTGGAACAGCGCGACGTCGGCAACGACTACATCCAGCGCATCGCCGATGACGTGCAACTGGACCGCCCGCTCAAGGTGGTGGCCGATGCCGGCAACGGCGTCGGCGGCGAACTGGCGCCGCGGCTGCTGGAGGCGATCGGCGCGGAAGTCATCCCGCTGTACTGCGATGTCGACGGCACCTTCCCCAACCACCACCCCGATCCCAGCGAACCGCACAACCTGCAAGACCTGATCCAGACCGTGAAGCGTTTCGACGCCGACCTGGGCATCGCCTTCGATGGCGATGCCGACCGGCTCGGCGTGGTCACCAAGGAAGGCGCGGTGATCTACCCAGATCGCTTGTTGATGTTGTTCGCCGCCGACGTGCTGCAGCGCAACCCCGGCGCGCTGGTGATCTACGACGTCAAATGCACCGGCAAGCTGTCTGACTACGTGCTGCGTAACGGCGGTAGCCCGATGGTGTGGAAGACCGGGCATTCGCTGATCAAGGCGAAGATGCGCGAGACCGATGCCGAGCTTGCCGGCGAGATGAGCGGCCACTTCTTCTTCAAGGAACGCTGGTACGGCTTCGACGACGGCCTGTACGCGGCGGCGCGGCTGCTGGAGATCCTGGCGCAGCGCCAGGAGAGTCCGTCCGAGGTCTTGGCCGAGTTGCCCGACAGCGTCTCCACGCCGGAGATCAAGCTGCCGCTGGCCGACGGCCAGGACGCGCATGCGTTGGTCGCGCAGTTGGTCGCCGCCGCGCAGCAGGAAGATTCGGCGTTCGCCGGCGCACGCCTGCTCACCCTCGATGGCCTGCGCGCCGACTTCGCCGATGGCTGGGGTCTGCTGCGCGCGTCCAACACCACGCCGGTGCTGGTGCTGCGTTTCGAGGCCGACACCAGTGCCGCGCTGGAGCGGATCAAGGACCTGTTCCGCAGCCAGCTGCAGGCCCTGTCGCCGTCGCTGGCGGCGGGATTCTGAGGCGCGCGCCGTATGCGTCCGGCGGCGCCGGGCAAGGCGACGTAGCGCCGCCGGCACGCGGAGTGCTGGAGGGGCGTCAGCCCGCGACAGAGTTGCCGAGCGCGCAGCGATTCCGGGCGGCGCTCGTCGCGGTTGAAACCGCTCCTACAGGAAGCGCGGCCCACTCGCTGGGTGCACTGTAGGAGGGGCTTCAGCCCCGGCAGCATCCGAAACCGCCAGGCATCCGGGCTTCGCTCGTCGCGACTGAAGTCGCTCCCACAAGGGACGCGCGGCGTACTCGCTGGGTGCACTGTGGGAGGGACTTCAGTCCCGACATCCCTGCCGCGGCACTCTGGTGACCGTCGCTGGCCGCGCGCTGCGCTCAACCGCTGTTCGTCGGCGCAGCCGGCGCCGTTCCGGTGTCTGGCCGCTTCGCCGCACGATAGCGTTGCAGGGCGTCGTCGATTTCCTGGTTCAGGCCGAGCCGCTGCTGCTCGAAATTCTTCTGCATGCGCAGCTGCCACAGCAGCGCGCGATGCCGCTGCTGCACGTCCTCGACGATCTTGCCTGTCACCTTCTGCCCGGCCAGCTCGCGCGCGCCGCCGCTGGCGAGCAGGCCGACCAGGCTCTCGCGCAGGCTGTTGACGTTGTATCGCGCAGTGTTGATGTTGTTGTCGACAATACCGATGCGCTCGGAGAACACCCGGCGCAGTTCCTCTTCGGTCTGGAACGACAGCAGCATCGCCTGGTCGGTGCGCTTGCGCGTCTCCAGTGCCGCCTGATCGGCACGTTGCTGCGCGGCATCGGCGGCGGCCGCGGCGCGCTCCTCGGCATTCAGCGCGCGGCCGACCGCGCCGCTGCGCATCCCGCTCCTGGCATTGAATTCGTCGCGCGCCTGGTTCACCGCTTCCGGCGGCAGCGCATCGCTGCACACGCGCTGCCCGCCCTGGTTCCAGCAGTACAGTTTCTTGGATGACGCCGGCTGCGCTGCGGCCGGTAGCGCAATCAGTGCGAGCAGGACCGGCAACGCGGCCCGGGCCCATGGTGGTTGGATCGGCATCATGGCAGCCCCCTGCTGTCAGCCTGATGGATCGCAGCCGTAGCGTGCCCGGTAGGCCAGCAGCGGTTCGCGGAAGCCGACAAGGTCCGCGTTTCCATCGATGAATGCAAGCAGATCGCCCAGGTGCGCGACCGACACCACAGGAACCCCGGCCTCCGCCGCCACCGCCTGCGCCGCCGAGCGCCGGTCGTGCTCGCCGGCGATCTCCTGGCGGTCCAGCGCGACCAGGATCGCCGCCGGGATGCCGCCGGCCGCGCGGATGATCGCCAGCGCCTCGCGGATCGCGGTGCCGGCAGTGATCACGTCGTCCACGATCAGCACCCGGCGCCCGGCCAGCGGCGCGCCGATCAGGCTGCCGCCTTCGCCATGGGTCTTGGCTTCCTTGCGGTTGAACGCCAGCGGCAGGTTGCGGTCGCGCTGCGCGTACTCGCAGGCCAGCGCAGTCGCCAGCGGGATGCCTTTGTAGGCCGGGCCGAACAGCAGGTCGAAGTCGAGCCCGGCGTCGTCGGCCGCATCGGCGTAGCACGCCGCCAGGCGCGCCACCGTGCTCCCGGAATCGAAGCGCCCGGCATTGAAGAAATAGGGGCTGATGCGCCCGGACTTCAGCGTGAACTCGCCGAAGCGCAGCGCCTGGGCATCCAGGGCCAATTGCAGGAAACGTTGCCGGTAGTCGGTCATGAGGGGCTGGGAGTAGCGAATGGGGAATAGGGAATGGTCAAAAGCATAGCCGGTTGTTCCGTCTTCGCGGCCTTGCTGGGGTACGCTTTGCCGATTCCCTATTCCCCTTTTCCATTCCCGGCTCTCCATGCGCATCATCAGCTTCAACGCCAACGGCCTGCGTTCGGCCGCCACCAAGGGCTTCTTCGAGTGGTTCTCCAGCCAGCACGCCGACGTGCTGTGCGTACAGGAAACCAAGGCGCAGGAACATCAGCTGGCCGGGCCGGCGTTCCTGCCGCAGGGGTATCGGGTCTGGTTCCGCGATGCCAGCACCAAGAAGGGCTACAGCGGCGTGGCCATCTACAGCAAGCGCGAGCCCGACGAGGTGCGTACCGCGCTGGGCTGGCCCGAGTTCGACGAGGAGGGCCGCTACCTGGAAGCGCGCTTCGGCAACCTCAGCGTGGTCTCGTTCTACATCCCCTCCGGCTCGTCCGGCGAACTGCGCCAGGGCTACAAATTCCAGGTCATGGACTGGCTGCGGCCGATCCTGGCCGAATGGCTGGCCAGCGGCCGCGACTACGTGCTGTGCGGCGACTGGAACATCGTCCGCTCGGCGCTGGACATCAAGAACTGGAAGTCCAACCAGAAGAATTCCGGCTGCCTGCCGGCCGAGCGCGACTGGCTCAATGGCCTGTGCGCCGACCGCGCCGAAGACGCCGACCCGGCCAGCGGCCGCGGCTGGGTCGACGCCTACCGCGCGCTGCACCCCGATGGCCAGGACTACACCTGGTGGAGCAACCGCGGCGCCGCGCGCGCCAACGACGTGGGTTGGCGTATCGACTACCAGTTCGTCACGCCGTCGCTGCGCGAGCGCCTGCAGGGCTGCGCGATCTACACCGCGCAGCGCTTCTCCGACCACGCGCCGTTCGTGGTGGACTACCGCGAATGAGCGGAACCGCGTCCGCGCCGGCGTCCTACAAGGGCTGGGCCGGGATCAGGCGCGCCTTCGCCACGCCGTCGGCGGCGACGATGGCGCTGCTCGGCTTCGGCAGCGGCCTGCCGTTCCTGCTGATCGCCTCGCAGACCCTGTCCACGCGCCTGCGCGACGTCGGCCTGGACCTGGGCAGCATCGGCCTGATCAGCCTGGCCAGCTTCTTCTACCTGCTCAAGTTCCTGTGGGCGCCGCTGCTGGACCGCTATCCGTTCCCGCTGGTCGCGTTCCTGGGCCGGCGCCGCTCGTGGCTGTTGGTGTCGCAGCTGGGGGTCACGATCGGCCTGGCGGCGCTGGCGCTGATGCGTCCGGAGCTGAGCATCGGCGGCCTGGTGCTGTGGGTGCTGATCGCCTCCTTCGCCGGCGCCACCCAGGATTCGGTGGTCGATGCGTACCGGATCGAGATCGCCCCGGCCTCCGCACAGGCCGCGCTCGCCGCGACCTACACCTTCGGCTACCGCATCGGCCTGATCCTGTCCGGCGCCGGCGCGCTGTACCTGGCGCAGTTCGGCGACTGGACCCTGGCCTATCTGGTCATGGCCGGGCTGATGCTGCTGCCGATCGCCACCACCTTGCTGTGCCGCGAACCGGAGGTGCCGGTGGCCACGGTGGTGCGCAAGATCGATGTGGTCGGCGCGTTCTGGCAGCCGATCTCCAGCTTCTTCAGCAGCAACGGCCTGGCGCTGGGCCTGGGGTTGCTGCTGTTCGTGGGCCTGTTCAAGTTTCCCGACCAGGTGATCGGGGTGATGTCCGGGCCGTTCTACCTGGATTCGGGCTTCAGCAAGGCCGACATCGCCACCGTGTCCAAGCTGTTCGGGGTGTGGATGGGCATTGCCGGCGCCTTTGCCGGCGGCCTGGCGGTGGCGGCGTTCGGCTTCCGGCGCATGCTGTTCGTCGCCGCGCTGGGCGTGGCGCTGTCCAACCTGGCATTCCTGCTGATGGCCCACCATCCCGGGCAGCTGTGGTCGTTCTACGCCGCGCTCAGCGCCGACAACCTGTTCCAGGGCTTCGCCGGCACCGTGCTGGTCGCGTTCATGTCGTCGCTGACCGACCGCAACTTCACCGCCACCCAGTACGCGCTGCTGGTGTCGCTGGCCAACCTGCCGGGCAAGTTCGTCGGCGGCGTCTCCGGTTATATCGTCGAAGCCACCTCCTACAGCACCTTCTTCGTGCTCAGCGCGTTCACGGTGATCCCGACCCTGTTGCTGCTGGCCTGGCTATGGCCAAGGATCCGCGAACAATCGGCGCCCGCCGCGCCGCAGGCGGATTGAAAGCCCGCACTGACTTGCGGATGATGCTCGGCGGCGCAGGGGTGCGCCGCCGTCCGTTCTGGAGTACGCATGACCGATCTGCTGCTGCGCGATATCGACCCGCTCCTGGTCGATCGGATTCGCCGCATCGCCGTGGCGCGTGGCTGGACCCAACACCAGACCGTGCTCAACCTGATCGAGAAGGGCCTGTTCTCCAGCGAGTACGAAGTGCGCAGCGGCTTCGAGAATCCCGAAGTGGATGCCTTGTCCGAGGCGATCGCCGCGTTGCGCGAACTGCCTGCCGGCGCCGGCTTCTGAGCCGCGCATCGGCGCCCATGGCGCTGAGCGGTGCCGCCGCCGTCAGGCCAGGTGGATCGCGCCCAGGATGCGCGGCCCGCGCGCGCCGCTGACCGAAGGCAGGTTGCCGGGCAATCCGGCCACGGTCTGCCGCGCCAGCCAGGCGAAGCCCATCGCTTCCACGTAGTCCGGATCCAGGCCCAGCGACTGCGTGGACAGCACCTGCACGCCCGGCAGCCGCGCCCGCAGCCGTGCCAGCAACAGCGGGTTGTGCACGCCGCCGCCGCAGACCAGCAGTTGCCGGGTCGCCGGCTGTTGCGCCAGCAGCGCGTCGGCCACGGTGGCCGCGCTCAGCTCCAGCAAGGTCGCCTGTACCGCTGCGGCCGGATGCGCGGCTGGTTCCAGCAGCGCATCCACCCAGCGCAGATGGAACTGCTCGCGGCCGGTACTCTTGGGCGGGGCCAGTGCGAACCAGGGATCGGCCAGCAAGCGCTGCAGCAGGCCCTCGTCGACCTGGCCGCTGGCGGCGAAGGCGCCGCCGGCATCGTAGGGCTGGCCCAGATGGCGCTGGCACCAGGCATCGAGCAGCGCGTTGGCCGGGCCGGTGTCGAACCCGCGCACGCTGCCGTGCGCCGGCAGCAGGGTCAGGTTGCCGATCCCGCCCAGGTTCAGCACCGCGCGATCCTCGTGCGCCGCGCCCAGCATCGCCGCATGGAAGGCCGGCATCAGCGGCGCGCCATGGCCGCCAGCGGCGACATCGCGGCGGCGGAAGTCGCACACCGTGGCGATGCCGGTCAGCTCGGCGATGCGGTTGCCGTCGCCCAGTTGCCAGGTGAAGGCGGGGTCGGCCAGCGGCCGGTGGCGCACGGTCTGCCCGTGCGACCCGATCGCGCGGACCTGCGCAGGCGCGACGCCCGCTTCCTCGAGCAGGCGCAGCGCGGCCGCGGCGAAGGCGATCGCCACCTCCGCATCGAGCCGGCCCAGCGCATCCAGCGAATCGATCTCGCCGCCTTCGCCCAGCGCGATCAGCGCCTCGCGCTGGCGTGGCGCCCAGGCGTAGGTGCGGCCGATGCGCAGCTGCGCTTGGCCATCGGCGTTGAAGCGCACCAGCGCGGCATCGATGCCATCGGCGCTGGTGCCGGACATCAGGCCGAGGAACAGGGCCTCGTCATCGAGTGCGATCGGAGCGGGCATTGCGGAGCACCAGGCAGCATCAGAGTCGCAGCGTGGGCGAGGGGCGGCGGCGCGTCAATCCGCGCCGCCGTGGCGGGGCCGGGGCCGGTAAGCGGCTCAGCCGGCGTCGTTGGACTGCGCCGACTTGGCCGAGGCGACCGCCTTCTTCTTCTTCGCCGGGGCGTCGCTCTTCGCCGGCGCGGCGTCGGCGTAGATCAGCTTCTCCACGCGCTGGATCCGCGCCAGTGCGGGCGAGGTCTGCGCACGGAACGCGGCCAGCTCGGTGCCGGCCAGCGGCGTCGGCGGCGGCATCGTCACCGACGCCGGATTGCGCTGCACGCCGTCCACGCGGAATTCGTAGTGCAGGTGCGGGCCGGTGGCCATGCCAGTCATGCCGACGAAGCCGATCACCGTGCCCTGGTTGATACGCTGGCCGGGCTTGATCCCGCCGAAGCGCGACATGTGCCCGTACAGCGTGCTGTAGCCCTTGCCGTGATCCAGGATCACCACGTTGCCGTAGCCGCGCTGGGTGCCGACGAACTGCACCCGCGCATCGCCTGCGGCCATGATCGGCGTGCCCGACGGCGCCGCGTAGTCGATGCCTTTGTGCATGCGCATGGTGCCCAGCACCGGATGCTTGCGCGCGCCGAAGGTCGAGCTGATCCGGCTGTAGGACACCGGCATGCGGATGAAGCTCTTCTTCAGCGGCCGCCCGTTGACATCGAAGTACTCGGCCGGCTTGCCGTCGCGCTCGAAGCGGAAGCCGCTGTAGGTCTTGCCGCGGGTGGTGAAGGTCGCCGCCAGGATCTTGCTGGTGTCGATCCGCTCGCCTTCGCGCCAGGTTTCGTCCATCACCACGCTGAAGCGGTCGCCCGGCTGCAGATCCTTGTCGAAGTCGATGTCGTACTTGAAGATATCGTCGGTCATCGTCGTGATCGCCGCCGGCGACAGCCCGGCCTTGCGCGCGGCCACGTACAGCGAGCTGGTGATTTCGCCGCTGATGACCGCGGTGCGGGTGCTGGTCTCGCGCTCGGTCACCTTCTCGCGGATATCGTCGCCAAGCAGCGACAGTTCCACGCGGTGGGTGGCGTCGCGGTCGAAGCGGATCCCGCGCAGGCTGCCGGCTACCGGCAGGTCGAAGCCGATCTCGGCGCCGGGGCGCAGCTTGGTCAGCGCCTCGCGCGTGCCGGGGTGATCCAGTACCTGCTGCATCACCGTGGCCGGGATGTCGAGCTGTTCGAACACCGCGCCCAGGGTCTGCCCGGGTTGGATCCTCACCACTTGCCAGCTGTCGCCGGCCACGCCCTGCTGCTGGGCCAGCGAGATCGGCGGCAACGGCAGCGCCAGCGTCGCGTGCGTGGTCTGCAGCGGCACGTCGATGGCATTGGAGAAGCCGGGCACGATCGTGGACACCAGCGCGCCGATGGTGGCGAACAGGCTGGCGTGGATCCAGTGGCGGCGGGTCCAGCGCCCGGCGGGGAAATGCTGCGTCAGCTGCCGATGCAGTGCGGTGTCGTGAAGCACATGGAGACGCTGCTGGAAGCGCTGCTTGCGCGCGCGTTCCTGTTCGGTTTCGCTGTTCTGCATCAATGCTTCCTATGAGCTCGAAGCGCGAGCTCAAAACTCGGCTACCATAAACATCGATCAACAGCGCGTCAAACCATTGAACCGGCTCAGGTTTTCGCCGGACGCGCGGTTAACTCGCACTTAACGTCATTCATGTTGCCTGGCGGCAACCCGTCGGAGTTCCGTTTTGTCCACGATTGAAGAGTCTCTTGCCCTGATCGGCCGCGGTGCCGACGAAATCCTCAAGCGCGAGGAACTGGAAGCGCGGTTGCGCACGGGCCGCCCGCTGCGGGTCAAGGCCGGTTTCGATCCGACCGCGCCCGACCTGCACATCGGCCATACCGTGTTGCTGAACAAAATGCGTCAATTCCAGCAGCTGGGCCACCAGGCGATTTTCCTGATCGGCGACTTCACCGGCATGATCGGCGACCCCACCGGCAAGAACGTCACCCGCAAGCCGCTGACCCGCGAGGACGTGCTCGCCAATGCGCGCACCTATGAGGAGCAGGTGTTCAAGGTGCTGGACCGCGAGCGCACCGAAGTCCGCTTCAACTCCGAGTGGTTCGGGCAGATGAGCGCGGCGGACATGATTCGCCTGGCTGGCCAGCACACGGTGGCGCGCATGCTCGAGCGCGACGACTTCGCCAAGCGCTATGCCGCGCAGCAGTCCATCGCCATCCACGAATTCCTGTATCCGCTGGTGCAGGGCTACGATTCGGTGGCCTTGAAGGCCGATGTCGAGCTGGGCGGCACCGACCAGAAATTCAACCTGCTGATGGGGCGTGGCCTGCAGGAGCATTACGGGCAGCCTGCGCAGATCGTGCTGACCATGCCGCTGCTGGAGGGGCTGGACGGGGGCAACAAGATGTCCAAGTCGCTGGGCAACTACATCGGCATCAGCGAGCCGGCGATCGACATCGTCACCAAGACCATGAAGATCGGCGACGAGCTGATGTGGCGCTGGATCGAGCTGCTGTCCTTCGATATAAGCCTGAACGAGGCGCAGGAACTGAAGCGACAGGTGCAGGCCGGCGCATTGCACCCGCGCGACGTGAAGCTGCGCCTGGCGCGCGAGCTGACCACCCGCTTCCACGACGCCGCGGCGGCCGAGCAGGCCATCGTCGGCTGGCATGCGGTGGTGACCGGGCAGGGCGACACCAGTGCATTGCCGCTGCAGGACGTGGTGGTGTCGGCGGAAGGCCTGCGCATCGCCGCGCTGCTGACCGCCGCGGGGCTGACCGCCAGCAACTCCGAAGCCAGCCGCAAGCTCAAGGAGCGCGCGGTACGCGTGGAGGGCGAGGTGGTGGAAGATCCGCAGCACAGCTTCGTGCCCGGATTCGAAGGCGTGTTGCAGGTCGGCAAGCGCACCTTCGCGCGGGTGCGCCTGGTCTCGGCCTGAGCAGGATGGCGGCCGAGCGCCGCCACCGCCGGCGCTGACAGCTTCTTGGTCGTAGAGCCTGTGCTGCGAGCTGCGTGCTTATTTAGTGATACGCCTCGCATTAACACGTAACTGCGACGGCGCAGTGAAAAAATCTTTCACACCCCCTTCCCAAGCGGGGGGTTTGCAGCCATACTTTTCCTCCCCCGACGCAACGCCATGCGGCAACGCAACAGCAACGCGGCGGGGTCGTCAAAACCTCCTCAAAAAGGTATTGACGGCAACAAAAAAGCCGCTATGATGTGCGGCTAAG
>NZ_CAPJ01000467.1 GCF_000331775.1 Xanthomonas translucens pv. translucens DSM 18974
GCCTGCTGATCAGCGCCGGCCCGACCTACGAGGATCTGGATCCGGTGCGCTACCTCGGCAACCGCAGCAGCGGCAAGATGGGTTACGCCCTGGCCGCCGCGGCCGCGCGGCAGGGCGCGTCGGTGGTGCTGGTCAGCGGTCCGGTGCACCTGCCCACGCCCGACGGCGTGCAGCGCATCGACGTGCGCTCGGCGGCGCAGATGCGCGACGCGGTGCTGGGCGCGTTGCCGGCCGACATCTACATCGGCACCGCCGCGGTCGCCGACTACACGCCCAGGCAGGTCGCCGCGCAGAAGATCAAGAAGAGCGGCGAGGTGCTGACCCTGGAGCTGGTGCGGACTCCGGACATCCTGTCCGAGGTCGCCGCCCAGACCCAGGCGCTGAAGCTGGTGGTCGGTTTCGCCGCCGAGACCCACGACATCGAGCGCTACGCGCGTGGCAAACTCACCGACAAGCACCTGGACCTGATCATCGCCAATCAGGTGGGGGTGGCCGGCAACGGCTTCGAGAGCGACGAGAACGCCGCCACTGCCTACTGGCAGCAGGGTGCACGGAGCTTCCCGGCCGTGTCCAAGACGCAACTGGCCGAACAATTGCTGGCCCTGATCGCGGAGCGACTGCACGCATGACCATCCCGACCCCGTACCCGCTGCAGGTCAAACTGCTCGACCCGCGCTTCGGCGACAGCTGGCCGCTGCCGGACTACGCCACCGACGCCAGCGCCGGACTCGATCTGCGCGCGGCCACCGAGGCGCCGCTGACCCTGGCGCCGGGCGATACCGCGCTGATCCCCAGCGGGCTATCCATCTACATTGCCGATCCGCAGCTGTGCGCGGTGGTGCTGCCGCGTTCCGGGCTGGGCCATCGCCACGGCATCGTGCTCGGCAACGGCACCGGCCTGATCGACGCCGACTACCAGGGGCCGCTGCTGATCAGCGTCTGGAACCGCGGCCGCGAGCCGTTCACCATCGCCCCCGGCGATCGCATCGCGCAGCTGGTGGTGATGCCGGTCGTGCGCGTTGCCCTGCAGGTGGTGGATACTTTCGCCGACAGCGCCAGGGGAACGGGTGGATTCGGCCATACCGGAGTGCGCTGACAGGGGATCGTGTGCATGAGCGAGGCAACACAACGGCGGCCTGCGCCGGAAGGTTTGCGCAAGGCGGTGCCGCTGCTGGCGCTGCTGCTGGTGGTGCTGGCCGCGTGGTTCGGCTGGAGCGGCGCGCAGCAATGGCGCCACGCAGATAGCGCCACCGCGCTGGAGCAGGCGCGCGACGCGGCGGTGGCGCAGACCTCGCAGGCGCTGGCCGCTGCCGCCAGGCGCCTGGCGGCGCAGTTGCAGCAGCCCGCGGTGCAGGCCGCATTGGCGCGCGGCGACGCGGCGACGGCCGCGCAGGCGTTGCGCGAGGGCTGGAAGGAGGCGGAAGACGCGCAGGTGCTGCCCGGCGACCTGGGCGCCGGCTATGCCGATGTGGGCGGCTTCGGCTACGGGCGCCTGGCGCTGCTGGAAAAGGCCTTGCTGACCAACGCGGTCGCCAGCGCGGTGGTGCGCGACGGCGGCGGGCCGCGGTTGGGATTGGCGGCGCCGGTGACCCTGGACACCGGCGTCGGGGTGGCCTACCTGCGCTTGCCGTTGCGCGTGCTGACCGCGCCGGTGGCGCAGGCCGCGGTCCCGGCCAGCGGCTACCTGGCGCTGCGCCAGGGCGGCTACGACGTGATCGGCGTCGGCGATACCGGCCTGGCCGACCATGGCGATGCGTTGTCGCGCCCGATCGGCACGTCCGGGCTGCGTGTGGTCGCGGCGTTGCCCGATGCCGATGTCGGTCCGCTCGGCCTGGGCGCGTTGCCGTGCCTGATCGTCGCCGGCCTGCTCGGCGTCCTGGCCCTGGCGGTGCTGCTGGCCGCGCGCGGCC
>NZ_CAPJ01000466.1 GCF_000331775.1 Xanthomonas translucens pv. translucens DSM 18974
TGCACTTCCTTGCCGGGCAGCAAGGTGTAGAAGTCGTACTGGGTCTGCGCGTCCTTCTTGGGATTTTTGGCGTCGGGCTTGCTGCTGCCGGCCGCCGCCATCGTCGGCTTGGGCAGTTCCGGCGCCGCGTCCACATCGGCATCGGCCACCGGCGCCGGCTGCGCGTCGGGGTTGGCGCGCGGGCCGCCCACGCGCAGGAAGCCGTCGCCGCCTTTCTTGAACAGGGCGGGTGCTGCCAGGAACACCACCGCCGCGATCGCCACGCCGGCGATCAGCCACACCCATCCGGGCGTGCCGTTGCCGCTGTTGCGTCGCGCCTGGGTCTTACCGCGTCTTGCTGCCATCTACTGCTTCTCCACTCACATTTTTTCCGGGGCGGAAACGCCCAGGAGGTTCAAGCCGTTCGCCAGCACTTGCTGCGCCGCCACGGCCAGGGTCAACTTGGCGTTGCGCTCGCTCGCATCGTCCACCAGCACCGGGGTGCCGTGGTACCAGGTGTGGAACGCGGTCGCCAGTTCGCGCAGGTATTGCGCGATCAGGTGCGGTTCCAGCAGGTGTCCCGCATTCTCCACCACTTCCGGGTAGCGCGAGAGTTCCAGCATCAGTTCCAGCGAGGTCGTATCGTTCAGCCGGTTCAGCTGTCCCAGGCCGTCGGCCTGGTCGTAGTCCAGCTTCTTCTCCTGCGCCTGGCGCAGCAGGCTGCATACGCGGGCATGCGCGTACTGCACGTAGAACACCGGATTGTCGTTGCTCTGCTGACGCGCCAGGTCGATGTCGAAGGTCAGCTGCGAATCGGGCTTGCGCGCGATCAGGAACCAGCGCGTGGCGTCGCGGCCGGCTTCCTCGATCAGATCGCGCAGGGTCAGGTAGCTGCCGGCGCGCTTGGACAGCTTCACTTCCTCGCCGCCGCGCATCACCGTGACCATCTGGTGCAGCACGTACTCGGGCCAGCCCTTGGGGATGCCCAGGTCCATCGCCTGCAGGCCGGCGCGCACCCGCGCCAGCGAGCCGTGGTGGTCCGCGCCCAGTTCGGTGATCGCGCGCAGGTAGCCGCGCTGCCACTTGCTCAGGTGATAGGCCACGTCCGGTACGAAATAGGTGTAGCTGCCGTCGGACTTGCGCATCACTCGGTCCTTGTCGTCGCCGAAATCGGTCGATTTCAGCCACAGCGCGCCGCCTTCCTCGTAGGTGTGGCCGGACGCGACCAGCTTCTGCACCGCCTCTTCGACCTTGCCGTCGCGGTACAGCGAGCTTTCCAGGAAGTAGATGTCGAAGTCCACGCCGAACGCGGCCAGGTCGTGGTTCTGCTCGTTGCGCAGGTAGGCCACGGCGAAGCGGCGGATCGCTTCCAGATCGTTCGGATCCTTGGAACCGGTGACCAGATTGCCTTCCAGGTCCACCGAGTCGCCGGCCAGGTAGGCGTTGGCCACGTCCTGGATGTAGTCGCCGCGGTAGCCTTCTTCGGGCCAGTCGGGGCTGTCAGGGGTCTTGCCCAGCGCGCGCGCCTGCACCGAGCGCGCCAGGTTCTCGATCTGGCCGCCGCCGTCGTTGTAGTAGAACTCGCGCTTGGCGTTCCAGCCATTGGCCTCGAGCAGCCGCGCCAGGCAGTCGCCGATCGCCGCGGCGCGGCCGTGGCCCACGTGCAGCGGGCCGGTCGGATTGGCCGAGACGTATTCCACGCCCACGGTGCGGCCGTTGCCGACCAGGCTGCGGCCGTAGTCCTCGCCCTGCTTGAGTACCGCCAGCACTTCGCGTTGATAGCCGCTGGGACTGATGTGGAAGTTGATGAAGCCGGGGCCGGCGATCTCGACCCGGGTCACCTCGTCGCTGGCCGGCAGCGCGGCGACCAACTGCTGCGCCAGCGCGCGCGGATTGCCGCGCGCGGCCTTGGCCAGCAGCATCGCGGCATTGGTGGCGAAGTCGCCGTGCTCGCGGGTCTTGGGCCGCTCGACCACGAAGTCCGGCGGCAAGGTGTCGGCCGGCATGGTGCCGTTGGCGCGCAAGGCTTCGATGCCTTGACCGATCAGGGCGCGGAGTTGGGATTTCACGTGATCATCTGCTTGAAGCGCGGAACAGGCGATTTTACCCGACCCGCCGCCTCCCGGCCCGTGCCGGGTTCAGCGCGACCTCAGGCCGTCCGACGATGGCGGGATCCGGGATCGGTGACCCGGGATTGTGCATTCGCGATCCGCGCACACGCCAGGCGCTTGCATGGCGCCTGGCGCGCGACCCACGGCCGGCGGTTCAGGCCCAGCCGCGCGCGGCCATCGACACCGGCACGCCGTCGCCGACGATGAAATGGTCGAGCAAGCGGATATCCACCAGCCCCAGTGCCTGTTTCAGGCGATGGGTGACGGCGCGGTCGGCGGAGGAGGGCTCCGGGTTCCCGGACGGGTGGTTATGGCCGATGATCACCGCCGCCGCGTTGTGCGCCAGCGCGCGCCGCAGCACTTCGCGCGGATATACCTCGGCGCCGTCCAGGGTGCCCTGGAACAGCTCCTCGAACGCCAGCGAGCGGTGCTTTGTGTCCAGGAACAGCACCGCGAACACCTCGTGCGGCCGCGCCCGCAAGCGCTGCGCGAAGTAGCGGCCGGCCGCGCTCGGGTCGTTCAGGGTCGTGCCGCGTTCCAGTTCGGCGGCTAGATGGCGTTGGCCCAACTCCAGCGCGGCCGAGAGTCTGCAGGCCCGTGCCAGGCCGAGTCCGGGCAGGCGGACCAGTTCGCGGGGCGGGCGGTCGAGCAGCGTGCGCAGCGGACCGTGCCGCTGCAGCAGGTCGCGCGAGGTGCGTACCGCGTCGCTGCCGGGCAAACCGGAACCCAGGAAGATCGCCAGCAGTTCGGCGTCGGAGAGGGCCGGGGCGCCGCGTGCCAGCAGCTTTTCCCGGGGGCGTTCGTCGCGGGGCCATTTGGATATGTGCATATCGCCAGATTGGCGGACGATATGGCGCAACGGTATCAGGGCCGCAAAGGGCCATCGGGTAAGCTAATCGTTCTTGCATGGGTAGGACATTCCCGACGTGACCGGTACTTTCGAGAGGCCCCTGCAGGGGCGGCGTGTGCTGTTGTGCGCGGGCGGTGGCATCGCCGTCTACAAAGCGCTGGAACTGGTGCGTCGGTTGCGCGATGCCGGCGCCGAGGTGCAGGTGGCGATGACCGCCGGCGCGCAGCAGTTCGTCACGCCGCTGAGCTTCCAGGCGCTGTCCGCGCACCCGGCCCGCACCAGCTTGTGGGACAGCGCCGCCGAGCAGGCGATGGGGCATCTGGAACTGGCGCGTTGGGCCGACTGCGTGGTGGTGGCGCCGGCCACCGCCGACCTGCTGGCGCGCCTCGCCCACGGCCTGGCCGACGACTTGGTGAGCACGCTGTGCCTGGCCACCACCGCGCCGCTGACCGTGTGCCCGGCGATGAACCACCGCATGTGGTTGCACCCGGCCACCCAGGCCAATGTCGCCACGCTGCGCCAGCGCGGCGCCAGCGTGGTCGGGCCGAACGACGGCCCGCTGGCCGAAGGCGAGTCCGGTCCCGGGCGCCTGGCTGAGCCGGAGCAGATCGTCGCC